>NZ_SYUT01000034.1:0-24514 GCF_005146325.1 Vibrio genomosp. F6 | reverse complement strand
TCGCAAGAATTGGGCGTTATGTTTATAAATTGGTGTAATGATGAAATTTTTGAAAAATACAATAATTTTCATGGGGTTAATGTCGGTTTTAAGTGGATGTGCAGTCGATAGCCAGGTTAGCAAATCTCCGTACAGTAATGATTTTTTGAAAAGTAACTTCTATCGTGGCTACTCTATTTTTGAAGAAGAAAAAAGCTGTGTCAATGCTATTAAGTACTTTAAAAAAGGTGCTGATGATAAGGAATATATAAATATTTCAATGCTTTATTATGATTATTGCATCAAATCAGAGCGCTCTAAATATTATTACTATGGTATGCATACCATAGGTGTAGAGTCTGGTGATAATAATACTACTAAGGGTTTATCAAATGACGAATTAACTTGGATAGGGCTGCGAGCGGATCAGGGAGGTACGGTGGAGAACTATGCCATCGGCCAAATGTTCTTGAATGGGTATATGCTAGAAAAAAATAGAGAGAATGCTGTGTACTTTATGACGTTATCTGCCAAAGGTGGGTATGGTCGAGCTCAAATGCAGCTAGCTATGATACTAATGGAAATCGGAGAACAGCAGAATGCTCTTCTTTGGTTAAAGGAAGCATCTAAAAATCACTATCCAGGAGCCAAAGAAATGCTGGAAGGAATGAAGTTGATATTATAAACATAACAAACAATTTAATAGTGACTCCCAACACGTGGCAATTTCACTCTGATTTGAGTTTTGTGTTAACGGCGCAGTGGTTTAGTTTGGGTGTTATAGCGTTGTCGCACCTTAATGCGGCGTTGATACCAGCTGAAATCTTCACCCTAAATCTAACTCTAGGGTGAAATCTTGATTACAAATGGTTCTGAGGCAGTTGTGATTGACCGAGTACTGCGACAACTAAAATGAAGCCATCCTCTTTTGTAAAGTAAGCGGTATGCTTACCCACAGGGAAATAGAATCCGCTTGGGTATATGTCGTTACAACTACGACCAACAGCCGGGTTATCGGCAAGCATTTGAAACCCGACTAGTAGCGTATCTTTGTAGCTTCGCCACTGCATCTCGGAGTAATTGTTAACGGTATAGCTTTTAATTTTTCGTAAATGAGTCTGGGCTAATTTACTTAGTTTGTATTTGTTTTTTTGCATAACGGGTTATAAGGCGCTCAAAAATTCTTCACCATCAACCACATCGCCTTGTGCTAAGTCTTGCTTAGCTGACTCAAAACAATGTCTAAGGTAACCAGTTTTCATTGCTTCTAGTTCTTCATAGTCTTGAATAGACATTACAACTACGGCATCTTTGCTGTTTTTACTAATCTTAACCGGCTCGCGTTGAGCGCTTAGAAGTAGCTCACCAAAATTACGTTTGGCATCATTTGCTGTTAATGTATGCATGGTTTATCTCCAAATCTGGAATTACAGTAAGATTATAGTTGGTCGCATGAAATGGTCAATCTAATTAAATCGTGCGATTTGTTTAAAAGGTAAACATACAAGCGTTTAAGACGGATTCCCAACGCTCGGGATTTTCGGTTTACTTTGGGTTAAGTGTTTATGTCACAATGGTTTAGGTAGGGTGGTAGGCGTTGCTCACCACTTAACGCGGCGTTAGCTATTATTCAAGGTTAATTTATGAGTAATAAAGAAGTTACATTTTTAGGACGGACTGTTGATAATCGAGATATGATGGAATGGATTGCATCAGTTGATGCTTGGGACTATTGCGATGGCTCTTTACTCGCTAAACTTGTATTAAAATCTGATATACCTCCTGCTTATAGACCCTTAATAGCTTCCATTATAGATGGCAGCAGAAAACAAAAAGTAAAAGCAGCCGCACATTTAAAAATTCCAGCAAATGAAAGAATGTATATTGCAGAAACAATATCAATGAATTTAGGCCTAATTAGCGAATTTAAAACTGCTAAATTATCCGAAGGCGAGACCCTGCTTGAACACCAAGCAGATAAAGAAGGTATTGAACCAATAGATGTTAAAAGATGGTTAGAAAATCGAGCGATGGAGATCAAACAAGATGCGGCTGATCAACTAGGCGTAAGTCTTCAAACTATAGAAAATTTGCTAAGAGATTTTAGGTATAAATTAGCTAATTTTCCGGACGTATAGAGCAAATGGTTTTGCACTGCATGAACAGATTTAGAGTAGTTCTGGTTCGTTGATATATTTACCTCATCTACTAAGTAAGAGGTTAAAAAATGAAACTTAATGAATTAGCTCGTCATATTTCAATGGTCATAAAACTTTTAAAGTTACTGATCACTTTCGGTAAAGTATTAGATTGTATCGGTGATTTGCTATTCAATAAAAATAGCTAACAAAGCATTTAAGAGGGATTCTCAACGCTTGGCATTTTTGTGTCTACTTCAAATGTCGTTGTTTTACTTTTCAGTCTTGTAACAATAAGTTAGGGCTTTGGTCATTACTGAGTCCTCGCAGATAGCGCAATACCATTTCATTACTCTTCCAGTCACCGAGCTGGATCAATTGAGTTAAGGTCAATCCTGCTGCGTACCCATCTTGTAGGGCTCCAACTCGGCTTGAGTGTCCACTCCACACTTCTCGGTGCGCTCCATTTTGCGTGACAATGTCACCTTCAACAAGAAGCGTTTTATGCGCTCGTTGATAAATGCGATCCACGGTCATGCCTGACATGGGGGTTTGACGGTAGCCCGCGGGCCTCGCCCCTGTTGGCGTCAGCCAGCAGAAGATGAAGTCGTCTTCTTGAAGTCCTTGGCAATAAGTGGCTAAATATCGCTTCACAATAGTGGAAAACTGACGAGTGAGTCGTTTAGGCTCAGGACTAATCGTCGTTTTTGATGTGACCCGCTCAATGTTGATGTCTCCATTATCGAGTATTTTAATGTGTTTTTTACGGATTTTTCCAATTTCCCCCTCACGAAGTAGCGTACCGTAAGCCAATGTGAGTAAGGTGAGATCTCGGTAAGGAAGTGGGACTTTGTCATTGCCCCACAGGCTCATTAATTTATCTAAATGAGCCCGACGAAAAGGTTTGGCTTGGAGTTCGATCACCTGAGTGCCGGTGAGTTCCATTTCATCTTTTGCTAATGATTTAAAAAAATGTTGGAGGATTGGATCTTTGGTGATGTCTTCTATGCCCATCATTTTGTGAAAAAGGCTGAGTTGCGCTCGATATTGTTTTAAAGTGTTGATTTTTATTTGTTTCTCGAGTTTTAATGCTTTAAACCAAGTCAACAAGAGCGGCGCGTGAATAGGAAAGGAGTAAAGGTCGCCTACTTTACAATGCTCGTCCCACTTCCTGATCACAAAAGCCAGCATTTTCAGTGTATTGGTGCTTAACCCTCCCCGGTTTTCTTCAAAGGCCTTCAGGTGTTTGAGCGCTATAGGGAGCATGTCCCAGTCAGGTGAAAAGCTGTCGGTGAGATCGGGAAAGTTGAGTTTAAAGCGACTGAGTTGATGTTGCTGTTCTTGCCACTGATTGATCACATCTTGCTGAGATTTTAAATGTGACAACGTCACTTGATTTTTCTTGTTGTGTGGCTTGGTTAGCGTGCTCATCTTGGGCTCTCTATCTCAACAGTGTGATATAACTTTAATTATATCACACTGTTGATGGATTCAAACTTAGACTTACACAACCCAAAGGCTATAACGCTGTATTCGAGAGCTATGGTCTATTTCCTGAATTATATGTAAATAATGTCACACGGGTAAAAAATCAACCTGAGAAGCTTTCGGACAAAAGTTTGCTAGCGCCTTTGCTAAATTAGCGATTTATGAATAACTATAGGTATGGAAAGTCGTTTAACTTAGTGTCCAGTATTGATGGTGCAGATCATGAAGGGCTGGTTATGATAACTGAACTCAGTGTTAATGAAATAATTGAACATTATCTGAGCGCTTCAACAAAGCCAAGTTTTAGTGTTGCAACAATGCCGTCAACGATGCAAAAACATCAATGCGGGCATGGGTTCATTGTTAATAAAGCACCTTTCATTCTATTAAACCGCTACAAAATCAAGTTTACTCCCATTGTTTTTCAGTGTACAAAATAGATATTGTACACTGAACAATAGAGTAAAATCATGAATGCCAATACGATAGCAAACAAATACCTTGAAGCACTTGAAGAAGCAAACATTGAAAACTTTTCACGCCAGATGCGTTGGTGAGTTCACCACTTTACGGTGAAAGTAAGGCTGCAGACTTTTATCCTGAATTGTTTGAAGATACGAGCAGTTCAAAGCTAACCTTGAAGGGGGTAATGGAAGGAAAATCAACTTGTGACTGTACATATTTGATATCTATCTGGTTCTATTTTGACTGGACACTTGCCAATGGTGAACCTGCACCTTTTAATGTTGTCGATGTGTTAGAAGTCGACAAAGGTAGCCGCTTGATTACCAAATTAAATATTGTTTACGATACTTCTAGCATTAGAAGTTCGTTCAATCTGTCTAAAAAGCAGACCTCCCTTTAGCAAGTACTTTCTAGATAGCGGTACCTTTATGAAAAGAAAAGCAAATACAACACCTCTCTCTAAGGAAATTATAATCGAGGTAGCACTGAATCTTATTGCGGAGAAAGGAATCGATACTTTTAGTATTCGAGACGTAGCTAGACGGTTAGATACCTATCCAACAGCTATCTATTGGTATTTTAAAAACAAAAACACACTGTTAGGTGAAATTGCAAATACAGTGATGTCTAGTGTCACACCTAACTACGGTAACCTGGATTGGCACGTCTGGCTGACCTTGTTATTCCAAAACTACAGAGATGCAGTAAGACAACATCCCCACATCGCAGATTTGATAGGAGGGAGACTTCTGGCAAATGCGTATCAAGATCCTAGATTGCTAGATGGAATTGTAGCTGTGCTTTTGGACGCAAATTGTCCGCCGTCTCATATAGTCCCTATGTACAACACAGTAATTGCATCAATGTGTGGTTTCGTAACCATGGAGTTCGGTCATTTACCGCTAGACAATGCGGATGAATGGGAAGCTAAATTAAGAGGGGAGGCTAAGAAGGTAGAAAGTAGTGAGTATCCAAACTTAACTCGTTTTCTACCTCAAATGATGAATAATTCTTTCATTTTACGCTGGAAAAATGGCTATGACAAACCGATGGACGAGAGTTTTAATAGGTATGTTGATGTTTTTATAGATGGTTTGAAACACCAGATTAACGAACTAAAGGAGTTTGAGGCCCAACGGAACGAAAGTGCACGCTTAAAGATTTAAAGTAATGATTTATAAGCACATTTACAAATTAAATGTACAAAAATAAAGCAACGCATTAACTTTGCTTTATTGATATAACCTCCAATCGCACGATCTAACCCTTTAAAAGGGGCTGTTGCAACTAATCAGAAACAGCCCCCGACTTAGGGTAATTTATTGCGGATAATTACCAATATTTGAAATACACAATAAAAACATAAGAAAAAGGAACCGTTATGTGTTTGCGACAATCAATGTTCAGTTCGCTGCCTCTATTATTACTTGCTAGTCACTCTGGTTTTGCTCTTTCTCAAGGAACGGCGAACTCCGAAAATTCAAATGATGTAGGTTTCGTTACCACATCGAACTCACCTACATGGTTGCGTGACATTAAAGTCTCTCCTAATGGTGAGCAGATTGCATTTACTTACTCAGGGCAGATATGGGTAGTCCCTGCGCGGGGAGGTGAGGCCATTGCTTTGACCAGTAGTGACACTTATAGTCAACATCCAACCTGGTCTCCGGATAGTCAATCCATTGCCTTTACTGCGGACCGTTTTGGCCCCGGTGACGTGTTTGTTGTGCCTAGCATTGGGGGGCAGGCGACACGTTTGACCTACCACTATGCAAAGGATATTCCTTATTCATTCTCGCCAGATGGTCAAGATGTTTATTTCAGTTCAAGGCGTTTAGGCAGTTCCGAGGCAAACTTTAATGCAGGGTTAGGGGGAAATGATGCCTCGCAGATCTATTCAGTCTCTGTCGTCGGTGGTAGAGAAAAACTGATTTTACCCACTCAAGCAAGAGATATTGCTTTTAATACATCTGGCAGTCAGTTTCTTTATACCAACACGCCATCTTATGAACAAAATTGGCGTAAACGAGCAGTATCTGATGCTACTCGAGATATCTGGTTGTTCGACACTCAGTCGAAAAAACATACCGCATTGACAGATTTTCGAGGTGAAGACCGCAATGCTGTATGGGCTCAAGATGAAGCTTCATTCTATTATCTAAGTGAACGTTCAGGTAGCTTTAACATATGGCAGAAAAATATTAATGGAAACACAGAACCAAAGCAGATTAGTCATCATAAAAAATTACCCGTTCGCTTTTTGTCACAAAGTAATACCGGCGATTTAGTTTACGGCTTTGATGGTCAAATTTGGCGTCAGTCTTCAGGAGCAGAAAAGGCACAGAAAGTCTCGATCTCAATTCGCCAAATTAATCTGTCCTCTGGTCAATATTTCGTTAATTTGAACGATCAAGCATCTGAAATTGTTATCTCACCGACCTCTCCGGAAGCTGCGATCATTGCTCGGGGTGATGTTTATATTGTGTCTGGTTTATCGGGTAACACGAAAAGAGTGACAAACACTCCGCAGCAAGAGAAGAATGTTTCCTTCTCGAATGACGGTTATCGAGTGATATATAGTTCGGAGCGCAATGGGCATTGGGATGTATTTCAAACTTATGTAAATGATACGGCGAAGAGTTTTTCGACTTCTCTGGATCTGAAAGAAGAGCAATTATCAGATGAGGGAGCCGATGAGATTCAGCCGCTATTTTCTCCTAATGGTAAACGAGTGGCTTACCGTGAAGATCGAAATAGTATTAAAGTTTATGACTTAGAGAACGATGAGACTTACGAACTGTTAAGCAATCAACAGGTCTACTCATATTCAGACGAGGACTTAACCTATTCCTGGTCTCCAGATAGCCAATACTTAGTCACGAGAAACCGAGCTTCATTTAATAGTGATATTGTCATTTTATCTGCAGATAACAGCCAAGAGCCTATCAATGTAAGCAATAGCGGTTTTTCTGATACCCAACCTAAATTTAGTGCAGATGGGCAGATCGTATATTGGTTAAGTAATAAAAATGCGCTTAGAACGATAGATGAAAGTGCGGTGCAAGCAGACATCTATGCAGTATATTTAAACCGTAAAGCTCAACACCAAGCGCTAAAGACCAAAGAACAAAAATGGTTAGATGAAGAGATTGCAGCAGACAAAGACGAACCAGAGCATGATACAACGCCAGAGCCGACAGTCATTGATCAAAACGGGCTAAAATATCGTACTCAGCGTATTACACCATATTCATTACAACCGCTGTTTTTCCAGCTCACAGCAGACAACAAAAACATGATTGTTGCTCACTATGTTGGAGACGTGATTGAGTTTACAGAGGTTGATATAGAGACTGGTGAAACATACACCCTGTTCACGCGAAGCGCGAGTGATATAAACGCGATCACAATGACTCCGGATGATGAATTACTGGTGGTGATTGGGACCCAAGGTATTGAACGCTTGACCATCGCTTCTGGTGAGTCTGATTTTGTGGATTATGAAGCAAATGCTTATTATGATTTTAGCCGTGAAATTGAGTACATTTTTGATCATGTGTGGCGACTTACTGAGAGTAAGTTCTACGATACTGAAATGCACGGCGTTGATTGGAGTGCCTACGGTGAGCGTTATAAAAAGCAACTAAGAGGCATTCACAACTATACTGACTTTGCTGAATTACTGAGTGAAATGGTGGGTGAATTGAACGCCTCCCATACTGGTGCATCATATCGAACTGAATATGCGACTTGGGAAGAGCCTGCGTCATTGGGACTTTATTATGATGATCACTATCGTGCTAAAGGGGTTCGGATAAAATCGATATTACCGGGTGGGCCTGCAGATACATTTAACTCGCCACTTAAAACAGGCAGTATCATTTATGCGGTAAATGGAAAAGAGATATCAGAGAAACAAGATATCTATTCTGCGCTGAATTTTACTCAGGGAAAACTAACTCAACTCACTGTGTTGGCACCCGGAGAGACACTGCCGGTTCAATTTAAGCTGCTGCCTATCAGTTTAGGGTTAGAGGGACAGTTGGCTTATGATGTGTGGGTAGATCAACGTAAAGCCATAACGGAAAATCTTTCAGATGGAAAAATAGGTTATCTACATCTTCAGTCAATGGACAGTGATGGCTTTACTCAAATGCAGAATGATTTGTTTGGTGACTTAAAAGACAAGCAGGCGGTGATTGTTGATGTGCGATTTAATGGTGGCGGTTTTTTACATGATCAAGTCATGAGTATTCTGTCTGGGGTTCGTCATAGTAAAATGGAAACTCGGGATGGTTACGAAGTCTCGAGTTTTCCTGAAAGACGTTGGGCAAAACCAAGTCTGATGATTGCTAATGCGAGCAGTTATTCTGACGCCTCAATTGTGCCTTATTTTTATCAAAAAGAGGGGGTAGGTTTGTTAGTGGGTGAGCGGGTTCCGGGAACGGGGACTGCTGTGATTTGGGAAAGTCAGCAAGAGCCTAATCTGACTTATGGCGTTCCGCAATTAGGATTTAAAGATGACCAAGGTAATTGGTTTGAAAATAAAGAGATTGTTCCAGATCTGTTGGTGTATAACGATCCAAACTCAATAGCGAAAGGTGAAGATAAACAGTTGCAAGCATCAATCAAACTACTCTTGAGTGAGATTGATAAACGCTAATTAAGGGTTCTGTCGCAAATCTAGTTAGAGGCGTGACAGTCCAATCCGACAGATACAATTATGCTGCGAGTGCGTAAAATCGCTCAAAGGCTGTCTGGCCTTCAACATCTATCTGATCTTGTTTCAACTCACGCCCATGCAAACTGGCCAAAGCTCCTTCCGTTGACTTCTAACCTAGAGCTTGACGTGTTTTCTGCTTAACCCAACGGTGACTCTACTCAACGATATTGTTCAGATATTTAATGTCCAAAATCTCTACCAATAAGAGCATGAAATAACCCGTCAACCAAAGCTGAACATTCATTGAATCAATGGCCGCGTAGTTACTCTTACTTCCATCTAGGGGTTTTGCGCCCATTTCAGCGAAAAGTCCAATGAGAGTCGCTAGCCCTTTATTTATAAGGACTGACAGTTATGGTCCATTTCCTGAACCATATTTTATAACGTTGTCAAAGTCGTTTGGTGATCACACTTTTCTTTTTGGGTGTGCTAAATTGGAGTTGGACAAAAACTTGTTACGATCTTCAATAGGCATAATGTGTCGAATAACCTTGTTAACTCAAAATATTCAAGCTACCAATCAAACCCCAACCCACGAAATCTTAACTTGCGGACAACAAATTATAAATTCTTGTAAGTAATCCCTTCCGTAAGCACGGAGTCATCGAATCTAACTGTGACTTCAGTAAAATTGGTAATTGCTCTCTATTGTCTTTGCCAAAAAAGTGGTCGAGGCTACTGACTCGATGAACCTCCATACAGAAATCCCAAAATAGCTCTAGGTCATGATGATCCCATTTGCCAATAGCATCAAGCCAATCATCCGCCTTTAAAGTCAGTGGCTCCTGACGATTAGTTGCATGCGTATATGCTTTTCTGTCAACTTCGATCCATTTTGATGTAACTATCTCTTCGATAAGTTGAGTATGATTATCTTTACTCTCTTTTTCCTTGAAATATGATCTCAACTCATCGATGTGTTTTGGTAAACCAGAATTACAAGAAAAAGTGTGAAAGTGTCGTTCTTCTGATGGTGTTATGTACTTAAGCCTTTCTTGAGCGATGTTGACGATATTAGACAATCGTTGGTCGTTAGATGCACCTAATGAGTATAAATAGGCAAGGAAATTAACAGCGCTATACCATAAGCTCAGCGATGGGTTAGTTTCATTCGATACATAATCAATTAAAGCTGATATTTTTACTCCAAGCTCTTCATCAGAATACCGACTTAACCCTTTCGCATGAATGAAATCTGATAATTCATTGGTTTTTGGGTGAAGATTATGTAGGTCAGAATCTCGCAATGGTCTCGATAAACAGCCAAGTGTAAACTCAATAAATGAAGTGCTTTCATTATGAAATATGTATTGCTTATAAAATGGATGGCGTTCATCTTGCTCATCATGCATGCATATAGTATTGATTTGTTTAACTATTTCATCCAGATCTTGATCTTGTTGATGATGCAAAAAAGAGAGGTACAGCATTTTATGGAAAAGCGTTTGCTTAGAACTCTCGACATCAATTTCATCCTCCATAGTGTCTAACATGCTAGATACCTGTTTCATCCTGTCACATAGCCTAATAAGTACTCGTAAGTTCAAAGGCTGTATCTCATCTAATCGTTTAATCATAAAACGTTGAATGTCAGTGGAAACATCTAAAGTTCCGAAAGCGATATCGAATGCATTTTCACTAGAGATCTCATACTTAAATTTCCAGCAAATTACCTTTTCGATAAGAGATTTACTGACTGATGACTTCGAATCATTCATAACCACTATCGCTTTAATGCTGCTTTCTGAATTGCACATGTCATATAGCTCCCCAAGTATAAGGGATGCTAGAGAACGATCTTCAATACGTTCAAGATCATCAACGATAATTGTCACATCGTTAATTTTTGAAATTATGGATTGTTTCACTAAGCCAGATAGTGACTCAATCAATTGATTGGATTTTGTAACATCACCAAATGTACTAACAGCTTTTGAGAATATACTCACTGTTTTTGCTGCGGTGTCTGATTCAGACTCGCTAGCTAAAGACAAATATTTTCCTATTAGCTTCTCGTGAAACTGCTGTAACGATTGGATACCTAAAACCGATATTAGTAAGCAATCTTGATCTGAGTATGTGCTGTATTCATGAGTTATAAAATGAGTTTTGCCAACTCCCCAAGCACCATCCAACAGAACAATTGGCGCAAGAGAACAGTTCTCAAACACATCATTAATTTGTTTTGCTAAGTTACTCATTTATTACCTTAAGCCCAATATCTAATGTAGATTTGATTTAGCAAATCACATTACAAAAACTAGGTCAAATGAAGGTTGAAATAACTTCCACAGTGAGCTGGCTAAACTTGATGTATGGAATCCACTTCCTCTCTGCCAATCTACACTTAGCAGAGTCACGATAATTCGAGGGTTCTAATATGTTGACGAATAATGTTATCGCTATCGACTTAGCAAAAAATGTTTTTCAAGTGTGTCATATCAGTATTCATGGTGAAATGCTGTCTAATAGACCTCTTAGTCGGCAAAAAATGAAAGAGTTTCTTGCTAAAGCAAAACCCTCAATTGTTGCTATGGAAGGGTGTTGTGGTTGCCATTATTGGGGACAACTGGCAGAAAAATTCGGACATGAAGTGCGGATCATTAACCCAAAGAAAGTAAAAGGTTACTTAGAGGGTCATAAAACCGACCATAATGATGCACTGGCAATTGCCAATGCAGCCATCCAGATAGGAATTAAGTTCAGTCGTCCCAAGTCACTTGAGCAACAATCAATGCAATCTTTAGAAAGTAGTCGTAGATTTTTGTCACGTACAGTAGCTTCTTTAGGGTTACATATTAGAAGTACCATTTTAGGTTATGGAGTTGCTAACCCCAGGGGTGAGAAAGGCCTGAAAGCTTCTGTTCAAGCCGCTCTAGATGGTGAAACCCAAATACCTCCAACTGTTGTGTCCGTTCTATCTATGCTCTGGGAGCAGTACAAAGAATTAAAAGCACAGCTCATCTCATTCGAGAAAGAAAAGAATGCAATGACACGACAAATAGAGCCATGTCAGCGGTTAATGAAGATAGAAGGTGTTGGTGAGGCAACTGCAGCAATGCTATACAACACGCTTGGAGATGGAAAACAATTTAAGAACGGAAGACAAGCTTCAGCTTTTGTTGGTTTGACTCCGAAACAGCATAGTTCTGGCGGCAAAGTTATTATGATTGGCATTGATAAATGTGGCGGCGTGAAAGAGCTTCGTTCTCTGCTTTATTTAGGAGCGATGTCGTACGTTGGACGACTACCTGAAAAGCCAAAAACTCAAAAGGATAAGTGGCTCAGAAGTATTATCGACCGTATTGGTTTTAAGAGGGCCTGTATTGCTTTAGCTAACAAGGTAGTAAGGACTGCATGGGCGATGCTCCGTTATGACACCGAATATAAACCTGTATTACTCACTGAATAATCATTACTAAATTCAATAATTTTACAAAATGATGAAGCATAAAAGGTAAGACCAACCTACTGAAAACCTGTCCGAAATGTAATGCTCATGAAGCTGCTAGCTCGATAAGGACGGTAGGTGCGCAAACATCAAAGGCTAGAAGGTAGCTCCTTCAACAAGAAGCCGAATATACGTACGCATCTTAATTTTTATAGCTAAATCACTTTGTAAATACGTGGATTCCATATACATTTCGGGGCAAAACTTTCTTAGCCGATCTTCTGACACAACTCGTCTTTGGACAAAAACGTGTTATGAAGTTCTGAAAGCTTCCATATTTCAGATTACCTCTGCTATGAAAAAGTACGAGTATCACCTACAAATAAATGACCAGTTTAAGTAATCCACTACACCCTTAAGTTAAATAAAAATTATTCAATTACGAATAAATCATTCAGGAAGATTAAGTACTGTACTTTATTTACTATTTACTATTTACTTTCAGAATATATCCTGGTGTTTTGCACCCATCCACTCGAAATTAACAGTACAGTTAGATAAGTTTAAGGTGTAAAAACATAGAAAGCATCACTTAATAATGAACCTATTATATTAAGTGATGCTTTTATTTTGAATAAACTAACTAAGGACAAACACCGACTTTAGGTGTAGGTGGAACGCCTGTACTAGAATCTGGCACACCATTCGTTATACCAAGAAGAATATCGGGAACAGTTTCTAGATTACAGTTATCACCTTTACAAGGCATAGACATAGTAAAGTGTGCGTCCTGTAATACTACCACATTGTAGTTATAAGCAACTGCATCACGTCGCCCTAATTGACCTAGAGTTGCTTGGTTAGCTGCTGTGTTTATAAAACCTGACGTTTTGCCTGTAAACCAATCGTGGTTCACTTCTTCTGCAGTGGCACAGCGACGGGTTACATAGCGTGAGCCATCTTTTAGGTTTTCAATATCATTAATACAATATTGCAAATCTGAATTAACCGTACCCGACTTATGGCTACTCAAAGAAACATCACAAACTGTTAAAACATGCGAGCGTTCACAAATAAATTTAGGGCCGCGACAAATCTGACAACTTACTGGTTTAATTGGATTTAACGAAGGTGTGCTGCTATATGTTACATCGCCAGTAGCGGTATCACCATTCGCATCTGTAACGGTGAGCGATATTTTCCCTGAAATAGCATTACAAGTGCTAGGTACCGCAGGAAAAGCGACGGTTGGATTGTCTGTAGTACCACCGGTAATTACTAAGCCATTGGCATCGGCACCTAGCCCCCAATTATAATGGTAAGGTGGTAAACCTCCCGAGATGGTTGGGACATGCAGTGAATGATTGCCTGCAATACCTGCCACTGTTAGCCCTGTATTCGCACTAAGATCAACAGTTTTAGGCATCGGCGGAGTAGCAGGTTTAATGTCAATAACAAATGACTTGCTGCCTGATTGGTAATGGTTAGCAGAATCACCTGCTGTCATCGTTGCTGTGTAAGTACCTTTTGAAGCGCCAATTGGATTAATTTCCAAAGTTGCCGTATTCAATCCAGAAAACACCATGTCCAATGTTGCGGGGGGAGTCGGATTAGGGGTAATCGTCCATGTTGTTGTGGTTGGCGTGACGTCACTACCACTTACGCTATCGGCAAAGGTTGTGCCAATAAAGGTCGGCGGCTCCGAATCATCTGCGATTAGGTTAATACGGTGGGCGCTGTTCGTATTTACTACGATGGTTGGTTCGAAAACAGTCACATTAACTGTGTCAGTTCCCGGTATTCCACCACCTGTTACATCAACTTCAAAGGTCAACGTTGTGTCCGCTGTTACATCAGGCGCGACGAAACTGGCGCCATTGGTATTGCCATTAATCAGCGTTACCGTAGGAGTGCCTACTGTTTGTGACCATGCGTAGTTAGCCGCATTGCTTGATACAGCGTGTAGCTGGACCGTTGCGCCCGATCTAACGCGAATATCGCTACCTGCGCTTACCTTTAAGGGGTTAGCAGTAATAGTAACAGTAACAGGTACATGTACTATATTGCCTGCGCCTGTTGCGGTAAAGTCAAAGGTCAGGGTTGTATCTGCGTTAACGGCAGGTGCAACAAAACTCGCATTTAAATATTTTACATCGCCTATTACAGAAGCGTTAGTAATAGTACCTACAGATAGTCCCGCTGAACTCTGAGTCCATGCTAAATTTTCGACAGTACCCGCGCCTGTAACACTACCCGCTAGATTAACCGTTGCTCCCGCATGAACTGAAACATTGTTTGAATGCGCATCAATATCAGGAACGCCCTGAACAACAACATTTACAGACGCACTTTTAACTTGTCCATTGCTGGTGCCTGTCACGGTAAAGCTAAACGTTTCTTTCACGCCTTCCGCTTGTGAAGGTGCAATAAAGGTTGGATTAGCCAGTGTTGCATCAGACAATGAAACGTTTTGACCTGCGGTTTGTATCCATTGCCATGTTGCACCTGCACCATTTACTCCCTGAGCGCGTAATTGAACGGTACTGCCTTCTGTTACCGAGAAGTCAACGCCTGCATTAACACTAAACGGCGGTTGTTCTACGGTCATTATAATACTACCAGAAGCGGTATTATTAAGACTATCAGTTACCGTTACGCCAAATTGTAAATCAACACTGTGGGTAACATTAGGTGCTGTAAAACTCGGGTTATTGGTGCTAGTAGCGCTAAGGCTAGGAGGGGTAGAGTCTGCCCATGCATAACTAAAAGGACCTTTACCGCTAGTAACATTGGCATGTAAATGACCGGTGTTCCCAGAAGGGATATTTGCCCCCGCCCCTAAGTCGACTCGCATTTTTAAATCACTAATGTTAATAGTAACTGTCGCTTTAGCGGTTGCAGAGTTAGCACTGTCAGTTGCAATAACTTCTAAAACCAAGATTCTATCTTGGTCAACTGCCGGAATATCAAGACTGGTATGAGCTAGCGCGGGGTTGGCGATGTCTCCTGTTACCACACCGGAACCGCCATCACTCACAACACTCCAAGCATAAGTCGCCGTGCCATTTACATCTGTTGTTGATGCAAGTAAATCAACTGTATTTCCTTCAGATACCGAACGTATAGGAGCTCCTGCAGTGAGTTTGATAGCTGTTTGCACTTGATAGCTTACCGTGTCCGTAATAGGGGTATTGTCATTATCTGTTACGGTGACTTCAAGTACTATCGTGCCACTGGTTTTGGGCGCCGTAAAACTTGGCGTTGCCGTATTTGCATCGGTAATTATAATGGTTGTGCCACTGGTTTGAGCCCATGCATAAGTCGGCGTGCCATTAGAGTTTGTTACAGTCGCTCTTGGGGTTACCACTGCGTTAGCAACAACTGTTTCATCATTAGACGCGACAACAGTCAATGGTAATTTCGGTGGTATGTTTAATGGGTCAATATCAAAAGTTACTTGCGCTGTTTTGACGTCTGTGCCATCACCCACTTCAACTTCTAATACTAAATTTTGATGACCACCGGTGACGGTTGGCACTGTAAAGTAAGGATTGCCTGTCGTATCACCAATGATACCCCCAACAATATTTGGCCCACTTATTTGTGTCCACTTGTAAGTGATGGTGCCTGCTGCATTCATGACCGAAACAGTAGGGTTCGCTAGACGACCACCAATAACACTTTCATGCCCCGCCATGCTTAATGATAATGTGGGTTTACTAGGTGAATTATATGGAACAACTTGGTATTGAGAGTGAACCGTTTTACTAATGCTTTTACCATTAACGCTATAAGTGATAACAGCTTGCAACTCAACTGGTGTTGTTTTACTAACATTTGGCGCTACCACTATAGGTTGGCTGGTATTAGCGCCAGCTATCACTAAATCGGTAGGTGCGGGGTTAGGTTTCACTACTGTCCATGCATAGGTGAAAGTACCACCAGATGCAGTATTTTCGTGTACATCAACACTGGGTTTAAAGGTCTTGCCTGACTCAATTTGATTATTCTGATGTGTACTTTGATTAGGACCTGTGGCTAGGTTACTGCCGCTTTGGTTCTGATGCGAATTTACCGTAAATAAAGGTTTAGCGGTGTATCTTACACTTCGCGTGATTTGATTAACGCCGTCGCTCACTGCCAAATTCACGACAATGTTAGTGTCTTTGCTGACTGTTGGCACAACAAAGCTTGGTGCTGCTGTAGTTTCATCAACCAAGGTAACTACAGAACTCGTCCAACGAATGGAATAATTGCCTGTGCCTCCACTAATGTGTGATTGCGGCAGAACACTGTCGCCTTCAGCAACGTCCGCGCTTGCAGGGTGTAATATAGAAACAGCTAACTTAGGGGCTGCTTTTACAGTGACTACATGCGTAGATGTAACTTGTTGGCCATTCGCATCGGTTACCTTTACTTCCCACGTAAAGTCGGTGTCTGTGGTTACCGTTGGAGGTGTTACATCAGGATTTTCAGCTGTAAGGCTTGTAATCGGCGCTGTAGGACCACTTGTTTGAGACCACGCATAAGTAAATGGCGCTGTGCCGCCTTGCACTCTGCCTTTTAAGGAGATAACGCCATGGCCATTATAAACCTCGTGCTGCGCACCTTGCTGTGGGCTAAACGGCTTGCCTAATACGTTAACTACTTGCGTTTGAGAAATACTTTTTCCACTGCCAGATTCTGTAGCTGTTACATTAAAAGTCAACTTCCCTGCGGCTGAAGGCGCGACAAAAGTTGCGGTAGGTTGAGAGGTGTCGGTATGAGTTATAACAACCGGAGTACCCGTCACTTGTACTTGTGTCCAAGCATATGTAAATGAGCCGCCTCCGCCAGTTTGGCTAACCTGTGTAGTTAAGTGAACTGTATCACCGGAAGTAGCTTGTTTTACTGTATGAGCCGTTTGTTGTTGACTGTTAACTTGTGATTGCCCTGTATTAGGCTGATTAGTAAATGCAATATCTGGAGGAGTTACTGTGACAAACCACAATGTATCAAAAAGGTCACCCTCATCGTTAGTCGTTTGAGCACTAAAGGCAAGCTCGGTATCTTTGTTAACATCTGGTGCGGTAAATAATATTTCACCATTATTAGCAGTAAACACAACGTCAGGCCCTTCGTCTTGTGCCCATGTAATCATAGCATTCTGTTTTACTATGCTTGTTTCTGTATACAGTGCATTTAAAATCACCTCATCAGACGAATTTACCTTAGTTGGCCCACTAATAGTCAACGCACCTATTTCAACAGGTTGCACTGAATTAAGCACAGCAATGGACACACTTTCACTCACTGTCGCACCTTTGTAGCTCGCTGTGACTAGCACAATCGCTTCATCAATATCTGCGACAGCAACAAAATGAGCTGTATTATTCTTGCTCGCCAAACCAATTGATTGTGAAGATTTATCTTCCCACACATAAGTCACACCACTATTAACATTTGCTCCATTAGCACTAAGTATCGCACTAAGGTTGACTGTTTCACCCGCGTCAGCTACAGAGGGGGCACTAATCGATAAACTTAAGTTAGGCGTGGTATCTGAAGGAATGCTTGCTTTATCACAAGCCGTTAACCCAATCAGTAAAAATAAACTTATAACACGAAATAAAGTCATAAAATATCCAAAGATTAATTAAACGCTCAAGCCAAACAAAAGGCTTAAGTTTGGTAAGTGAATCGTGTCATCGCCATCTTCAATGGCGAAGTAAGATAATTTAACGCCAATGTAGGGTTGAATGGCTGAATGTGGCAAAAAGTAAATTTGATTGCCTACTTGAAAACCTGTTGCGCCATCACGCCAAGCTTGGCCTTTAATTTCGCCCTCAGCCCAAACATATGAAACACCAGCATAAACTGAAGATTCCATGGTGGGAGATTGATGCCATTGGTAATGATAATTTAGCTGTAGTGATTCAAAGTTAAGCTTGGTGGTTTCTTGGCAAGATTGGTTACCACAGTGGGCAAGCACATCAGCACTATATTCATCAGTTTTGCTCCAGCCTAATGCAAGGAACGCATTTTGTGGTAATACTTGATGATGTAATTGAATTGAAACATCCAACCCCAGTTGAGTGTCAGAGTCAGTATCAAATACTTCACTGGTATTTAACTGGTAGTAGTCTTCTGCATTCAAGTAATTGGCGTGCAGGCCGACTTCAAATTGAAACAACGGTTTATCTGTAACTACGTTTATATCTGATGCAAAACTGTTAGCTGAAATAAGCAAAGGGAGTATAAATAGACTATGTTTTATTATTTTTATATTGCTAAATAGTTGAAGCATCTTTCATCCTTGCGAAATAATAAATTATTGATATGTCAATTGTTTATTTAATTATAGTAGCTATTACTCGTTTAAATTTCAAACAAACTCTGTCTGTTTTAATAAAACTAGAAGGATCTAACTAAAAACATGATAACTTGTCCATAGGAGATATAGCTATCGGGGTGTAGTGGCATAGAAATATGAGCCAGCTCTGAGACCTATAGTCACAACCACTAAAAATACCACGCGTTACAAATCCGTTTGAAGCCTTGTTAGACGTGCAATAAGCTATTCTCTATCTCTGAAATTTGTTTGCCAATTTGGGCTTTGGCCTCTTTGTAGTGGATTAGAAAAATTGGCGGCATAGTTAGAGCTCTCGGCATGAGGAAAAGTTAGTCAAATTACAGGATTTGAAACTGACTTCAATCCCTCCCCGGCTCACTTTGGGGCAGAACTTTGTTAACCGTACTTCACACAAACCGTACTTCTCATGTCATTACTGAGGGATCCTGACGGGATAAGTACCAATCGATTCTGTCGTATTACTTCATTCTAGTTGTCGTTGATACTTTTCGCCTTACACTTCGATATTCAGCGATTGTGACTTCTTAATCCTGAGCTCTTTGGTGCTGAGATTTTCTTCCTTCCAGATGTTTTTAATCGTACCGATACTCACGGTGATATTGTGGCTCTGTTGCAAAGTTCGTCGAATCAGCTAATCTTTTCTGTTTTTAGGCCTGCTCGCTCATGACACTCTTTAAGTATCGACAATTTTCCTATGACATCATCATTTGGGCTGTACGTGGGTATTGTAAATACGGGATAAGCTATCGAGAGCTCGAAGAGATGCTCTGTGAACGGGGTGTCAATGTAGATCACAGTACGATTTATCGTTGGGTTCAACGTTATGCGCCTGAAATTGAAAAACGATTACGATGGTACTGGAAACCTAAAATGGGGTTGAATTGGCAAGTGGATGAAACCTACATCAAAGTGAAAGGAAAATGGGTGTACCTGTATCGTGCTATTGATAAGAAAGCCCATACTGTCGATTTCTATTTATCACCTAGACGCAATGCTAAAGCGGCGAAACGCTTTTGGGTAAGGCGTTGAAAGGACTCAAGTGCTGGGAGTCGCCCCTCCGCCATCAATACCGACAAGGCCGCTTCCTATGGGGTCGCCATCACGGAATTAAAGAAAGAAGGTCAATGCCCTGAAGCGCTTGAACATAGGCAAATTAAATACCTGAACAATGCAGTAGAAGCCGATCATGGAAAACTGAAAAGGCTCATCAATCCAGTCAGAGGATTTAAAACAATGAAGACGGCTTATGCCACTATCAAAGGATTTGAAGTGATGCACATGTTTAAGAAAGGCCAGTTCAATATCTGGTTATCAGGTCAAGGAATAGCAGGAGAGGTCCGTCTAATCACCAATGCATTGGTGAACTATTAATCATTATTCAGATAACCGGAGCACTGTCGGTTAGGCTCAATCTTTGCAACAGAGCCG
Source organism: Vibrio genomosp. F6 (assembly GCF_005146325.1). Lineage (NCBI taxonomy): Bacteria > Pseudomonadati > Pseudomonadota > Gammaproteobacteria > Vibrionales > Vibrionaceae > Vibrio > Vibrio genomosp. F6. The sequence goes on along the minus strand of NZ_SYUT01000034.1, from coordinate 4,550 downwards.
AGCATGGTTTAAAACTCCTGCTTCTCATAACTGATAAATAATACGTATTTAAGCTATATTAGACAGAATCAAACTTAAGTCGGTAATGAAAATTTTTGAATAATTTGGGGATATTTTACCGCTATAGAGCTAGGTCAAAGCGCTAAGCTTTTCCGAAACAACCTGTTCGACTCCTTACTTGGCTTGATGGACGTACAAACCAAAGAATACCGAGAGGAACAAGATATCTTCGCACCATGTCGATAGTGCTTTTTTCTTGAACTTAAGTGCGAACTTGAATAAGTAACGGGTAAGCTCCTCTTGCCTTAACCAATTAATTCATCACCTCTAAAAAGAAAAGGCCTCGGTCTTTTCTTTTTTTATCCATCGCTAACGTGACGCTAGAGTGCTAATTTATAATCACGACACAATGAGCGATATTTGTTAGAAAAAACAAAGAGAGAGTCCATGCTAGTCACAAAGACAATAAACTATCTCCTCATTAAACTGACTCAAGATGACTCTTAAATCGCGTCTTCATTGCAATCGTTAATTTAATAAAATCAAATATTTATATCATTTAGAAGTTCAGCAATATCACTAAGGACAGCGAATGGACGCTTTCATAATTTCAAGCTGGCAATTTTCTGAGGGTGTGGCACATGAACACACCACTAGCCCAACCCCATTCGAGCAATCAACTTGGTACCACTGCCAAAGAGATGCTGAAGGGTTGAGAGAATGGCTCCACAGTAATACGGTTCCAAATGCCATCATCGATTCATTACTCACAGACGACACTCGTCCTCGATTTGAGCAGTTTGGTCACGACTGCTTTTTGATGATCTTGCGAGGCATTAACTTAAACGAAGGTGCGAATCCTGACGATATGTTGAGCTTACGCATCTTATGGTACAAAGGCACCTTAATCTCGACACGTAAAGTTCCTTCGAAAGCGGTCAGTAATCTAATATCCGATCTAAAACAAAACCAAGGTCCAACATCATTACCTGATGTCTTACTGGGAATGATCCGTGGAATTAACCATTACATATCAAGCTTCTTGACTCCCGTCGAACAACTGATTGATGAGCTAGAGTCTGAATCTCATATTGATATTAAGTCCATCAATGCTCTGCATTCAAGGCTACTTAGGCTAAGGCGCTATTTGAAGCCACAGAAATACGTTTTTGAGGATTTAATGAGTGAACTGCCAGCTCCATTGAGTAAGCACAACAGTCATATAAAGAACAGCCTTGATACCATACTCAGGATTAACGAGTCGGTTGAGTTTTATATCGATCAAATTAATGTATTTTTGGCCAGTCGAAGTCAGCTACAAGCTGAGAAAATGAATAGAAATACGTACCTATTTTCTATTATTGCGGGTATTTTCCTCCCTGCCGGATTTTTTACCGGTTTACTCGGGGTCAATATTGCTGGTATCCCAGGAACAGACAACCCCATGGCGTTTCCACTATTTTGTGTTGGACTGCTCACGGTCGTGGCGATTGAAGTCATTATTTTGAAAAAATTGAGGTTTATTTAATGGTTGAGTTTTTGCAATCCAATATGTGGCTTAAGCAAGTAAGTTTAGGTTTGCTGCTTATCGTTGTGTATTGGGTGATAAAACGCTTGGGGAAGAACTGGATAGAAACATTAGCGGAAAATAAGCGGGTCGAGTTGAAGCGGAAGCAGTTCGTGATCAAGTGTTTCAATATCGTTCTATTTCTACTCTTCATCGCTGTGTTTACGATTGTTCTTAACTTGGGCTTTGGTGATATTTCGCTGTTCTTGTCATCCATATTCGCGGTGTTGGGTGTCGCTTTATTCGCGCAATGGTCGATTCTAAGTAACCTCACAGCCAGCGTACTAATATTTTTCGTATTCCCTTATCGCATTGGTGACAGAGTAAGAGTCGCGGAGAAAGACGAAGATATCAGCGGTGTGATCATCGATATTACCATGTTCCACGTTATTCTTCGACACAGTTCGGGCAACATTATCACCTACCCTAATAACCTGATCCTACAAAAAGGCGTGATAAAGGTTTTAGTTGAACCTGAGTTAAACAATGAATCTGTCGACTCAAAGCTCATCACAGCTAAAGAAACAAAAAAGTAACACGCCCTGCTCAAGCTCCTCATTAGTAATGATCAACAGAGGGCAACATTTTTTGCCCTCTTTCAATTAATAGCAACTCTTCGGCTCTGTTGCAAAGTTCGTCGAGACTTGTTGAGCAAGGTAGTGGCACTATTGATACTGATTTACCCTCGATAATTTTGCAAATGATATCGACAGTAAACTGGGATTTAGAATCCATATAGAACATCCTTAGCCCCTTCTAAAGTTTAATTAATTACTTTAAAAGGTAAGCCAATTTAGTCCCGTCAAAATCCCTCGGTAGTTATTGCAATGACAAAGTCGCTTGGTAATTAAGGTACGACAGAATCGCTTGGTGATCACACAAACCGTACTTCTCACACAACTCGTATTTGGACATAAATGAGCTACAGCTTCCCCTAAATTAGCAATTTATAGATAACTAAAAGTATGGAAAGTCGATTAACGTAGCGTCCAGTATTGATGGTGCAGTTCAGGATTAACCAGTTCTCCTTTTGGGTCATATCAAGGAGAAAAAAGCCGAGCTCATCGAGTTCGGCTTTTTTGTAACGGTATAATTATTGGATATCTTGGGTCTGAGTTTATCTAAAGAACAGCGGGTGGATAGAGAACTCTTTGTTTAAATCTGTTATATCTAAGAACGGTTTATCGAAGCTAGAATAAATCGTAAGCGTTGCTGATTTTTTAATGCCGATAACACCTATACAAAACCACACGTTCATCAAGTTTTCAAACTCAAGAGCGATGTCAGTATGCTTTTCACTATCATCAATTACAGAGCGATTAATCAGATACTCTTGTATTTTATCTTTAACAGAAATATCTTCAGCTTTGAAGCAAGGAGTTCGAATGAATGAAATACAATCAAGATAGTCTTTGATGTGTGAATAGAAGCTAACCCATTCTTTAATCATTGCTTGCTTTCTAGAATGGTAGAATTTCTCTTCAGCGGTTAAAACCAAGTTTTCATTCAAATAAGTAGCACCATTAGCCTCAGCAAGGCACAAGTTGATAAAGTCTATAGCGTCTCTAGGTCTTAACATAGTTCGTGAGAGTATAAACTCATCTACACTTTGTCCATTAACTTCAAAATTGAAGATATCAGAGAAGGTAACAACCTCTTTACCTGCATACTGATGCTTGATTAAGTGATCAATTCGATAGTCTAGTATCTTCCTAATTTCAGTTATGTTCCAATCGATAGGGATGATTAGAGATTTATCTTTTTCTTCTTGACGCAAATTGTCTCGATATATACCCATAATAATATCGGTACGAATGGAAATTAAAATTTTAACTGACTTAATATCAAAAAGTTCTTTGAAAGCATCCATTAAGGCATTTATAAAGTCATATCTAATCTGACTAGAACTGAGCCAAGACTTATCCAAGTCATCAATACTAATTATGATTCTCATCTGTTTTTCGTCCAGAGACTCTTCTTTAATTAGTTTGATCAATTCTTTTTGTTTTCTTAATAGCTCACTACTGACGTACCTAGATGTTGCACGCTGTATTTTCTCTGTTGATTCATTAGAACCTTTACCACCGACTTTTAAAACTGGTAGACCGAGGGTGGAAGATAACTCATGCTGCATTTTGTCTGTAATTTCAGCGACAATATCGTCATTAAAAAAACTATCTCTGAACGATTCGACGTACTCTTTAGCAAGTTCAAGGTTATACTTTGGCTTTTTACCCACTCCAAACTCAGTGAACGCCTCTAAGAAAGAAGCATTCGTGGGGTATAGTAAATCTATAACTTTAACCAAGAGAACATGTTGCCACAACGATTTATAGAACACTCGTAGATCAACACCATTCTCCATAAGTTGAGAGATAAAGACATTGTTCTTGATATGTTCAAAAACCGTCGATTCAGCCTCAATAATGTCGTGTTTCTTGATCTTCTTATCTATAGATAACTGCTTTAATAACGCGGTTTTACCAGAGCCAGTTCGACCTATGATGATTCTTTTTGCGAAATCATTGTCATCATCAAACTTTACTAAGCTTTTATAAATATCTGACTCAAGAAAACAATCGGTCAAAAAGCTATCCGTCTCTGCGTCTAAGTTACCAATAGTGTCAGTTTTCCTAAACCTATAATGTGTCATTCCTAATGTCCTAATAGGGTGATATATCAAAAGCAATTTATCACATATGTGTACTGTTTCAATTGATTTGGCTTATAAAAGATAAGTAGGTCAAAGCGCATTAATATCATTAAGTTATGGAGATGCGTTAAGATGGTCAAATTTATCCCCGTAATACAACACGGGGATTTACAAACGAACACCACTAGAGGAATGGATAACTTTTTGTAGGGTAAATTTACATCAGCAAGATATGAAAGAGCATTTACTCTGAATGACTTTGGGGCAGAACCTTCTTAGCCGATCTTCTGACACAACTCGTCTTTGGACAAAATGTATGGTACGCCCCGT
>NZ_SYUT01000033.1:0-1012 GCF_005146325.1 Vibrio genomosp. F6 | reverse complement strand
TTTGTACTTCATTTAAGACATGCCGAGGGACGTTAGTCGCGAGTAACCAGGGCTCTTTCGCGCTGCGTTGGTAGAGATGTGTAGCGGAGTGTTTTTGGCAAGTTCTACTGTGGCGCTGTGCTTTTCGACCTTTATCTAATCCTTTGTAAACATAAGCCTCACAAGGTATTGGTGATCTTTTTGCTAAGAAACAATAGCCAAGGTATTTTGGTTTGTGGACGGCACTTGGATAAAAAGTTTTATTTGAGACCCAAGGCTTATCTGGTTGTTTTATTGACACTTCGCCTCGTACACGACCTAACCAAAACCAACCTTTTTCCTGAACTTGTCGGAACCAGGTATTTCGAAATCCGGCATCAGAGACGATGATTGGGCAGGTACTATTAGGCAAAACATTCTGTAATTTATCGAGGAATGCTTGGTGGCTTTTAGGTGAGTTATATTGGCTATATTCAAAAACTTGCTCAAAGATTGTGATGGCTCGGCCATCAAGAGCAACGGATGCTCTTAAGGTCATATAACGAAGTTGTTCACGAACATCAGACCAATCAACAAGGATGACAGGGCATGGATTGGCTCCGGTTATTAGGTTGGCATGCCATTTATAAATAAGGTCTTTTTCACGATGGAGNNGGCGCTGACGGATCCCCTCATAATTTCCCCAGCCCTGCATTGTGTGTCAACCTTTGATATTCGAACATTCCCCACTGGTATTGAGATTCGTTAATTTGATATCGCCGATGATTCCGAACCTCCCTTCCCAGGCGAGGTATTGATAGGACTCGGCGGTGTTTAATGCTGTTAGCTTGAAAATCAAAATGCCATTTTGCATGGACTGCAATGAGGCCATTCCACCACATCAAGATTTCAGCGAGCAGCGCAATAAGAAGCAGTATATCTAACCGCTTAGTGCAACGAGTTCTATTGTGACGAAGTGCGATCCCATATGCGGTACTTTTCAAATCACGGAATGCCTCTTCAATTTGCATACGTTTGGCGTACAGATTGGTAA
>NZ_SYUT01000032.1:0-23588 GCF_005146325.1 Vibrio genomosp. F6 | reverse complement strand
GCAAATTGAAGAGGCATTCTGTGATTTGAAAAGTACCGCGTATGGGATCGCACTTCGTCACAATAGAACCCGCTCTACTAAGCGGTTAGATATCCTGCTTCTTATTGCGTTGCTCGCTGAAATCTTGGTGTGGTGGAATGGCCTCATTGCAGTCCAAGCCAAATGGTATTTTGACTTCCAAGCCAACAGCATTAAACACCGCCGAGCCCTATCAATACCTCGCCTAAGAAGGGAAGTTCGGAACCATCGGTAATATCAAATTAACGAATCTCAATACCAATGGGGTATGTTCGAATATCAAAGGTTGACACACAATGCAGGGCTGGGGAAATTATGAGGGGATCCGTCAGCGCCCAACGTACTAAAGTTTTATTGAAGTGTCTGAACACCGAGTCCAGTTCACTTATCGGCTAACCGATGATTCTGGCTACAAATACACTAGGCTCTACTGATAATTCAACGAGTTTCGAGTTACCTTCCATTGAGCACTTGGACCTTCCTATTTAACAAAACTTGAGCGACATTAGAATCTTTCTCAAATATTAATATTGAATTGCAATTACCCACGTTCGTAACCATCGATAGTGATTCAATTAGCTCAAGCTTTGAGTTAACTCGATTCACCACTCTCTCTTTAGGATTTATCTGCACAACGGTCCGGCCTAAAAAAATGCATTGCTTTACACTGGCGGGTTGATCGGTATGCTCTAACCGATCAATTGATGAATTCATTGCTGTAGATTGAATACCTTTAAACATAGGGCACCTAAACTCTTAAGTCCGATCTTTGAAGCACTGGTGGTGAAATTCCTGCTTCGGTATGAACCGACAACAATGACTCCCAAGACTCGCTCTGTGTAAGCAGCTCAGCAAGCGCACTCTCAAACAGCTCATAGTCAAGTTGATCGGTTTGAAGCAACCTGTTCAAACAAAGTGTTTGCCTATGATTATCTAGACTAAAAAACAGTTGATGCTCGGACCAATGATAGTTGAATGCCAAAAAAGAACGATAAAGCTCAGAATTAACAATGTATAGATCGAGAATTTCTGCTTCTAGTTGAAGCGTTTCTGTTTCTGAATGATAAATGAAATACACTCTTACGTTATCGTCAAAAGCTAAACCCAGTTCGTTTTCAGTCAAATGTAACTCAGGTAAACCTATTTGATGAGCAAGCTTAAGAAAAACCTCATCTACAATTTGGCGAGCTGACATAGAAGCAGTCCTGTTAATAATGTTGCAATTAAAATAATAGAAACTTAAGGCTGGTGTTATTAGTATTGGTTGGAGTTTTTTATATAATCGTTTATTTGCATGTATAATGAAAAATATTATTTCTGTTGCTTTTTCCTTAAGTGCTGAACCGGATGTTTTACTTAAATCTATTGAGGTTTTCTAAATTTTGCGATCTAATACCGGCTTTGTTGTTTAATTCAGTTTAGGGACCGAATTGCCCTGGCTTGTCTGTTTTTAGTAATACAGAAAATTTCGGCATACCAAGCCCTGAAAACTTGTTTCTGGCGTAAATTTCTCCTATCTGGGCATGTGTAATTTCGTCAACTTAAGCGAGCTACAAGCAACGGTTTAGCTCGATACATGGCAGTTTCTGAAAGTAAGCGTTTGTGGTAACCATCTCGCTATTTCCATTACTTATTTAAACTGCATATTTTCTGGAAATCTACTGCGAGATTTCTAGGAACACCACGCTCCCAGAAGGTGGCTCCTCTTCTTAGAGCGATAAGCGCTGACGTGCAGCTTTAGTAAATTAGGCCCACTTCTTCGTCTGTAACATTCGAAAACTCAGCTCTGCGTCTATTATTTCATGAGTGTTTGTATTGACTTCTATATGCAATTTTCGTCAGATCCTGTGTTTACTATCCGTACCGTGTTTTTTACTTTCCATTCGCCTTCGCCATAAACCCTAAAGCCAGTTGCATCTATGGCTAGGTACTGTATTACGCCTCTCGCTCTTTTTTAAATAACACCTCAGCTTGATTGGTTCTGCGGCTGATACAGATGTAGTCAAGATAGCTCAATGCGATACTAGCAAGTCTAAATAATGAATCGATAAAGCCTTGAAACGCAATCCGTGGCATAGATAATGCGTGTTTCACCATGAGTACGGTGGTAATAACTCAATAACTCAATAACTCAATAACTCAATAACTCAATAACTCAATAACTCAATAACTCAAACAGGCCGTTGGTTCGGTTTGCTTTGTGTCAATCCTTTTATCGCCTCTACATCAATTCAAAAAGAGAGATCCACAATTAATTAGTGATTGATTGTATTGCTTCCAGTTAGTTGTTTTGTAACGAGGCTTAGACATGAGGTTACGAGGTGTAATGAATGTAGCAGATCAAATATTTAGCTCCATTGAATTACGCAACAGAGCTGCTGAAAACCATCATGTTGGAGTCATTAGCTAAAAACTTACGTCCATACTTAATATCTTGCTATTCCCTCGTCTTTATAATCCTTCTAACTACGAATAATAACCATCAGAAAAACACAGAGAAGGAACACTATGGATATTTATCAGGACAGTATCAGCTTTTTAGGTGAAGGCGCGAATTTTGATGAAAACGGATTATTTCAATGTGAGCTATCGCCAGATACGAATAACCATGATGACGCACTTTTCTTAACCGTATTTAAGAATGAAACCACCATTAACTTACACATATCTATCACTAGCCCTGTGGAGTTACCAACCCCAATTCCAGAAACTATCGCTATCGCACTCGGTGAGCATGCATTGGAACCTTTCCGTGGCGGTTTTGGTATCGGTATTATGCCTGATAGCCGAAGGTTAACGGTCTACAAGGTTATTCCTCTCTCAAGCAAGCCACAAGATTATGTAGAGACTACTTTTCAGCAACTGTTAGAAAGAATGGAGCAATGGCACCAATTTATTGATCAAGTAGATGACGCAGTTATAACCCCAGAAATACTCCCTGCAAGGATCTTTATTTAATCTCTACGGCAATTACCCTATTAAAAAAATGAGTTTAATGTATGTCTACAATCCAAATTAATAGTCAACATCGAGGTAATTTAAACCTCTCGGATATTCAAAATATAAAAACTAACGCTAAGGAAGGTGATACAGTTAAATTTGGTTCTGTATTTGGTAAAGAATACAGCGTGACTAAGAATAACAATGGTGATGTGACTCTAAAGCAAAAAGCAAACCGCAGCTTTTTTAATCGCTTCTTTAGTCAAGCTGGTTCTTCGAAAAACAGCGACTTAAAGCTGAATCAGATGAACCAACAGTTACACAAAAAAGAGAGTAACGGTAACGTTAAGGTTCTAACTTTGACCTATAACCAAGCAAACCAAAAGATGCCGGAAGAGACGAAGAACTATTTCCAGAATCTGATACAAAATGGCGATTATGATGTGGTCTTGTTTGCGGAACAAGAATCTAAAATGCTTGCTAACGATTTGGAACTTGATGGTATGAACCTTCTAAGCCAGAATAAAATGAAAGTCATGACGAAAGGTCTTGGCGAAGGTGTTAGCTACACTTCAATGTCTGTTTTTGCTAAAGACGGCATCGATATTAACGTTAAAAAAGAGTCTGAGTACCGTCACGGGATCGGTGGTCGAAATATGGAATTCTTTATGGGTATTACTGGTAACAAAGGTGGCGTAAAAACTGCTCTAGAGATCAATGGTCAAACCCTAAACGTCATTTCTGCACACTTGGATTCTAACAAAGAAGTCAAACGTGAATTCGAAGGTAACAAGTTGATGGAAGCTTGCAAACCGCATGAAGAGGTTCTGATCACTGGTGATCTAAATGAGCGTGAAAAACGTACCGCTGAAGGTTCTGATGTGATGTACGATCCAGTCGCACATGATGATACGCATTTAGCCAAGCATGGCTTTAAGTTCAACCCTCTTAACAGTCACACTTACATGCAGCTTGATAATCACACCGGCAATATTAAACAAAAAGAAGGTCGTGATCGCCCCGACTTCGGTGAGCTCGATAATACTGGCTTAACCAATAAAACAGGCAACTTACAAAATCATGAAACCAGTGTTATCACTGAAGGGTTTGAGAATGTCAGCGACCACAAGCCAGTACAGTCTACATTTGAAGTAAGAGGCACCTCTCAAAAACTTATTGAAAACGCACGGACAAGTACATCGGCAGATTTCAAAAATGATGCTGCATTTCTTAAACCTGGCACTGATCCAGCAAAAGCGACGTTTGATGATTTGACTTTTGCTAACCAAGCTCGCCTTGGTCTAGAAAAATTGAGTAGCGATCAACAAGCGTTCATAAAAGAGAATTTCGCCAGTTTTATCATTGGCAAAGATGCAATCTTCAGTCAGTTGACAAGTGGCTTTATCGAAGAAATGGGGCAACTTGACACATCTAAGCTGACGGTAGAACAGATACAAACCCAACAAACTGAATTAAATGAAAAGTATGACCAACTGAATCGCGAGGTTAACGCTCAATTTAACCAGCAGTTCGTTACCAACCTTTAAAATAGACTTAACGATAGTTCCTATTTATGCCAATCCACGTAAATAGGAGGTATGTATACAAAAGGTGATTGTAAGATCACCTTTGGTAATCCTTGCTACAAAACTGCATCTAGATGGCCTTTTGAACAGCTAGGCATCTCGAACTGAATGAACAATTCAAATCAAACAACCTATCAACATTACCTTTTCCATAAATTCGTACTCTCTGATATTCTCTTGAAATAATTTACTTAGTATGTAACCTATTGTATTTTCGCCACATTACAATTTTAGCATTCGGATAATTTATCTTGATATCTGGTTCCCCGTATTTGTTTCATATATTTTATCGACACTTACGTGCCAGAAATCACACTAATACGACTATATAAAACCTTGGTTTTTGGCGAAAGTGATTATAACTCCTTATCATGTCGCTCAAAAACACTCACGAAAGATCACCCCTTCTAATTCCTCCGTAAGAAACTGATCGTCAAACGATGAGTAATCAGCACCCATTTATGTCTTTCGATGCCATTCAAAATAACAATAAGGTAAAGCTCGATTGTTTTTTGAGTAGATAAAGCATTGCTGATAAGATCGCCACAATTGACGGTAAAACCGTTAGAGGCTCACAAATACTTCATGCTTTCACATTGTGAACGTTTTGCTGCTGACATCGGTGTTAGCCTTGAACAACATAGAATTTACCAGACGTTTAATAAGGGCACATATCAGACCACTTAAAATTATTGATGTATAGCGACTTTGCCAACAATGGCTCATAAGACACCAATGAAGACAGCTAATTAACAACACCGATTACTTGTTGGCTAAGAAAGGATCCAAGGTCGCCTGGAGCAAGCATCCGATAATTATTTCGATATAATTATGTTACAAAAAACGATGGTACTTCTTACAGGACAAAAAGAAGCTGTGGCTAAAGATTCCGAATTTACAATAAAATACTACATTAGATCGAAGGGTCTTAACGCTATAGAACTGTTAGATTCAACACATTCGCACTGGTTAGTAAACCAATGATCTTTGATATTGAATTTTGAAAGGTGCTTGTAGAAAACGAGCAGAAAAAAGTGCTGTGAATTTCCTTGAATCAGGCAAACATGTTTAAATACACAGAAGAGTGGGACAGTTTCGAAAGCGAACATCAGACATAAAAATCATCTGCTCAGTGTCTTTTGAAGGTTATTTCAAGCATTATTGATAGTACTATCTTTATTTTTCCATGACTTGAGTGTTTAACATCCATAATGATGGATTATGATAACAGCTCGGTACCAACATGGGACCGTTCTTCATTCTGCCCAGTATCGAGCGACCAAACAGAAATCCGTTTTCGATTTTTAGGACTGGTCTATAGTCAGATGATAGCAGCCGTAGTTTTCTTCTTAGAAGAATGACGTTTGGAATCGTTTTGTTGGTAAGGCATTTATTTATCAATCATATCTAAACAAGTGCCTTACTATTATAAAAGAAAAATGAATATTATTTTAGTGCGCAGTAAAGCCGAGCGATAGCTAAACTATACTTATACCTATAGTATTTGCATGCCATCCCTATATAGGTTAAACCGTAGGGGCAGATGCGCGCCATGCTTGGTTTTGGCTATCAGCAATTGTACGGAACAGATCTCGCAGCTCTTTAAGCATACTATCTTGAAAACTAATGTTTTCATCAGCTTTTTGTTTCAATGCTTGTGCACGTGTCGCTGAAATTTCATCTTCTTTACCGCGAGCCTGAGCTTTAGTTTGTTCTACATTTGATGCTGAGTTTGCCATCTGACTAAGAGACTGAAGAATCGAATTTCGCGCTTGATTAGAGGTGGTAGCTTTGTCAAATTTTCGTCCCCCTTTTGTCAACTTATCAGTCAAATTACCAATGCGGTCTTGCCCGATATCCTGAGCACGCTTTAACTGTTGCTGTTGAGTTTTCGATAACCCGCCATTATTCATCAAGTCGCTAGCTTTATCTAGGCTATTTTTTTGAGCTCTTAGTAGTTTATTAGTCGATGCTTCCGCTGTGATTTTTTTACCAGCTTTAGCAGAACCTATTCCCCCCAAAATTGCCGTGACACCAGCTAGAACCCCTGAAACTACAGCCATTGCGATCATCGCTTTAGCAGAGTTATTTAGTTCTTGTGCTTGACTCTTAAGGCTCGCTACATTCGCTTCAACCGCGATTTCACGTTCAAGTGTTTGTTGTTCTCGGCTTAACTTCGAAACTTGGTACAGTAAGGTCATCAAAGCAAGAGATTCCGAAACCGTATTTGACGATGATTGAGTTCCAGATTGACCATTGAGTGCTTTTTCTAGGGTTTTCATAAGCAGATTTGCTGTTGGTGCCAAAGCGGTCATCAGCTTTTCAACCACGCGAGCTTGTTCTCCACTTTTCGGCGCTTTAGGTCCTTCCAAAAGATAATGTTTAGCACCTGACACCGCCGTCTCATCGTTACCACGAACCGCTGCTTCGGTTTTTGTCTCGGGGGCTTTTTCAACCTTAGTCGTTTTATCTATCTCACCCAAACCGTATAGATCTGCATTCCCAGTCTTACCAATTTTATCTAACATAAATTCTCCTTAAACCGTCGCTGGACGATTCATTACCGTTTCCATCGTTTCGCTTTTCGCCTGAATCATCTGCATGATGACATTCATCAACTCTTGGAAACCTTCCATCATCTTAGCGATTTCTTTTTTAAGCTTATCAATAACCGATTGAGTCAGCACCTTCTCCGCTTTCTGCTGAGTAAGATCCGCATTAATTTCTGTCACTTTAGCTTTATTATTGGAATGAACACTATCGGCAGAGCCTTTACCAACATTAGAAAGAAGATCTAATGACTCTGCAGCAAATCGAATACCTTTAGCTGTCGTCGTGGCTGCTTTAGAACCCATATCTGCAACTTTTGCCATATTAGCTGCCGCTTTAGTCGCAATATCAGTGATTTTTTGTGCTACTTTACTGGCACTTTTCCCCGCCAATTTAGCAATACCGCCCGCAGCCGCGCCGCCAAACGTCACAACAGCCCCAATAACCGCAACCGCAATCTCTAAAGCCATCATAACTTTGCTGAGAGCATCGACATTAATGCCAGCTTCTTTCATTGCATTTTGAACAGCTGGTTCTTGCATAGCCATACTGACTACACCCAATACACCACCGGCAATCATTAGTGCACCAGCTGCTGCTCCAACACCAGTTGCCACCATTACAGCGCCCACTATAATCGAAACTGCGGCACTGACCCACCCAAATATCTTGGAAACCAGACCCGATTTTTTCGCTTCTTTAGCCGCAGCTTCAGACTCTTTGAGTTTTTGTTCGTTATCCTTTATTTCTTGTTCGTGTTTCGCTTTCGCTACTTTTACTTCTTGGATCTTAAGCTTGTTTTGTACGCTCTTCAGTTTGTCTGTGATAGCAGCTAGCTCTACCTCAAAGTCATCGGCTGACCCTGCCAGGATTTTCACTGCTAGTGAGCCCGTGTTGTCGGCGACCGCATGTAAAACCTTGGCAATCGAATCAACGATTTTTTGTAGTTGATTCATGGCTTTCAGCGTTAATTCATTGACCTTATCGCTAACTGCAGCGTTCGGTGCATCAAGCTGAACTTTAACTTTACCAGTGTTCGGTACTTCAGATTTTTTACCTTTTACGTTTTCAACCGTTACTGAAGCTGACACGTGAGATGCAGTCTTAGTAACCTTATCTAACATTGTTTGACCAGAATCCGGTAAGTATGCCTGACTCTGAGTGCGGTCTAGTGCAATAGAATTCATATTCTAGTTACTCCTTTTGTTTTTCACCGCTTTTAACATGATGCCTGCGCGTTGATGCAAATCTGCATACTCTGGTTTTCCGGCAGACATCCCCTTCGCGCTGTAAAACCCACTCTCTGCCTCTGTTAATTGCTCAAGTTTTAGGTAACACTCTGCAGAGTGGAAAGGTGGGCGTGGGTCATTAATATCTACAAGCGCTGCATAACTGTAGGCGTCAATCGCCTGCAGGTACTCACCCAGTTCTTGACGAGCAGCTCCTAAACCAATAAAAAATCGTGCTTGGTAGTGGTCAAGCATGCTAAGCAGTTGGAATATCTTACCGGCTTGCTCTATTTTTCCTGATTGGAAAAAATTGAATCCAACAGCGTAAATGTGCTCAATGGTATCTGCTGATACATCGTGCAGCATTTTTAACGTTCCACCTTCCTCAAGAAACGAAAGGAGTTCCTCTGCTTGCATTTGAGATGGGTCAGTTACCGGGTTTTGTGTAGTCATGGTTATTTATCCTTAAATCGCTCGTAGGATTGCTTGCAAAATATTGTGGTACTTTTGAACAAATTTATTCATAGCTTCAACAGTTGCGTTGTATTGGGAACTGATGTCGCTTAACGCAGTAGTTTTTAACTGTACAGAATCGTTAATTGGCTTCGACTTACTTGAAACCGAGCTAGAAAAATTACTAAGGTATTTGTTATCTGTATTGTTATAATATACATCGCGACTAACAGTCACTCCTGCATTCTCTAAAAATTGTTTGTGAGTAAAGTATTTAACTCCATCAGAACCAACCCTTGGAGTTATATGTTTTTCTAAATACTTAAACTCCTTACCTTTTTCAAACTTTTGTTGAGTCTCATATCCGAAATGTTTATAAGTAAAATTCTGCCTGTCTGGATAATAATGCCCACCACCAGTACTTGAGTTAATTATCTCCGATAACTTTGTACTGATGGTAGTCTGGACTTGACCAAATATTTTTAGTTTAGTCGTAAGCTCTTGGAGTTCCTCTTTCTTCTCGTTACGCTTTTCAAGACGGTTCACTCGACGCTCATTTAAAGAAAACAGCACGCGCTCATCAAAACGATCGCCAATAGTCGAATCAATCACAGATAACAAATCACGAGAGGTTAACGAGTGCTCAGCTTTAACATCTGCTTTCCTTTGACCGTCAGTCCCTACCGTTATTTTCTTTTCATCTTCTGTGATTTTACTTAAACGAGCTTTCAGAGCGGCTAGGTTACTCATCATTTTTTTATGACGAGTGGCAAAGTCGATACCAACATCTTTCCTCAACATCATTTTTTCAAACTGAAATCTTATATCTCGTGCTGTATGCTGTTTTATTTGGTCAACCTGTTGTTGTGGAGTTTGGAACTTCTGCACTTCGTGAAGACTGCTATAAAAGGCATCGACTTGAGTGTTTATAAGACTCACAGCCATATTCGAGAATAAGCTAGAGAGCGTTATATCCGTAGATGAGCTCCTTAGCTTTGCAATTGCCGCATCAAGTACTATTTGCAGCTTACTAACCGAACCTGCTCCATAAGCATTTGCGTATTGACCTTTTACTTGGTTCACCAGATCGTTCAGCCCTCCTCTAAGCTCCTGCTTAGACATACCTGGAAGCCAAGTGATTTTATTTGCCAAAAGTTGTGCATCACTGCCACTTAGCGTAAGACCTGCATTATTTAAAGATCTAGTAAGCTGTGCTAAAACTGCTGCTTTGAAGCTTTCTTTCGTTAATAAATAATCCGAGTTATTTAGCTCGTTGATGTCTACCGAACCTAGATTGCGAAATGCATTACGCAAAAAAGAAATAGCGTTCTCACGAACCTTACTAGAGCTCATTTGCTGAGAAAGTGAATTTATAAACACACTGATCTTCGCAGTAGCTTGTTTAAGTGCATCGGCATCTAAGTTAGCTATTTGTTCTTCTTGGGTACTCTGGCTTCCTAAGCGGAACTGATTGATAAAGTCTGTAGGGAGCGAATTGTCTACCTTGTCACTTAACTGCTTTTCGAACCAAGTTCGGAATTGGTAAGTAAGTGTTTTGTTGACTCCGTTTACCAAGTCTTGAGGTGAAATCTGACCATTCACCGCTTGATTTTGCAACGATTTCATCCAATGAGCAGCAGTATCAACTGCAGCAGTGCCAGTAAATGCTGCTTGTTTTTCTAGTAGTTTCCTCAATGAATTGGCATAAAGATCAAGGCTATCTTGTTCACTACGCCCTAACACCTTAGGCAATTGACTAATCAACGCCTTCAACTTAGCCGCATTTGGCTCCCCTAAAATATTAGCCAATTTATCAGCCAAACGATCCTGAAATGAGGTCTGCGGCTCTGGTCGAGGTCCTACCCCACCTACTGGGTTTCTTCTGTTTATATCCGTCATTTAAAAACCTTTAAATTACTATGCCACGAAGTAACACAGGCCGCTTGCGCCTAGAGCCTTCGGCATTAGTGCCGTGGAGCGGATGTTGTTGTTGTCTGCGGCGTTGTACTTCCTCGAGCAATTCATGTTCTGCTTGTTTCATCAGTTTGGGATCGGCGTTTAACCCATCAAGCAGAATATTTCCTGCTACTGGACCAACACCTAATCCTTCAAGTAGTTCATTGAACACTTCAGCTCTGTCATCTGCAGTAAGGATAGCAAGTTCTGATTTTTCAATGGTTTCGGTAAAGGGTTGCTTCATCTTGATACCTATATTAAAGCGAAGCATCTATTAGATGCTGTCAGTAACAGTCGAGAGTTTTTACTTTCTTTCTCTTTTTAAGTGGGCGGTAGTCACTCAGGCGCAAGTAGTACCAATCATCTTGTTCATCGTGACTCGCACCACAGGCTCCCAAATAGAATTGCGCTAATCTTTGGTTACTCATATTGCTACCACGCAATACGTCAACGTTGCCACGAATGATCCAGTTGAGTGGGTACAATCGGATAGCATGTTCTGCGAGTAAAAACAGTGCAGAGAAAGGATTGCTCAAACCTTGGTTTGGAGTAATTCTTCGCAACAAAACGATGATAATTTCACCATCGTCTACTCGGAACACGAGCTCCATACCGTCGTATTCGTAGCGATGGCCAAGTAAGATAGTGCTTTTCTGCCAGAAATAAGGCCTCACTTTGATTCCTGACGTCACTAAAGACTGACTGAGTACACATGCCATTACATTCCCACCCTGCCTAAAGGTTGAATATTAATTTGTTGCGTTAGTTCTTGAAAAGACAGCACTGGCAGATCGTAGTATTCAGATTCAATCAATTTTCGCACGTAACGGCGTACGTCCATTGACACCACTAACACTGGTTTATTTGGCATACGGCTCAAATCACCAACTGCTTGCTTAACGTCGCTGACAAACTGTTGAGTAACGGAAGGGTCAAGCGCTAAGTAACTGCCCGACGAAGTCTGACGAATACCGTTACGGAGCATATCTTCCAAGCTCTGATCTAACAGGTATGCTGGCAACATATTTTGACCGCTGGCGTACTTGTAACAAATATAGCGTTTCAAACTTGAACGGATGTATTCAGTCAACTGAACCACGTCTTTTTCTTTTTGTCCCCACTCCACCATTGCTTCTAAGATCACTCGTAAGTTACGAATAGAAATATCCTCAGAGACAAGGCGTTGTAGGATTTCCGTCATTTTTTGCAAAGGTACAATACGCTGTGTCTCTTTTACTAATTCGGAATAACTGCCTTCCATTTGCTCTAGCAAATAACGAGTCTCTTGGATACCGATAAAATCTTGGGCGTACTCTTTTAGCACATGAGATAGGTGGTAAGTCAAAATACGGTCGGGAGTTAAAAAGCCCACTTGGCTGTTTTCTAGTTTTACTTTATGACTGTGGTCTACCCAAATACTCGAAATTCCCGGTAGAAAATCGTCATCTTTCTCGTAAGGTATACCAAGCAAATCGATCTGCTCATTATCTTCTGTCACCAGCAGTTTTAAGCTTTGAATCCGACCGCGGGCAACTGGCACTTCTTGCAATTGAATCAAGTATTCACCGTTGCTCATCCCTTCGTTAAATCGTAAGTGAATCCCCGGGAACGGCACGCCGAGATCTAGGTACAACGCTCGTCTTACTCGTGCGAGCTCATCATTCAAAGCGACGGCTTCTAAGCTCTCTTGTAAGCGAGCATCCAAATCGATTAGCAGCGGTACCGTCATAGCGAACTCTTCTTGTTCACCTAGTTTTCCTTTGCTGTTGCGCTGAGGTGCCGCTTTGTTCGATTTGGCGGCTGGCGAGCCCGCGCCTTGGGCAACAAAACTTGGTAAGTCGGCACTGCTTAATTTACTTTGTTGTTTTTTGTTATGGAGTAAGAAAAAGCCGCCACCACCGACTACAATAGCAAGAACAAAGAAGGTAACCTTCGGGAAACCGGGAATAAGCGCAAACAACACTAGCAACACACCGCCAATCAACAAAGCTCTTGGTTGTGCTGTAACCTGTGCTCCGATATCTGAGCCTAGGTCAGAGGACTCTTCATTCGAAACGCGCGTCACAATAATACCGGCAGTAATCGCGATAAAGAGAGCCGGAATTTGCGATACCAGGCCATCACCTACGGTCAAAACAGCAAATAGCTCCAATGCTTCCGACGCTGACATGCCTTTTTGAGTCACACCTATGGTTACACCGCCAAGAATATTCACCACGATTATCACCAGACCAGCAATAGAGTCTCCTTTTACGAACTTCATCGCCCCGTCCATAGAGCCGTACATTTGGCTTTCTTTTTCAATCACTGAACGGCGATGACGCGCCTCATGAACATCGATTACCCCGGCGCGCATATCGCCGTCTATACTCATTTGCTTACCCGGCATCGCATCAAGGGAGAATCTAGCACTGACTTCCGCTACCCTTTCTGAACCTTTAGTAATCACCATAAACTGAACGATTGTGATGATCAGGAAAACTACGATGCCCACGACCAGGTTACCACCCACGACGAAGTTACCAAAGGTAGAAACGATTTGACCAGCATCACCTTGCAGCAGGATAAGTCGTGTTGTAGTGATAGAAAGTGACAAGCGAAATAGTGTAGTGATCAACAGAACCGCTGGGAATGCAGAGAACTCTAGGGGGGATGTAA
This sequence comes from Vibrio genomosp. F6, assembly GCF_005146325.1. Taxonomy (NCBI): domain Bacteria; kingdom Pseudomonadati; phylum Pseudomonadota; class Gammaproteobacteria; order Vibrionales; family Vibrionaceae; genus Vibrio; species Vibrio genomosp. F6. The sequence continues at coordinate 10,198 of NZ_SYUT01000032.1, read as the reverse complement.
TGTAGATAGCAATCATCAATAAGACGACCGCTATACTCATGTTGGTACCGATAAGTACATCCACCAATGTCGTAGGTAAAGGCAAGATCATCATAAAGACGATTGCCAGTAGCATCACGGCAAGCATGATGTCTTTACGCTGCCCAACCTTGTTAATAATATCGATCAACTTATTCATTTGGTTCACTATTTAGAGATTTTATATAACAGCGATGAGCGCGGCGCGCGCCCTCAACATCATCTTGTTTCCAGCGGGCTTGGCTAAGACAAAACCATAAACCAGCTTCATTAGAGTTGTTGGCTTCCAACAAGCTTTCGCACAGTTCGATTGAACGAGCGTACCGCCCTAAATCCAGGCATGCTACCGCTAATGTTTGGCGAGCTTCTTTATGCTGAGGTTCGATTTCCAACAGCGCTTCGAGTAACATAATTGCTTGTTTAGGTTTTTTATATTGAACTTGGAGAGCCCCGTGGATAAGCAATAGCTCCACATCTTTTGCTTGTAACATGGGAGTTAAACCTGAATCAGTAGATTCAACGCCATGGTGAGATAACGTTGATCTAATTGAGTAGTTTGCAACGTTTCCGCTGCTTGAGTTAGCGTATGAGAACCATTTTTCTTCGCCAAGTCTTGAAGTCTTTGCAGAGTTATATCAAACTGCTGACGGTATTTTTCTGGGCGAAGTAAGTCTGTATGTGTAATCTTTGGCTTAGCGAGTGGCATCAAGTACTGCTCTGAAGGGCGAAGTTCATACAATTTCTCTAGGTGCGTCGCGATGGCTTGACCGTCAGGTAGCAGTTGAAAACGTTGTGGAAAGTCGCTTTCGACTTGCTCAAGAGAGATATGAGCAAAACTTTCAATACCAACGTTTAATGTACTAATCCGATTCATGAGTTCACCACGTCGTTATGCAAACGAACTAGCAACGCGAATGCTTGTTCTATGGTTGGTAAGGTAACTTCATCGCCTTCAATTTGCGCTGAGAAAACTAACGCTTGTTCATCGAACAGCCCAGTTTTAATAGTGAATGGCCACCCTTGCCCTGAATGACAAAAGCTCAGTGCCTTTTTAATTGACTCATTAGATTGATGCCATGGCAGCGCTTTTACCAACATAAGAAACAAACAATCCTGATATTTCTCAAGGTACAAGGTGCCGCTTTGTTCAAAGCTCAACTGAACACGTCCAGCCGACGAGAAATTTACGGCTTCAAGCCCCATTCCTCGGCAAAAATCATCCACTGACGCATCAATCCAATTCATCGTTCCAAATTTCCTCTTCTTCTAAATCAATCGCTTCATCAAGCACTTTTTGTATTGCTTGTATTAGGTTTTGCCGCTGTTCTTCGTCGTTAAACACATCAATGGAAATATGCCGAACTAAGTTGTGCAGTTCTCGTAAAAAACTAATTTGTCGCTCAATGGCCCCCAACTTCATGGCGTTCACTAAGTTCCATATCTCTTCGCTTCCCACCCAGCGCTGCTCAACTAAGTCGATGACATCCGACATTAAATCAGTAACTTGATAAGCCATGGCTTGCCTGCTGAGGTTTAAACATCTGATAGATATTACTAACTTGATCTTGAAGGGTATTCAGCGTCTTAAGTTTTTGCATATCTGACATCAAAAGCTGCAGCTTAACCGAATCAATATTACTGCCTTGAACACTTAAATCTGCACTCATACCTTGCAACATAAAGTCGACGGCGGTGGACACCTCTTTTTCACCAAATCGCTCAACCACATCCTTGTATGCCGAGCCTAAGCCTTGGTAACTGTGTACTGTGTCACGATAGAAACCGCGTAGTTGGTGCAAACTGCTAAAGTCTTGCTCTTTGCTATATTCATCAGCAAAGCTCGACACACGAATCTCGGTATCAATCTGAGACCAAGAATCTGGATTTTGCTCAAAGTTCAGAAGGGCTTGGTCAATCAGCGCCAACAGATTCTTACTTTCTGGGTTCGCTCCGAGAAACTTTTTTACCGCCTTTAATGCAAGGTACTGGTGACTCTTCTCTTCAGAAAAGCCATTAAGGTAAGCTTGTAGCTGCGCGATCGTTGATAAGTTGCCACCCGCCATCTTGGTAGCAAGGTCTTTGATCTTTTGGTTCTTCTCAAGATCAGGAACTTTCCTTAAATATTCAGACACCAACTCATGAGCTTCATTAACCCGAAGACCACCATCTTTTACTTTACGTTTGGTTAGATCTTTTTCTGCTTTTTCTGAGCCTAATGACGTCAGCTCCTCCATTGCGTCAAATAATGATTGAGTAGCATTGTGTACTCGGACGCTCTCGCCTCGATAGTTTCCACCAATTGACTCCCCAGAACGTACGTACTCATGACCGCTTCGAATTGGCGTGTCAAACTTGTTACCCGTTGCAATTTGATTGTTGATAATACTCACTCATTTGCACTCCTTTCGTACAATATGACTTGAGTGTAAATGTTGTATTTGCAATAGGCTGTCAAAATCAGACGTGTTTTTTTAGGGCATTTTTAGTTTTCTAAAAACTCCCGACCAATAGTCACTATAAATACTGCCCCATCCTTTCTACTCTATCACTACCAGTTATTACGCATATTTCCTAAATTGAACGATTTCTCATACATCACCGAAACGCAACAATCTGCTATCAGACAAACTCGTTTGATACAAATCCGCGGCCGAGTTACTCAAGTTACTGGCACCATCATCAAAGCCGTGGTTCCTGGTGTTCGTGTTGGGGAACTTTGTGAGTTGCGCAACCCTGACCAAACCTTGTCGCTTCTCGCGGAAGTGGTTGGTTTTCAGCAACATCACGCGTTACTTACTCCACTTGGAAACATGCTTGGTATTTCCTCCAACACCGAAGTGAGTCCACTTGGAAAAATGCATGAAGTAGGCGTTGGCAACCACTTGTTAGGTAAGGTACTGGATGGACTGGGTCGCCCGTTTGATGGCACCCAAAATAAAGAACCGAGTGCTTGGTATCCAGTTTACAAAGATGCACCGCCACCGATGCAACGAAAATTGATCGAAAATCCCATCTCCATGGGGGTTCGTTCGATAGACGGATTACTCACCTGCGGCGAAGGACAAAGGATGGGTATTTTTGCCGCGGCTGGTGGTGGTAAAAGTACCCTACTCGCCAAGTTCATCCGCTCCGCTGACGTTGATGTCACAGTTCTCGCCCTTATCGGCGAAAGGGGGCGTGAGGTTAAAGAATTTATCGAACACGACCTTGGTGAAGAAGGCATGACAAGGGCGGTGTTAGTCGTAGCAACCTCAGATAGACCTGCAATGGAACGTGCCAAAGCTGCGTTTGTGGCCACCTCCATCGCAGAGTACTTCCGTGACCAAGGTAAACGCGTCCTACTGCTTATGGATTCTGTCACTCGCTTTGCCCGAGCTCAACGTGAAATCGGCTTGGCAGCAGGTGAACCACCAACACGACGAGGTTATCCGCCTTCTGTTTTTGCTGCATTGCCAAGACTAATGGAACGTGCTGGCCAATCAGACAAAGGCTCCATCACCGCTCTGTACACCGTACTTGTAGAAGGTGACGATATGACAGAACCAGTTGCCGACGAGACCCGATCAATACTTGATGGTCACATTATTCTTTCTCGGAAACTGGCCGCAATGAACCACTACCCAGCCATTGACGTGCTTCGTTCAGCAAGCCGTGTAATGAACCAAATCGTGGATAAAACTCATCAAGCATCGGCAGCTCATATGCGTGAAATGCTGGCAAAATATGAAGAAGTTGAACTGCTGATTAAAATTGGCGAATACCAACATGGTGCTGATAACCGCGCGGATATGGCCATTGATCAAAGTGATGATATCCGAGCGTTTTTACGTCAAGGCACACACGAAACAAGTGAGCTCGACGAAACCGTGACTCAGTTACAAGGACTCGCGGGCTTATGATCGAGCAGTTACTAGAGATCAAAACGATTCGTGCCGAGCGAGCTGACAGTGCAGTTCAGCAGCAAGAGTACCGAGTCAACAACGCCCTCTCTATAAGGCGAAAATCCGAGCAGTCCGTAGTCGATTATCACCAATGGCGAAAAGAAGAAGAAGAGCGACGATTTACCAAAGCGAAGCAGAAAATGGTGGTGCTAAAAGAACTCGAGATATTGCGACAAGAAATCGCACTATTGAGGGAAAGAGAAGCCGATTTAAAGCAGCGAGCCGCTGAAGCCAAAAAAGTATTGGAGCAAGAAGCTCAACGGCTCAAAGAGAGAAAAAAAGAAGCAATCGCCGCTCATAAAACCAAAGAAAAATTCATTCAGCTAAACGAACAAGAAATCGCTGAACAAATACGTCAAGTGCAGTACCAAGAAGAGCTCGAACAAGAAGAGTTTCGTAGTGCCATTGTTTCATAGAAGGTAAAAATGCGAGTCAAACACGATCACCCGAATACAGCAGAATTTCCAAAAAAGATTCGACAGAGTCCCGCGCCTAACGTCTTGGAAGAACTTGAGTCTCGCTTTAACAATAATCTGAAACCAATGCCGCTGGAAGCAAAGCAAGGTCAAGAGACGACTCGTTTGTACAAAGCGGCCTTGAGTTTAGATAAATTCGATCCTCTGAAGCCTAAAACTCAGCCTGCCAATCTTCAGCAAAAGAGTGCCAAAGACCAAGCTTCTTCTGAAAAAACGGAAAGAGCTGACAATACACACGGTGCAGACAGTGCGAAAAATGCCGTTAAAGCTAATCTTTCTCCGTTAGAGAAAGACTCTACGCTAGACACAAATCATCAAGCTTCAAAAGACGCTTCGAACAATGATGTTGCAGAACAGCCAAAGACCACGACAGAGGCTGAATCGGATGTCACAATACCCGTTAAGCCTAACTCGTTAGTCGAGCAAGCTATTGGCGTTCAAAAACGCATAAAGCATGAGAACAGCTCGCACAGTGCTGCGGCAACGGAGCGCCCAAACAGCGACAAAGCCCCTATCGAAAACAACGATAAAAACGCTGCTCAGTCTCTATCCGAAAAAACGCCTCTGAACAATACGGTGGGTAAACATGCGCAGCAACAAGAGGACGTCATTGTGAAAACCCTATCCATAGTTTCCTCAGTAGCAAAAGAAAAGATGACTCGTGATAGCCAAGCTGATTCAGAGGGTTCAACCGCATCTCTTGATGGCTTGTATCACGATCCCAAAGACATTATTGACGGTTTCCCAAAAGGCTTGAATACTCAACCAGCGCCAATCCAGCTTGATGGTAAAGCCGCTACCTCTGTGCAAAACGTCTTGAATGGTCAACGACTAAAACCCGATACGACAGTAAAAGAAGCGGTAACCTTAAGTAACGCGCAGATTAACACAGAAGCGAAAGCTACGTTGTCCGCATTTGAAGAGAAGCTAAAACCCTTAAAGCGCATTGATTTACATCATTCAACCTCTGAAGTGGACACCAAACTGCACTCGGCGGCGAATATAAACCAACCGACTACTCAAGGTGATGTGATCCTAAAGAGTATGGAGGCGCAAATACCTCACAGCTCGGCAAGAAACGTGAACGATCTGATTAGTAAGTTGGTCGACAAGATCTATGTTTCTCTCCCAACAGCGAACGAGAAGGAGGTCCGACTGTTTCTCAATGAAGGTCAATTGAAAGGTGGTGAGATCTCCATTAAGCACGACAGTTCTGGTTACAGCGTCTTAATTAAACAAGAGCATGCCCTTTCGCTAATCAACCCAAACGCTAAACAAGAATTGGTTGAGCGCTTACAACGCTTGGGGATTGAACAACCGATTCGAATCTCAATCAGCGAGCAAATGAACCAACAACAAGATCAACAACGTTCTCGACAACAACGCAGTATTTATGATGAATGGAAGCCTGAGGACGAATGATGATACTTAATTTCCCTAAAGTCGACGCATCAAGCATCTCGCTAAGCAATCAACTATGTGCGAAACAATGCCACTTTCAAGATAGCCTGAGCAACAGCCTGTCGGTTACGCTAGGGCCAAAACCTCAATTTACTGGCTATCGTTTGGCGTTATTCATTGGAGGGCAAACGATCAAAATAGATTTTTGTGGTGCGCAATTACAGTTGTGGTTACATGACATGCTTGACTCAACGGCTTTTGAATCACTACCAAACTCATTGCAATTGGCGTTACTCAATAGCCAGATTGAACCATACACCGATGTGATTAAACGTCTTTTTGGGCAGCTTCCTGTCTTAAGCAAGTTACAGCCTCATGAACAGCAAACTCAGCAAGAGAATGTATTGATGCTCACCATCAACCGTGATGATGCATCTCTTAGCCTCTGGGTGCATGAAGGTCGAGATGTGCTACTTGGCGCGTTGCCACAAGCACCATCTTACCTAAGTCAAAATATTGCACTACCGTTCTGGTTGAGTTTTAGCAAAGCACGTTTAGCACTAAGCCAATTCGAGCAACTGGAATTGGGGGATGTGGTGTTTTTCGATGATTGCTACATCGCACAACATCAAGTGCTCTTTCAGATATCCAATCAAAACCTTTGGCGATGCCAACTCGACGAAACCATACTCCATATCCTAGATAAAGAAACCAATATGAACGATATCAATAACTCTGAAGCACTTACCGACCACAAGCAACTGCCAATTGAACTCACTTTTGATGTTGGTCAGCAAACCATAACTTTAGAACAACTTAACGCGCTACAACCTGGCTTCACTTTTGAGCTTAACCAACCAATTTCAAGCCCGGTAACTATGCGAGCAAACGGAAAAATTATAGGTATGTGCGAACTTGTGAACATCAATGAACGCTTAGGCGCGCGCGTACTCGAGCTGTTTGGCGGTAGTCAGGAGCCAGCATGATCCAGTTACCTGATGAACTGAACCTCATCGTCACGCTAGCCCTGCTTGCTTTGGTTCCTTTCATTGCAATGATGGCGACCTCTTTCGTCAAACTTGCTGTCGTGTTTTCTCTATTGCGAAACGCACTGGGTGTGCAACAAATCCCACCCAATATGGCACTGTATGGATTGGCGATTATTCTGTCGATCTTCATTATGGCACCAGTAGGGTTCGAGACTCACGACTACGTGACACAACATGACATCTCCCTAGAAGATTCCGAAAGTATTGACGGGCTGATTGAAAGCGGACTGCAGCCATATCGAGAGTTTTTGAAAAAACACATTCGTGAAACTGAAACTGTGTTTTTTACCGATGCTGCGAGAACCTTGTGGCCACAGAAGTACTTCGATCGCTTGGAGTCCGACAGCTTATTGTTGTTGCTCCCCGCCTTTACGGTAAGTGAGCTAACTAGGGCGTTTGAGATTGGTTTCTTGTTGTATCTACCGTTCATCGCTATCGACCTGATCGTGTCCAACATCCTACTGGCTATGGGTATGATGATGGTATCGCCGATGACGATCTCGCTACCATTTAAACTACTTCTGTTTGTATTGCTGGACGGTTGGACCAAGCTAACTCATGGCTTGGTACTCAGTTACAGTTAAATAGGAGATAAATATGAATCAGGCTGAAATAATCCACTTTACCACTCAGGCTTTAACGCTTGTTCTATTCTTGTCGCTACCACCGATTTTGGTTGCGGCGTTTGTGGGCACCTTAGTCTCACTCATCCAAGCACTAACTCAAGTTCAAGAACAAACGTTGGGGTTTGTCGTTAAACTAGTTGCCGTCATAATTACCTTGTTTGTTACCACACAGTGGCTAGGCGCCGAACTGCATTCGTTTGCAACTTTGGCCTTGGATAAAATTCCACTAATACGATGAGTTATGATGATTTGCACCAAGCACTGTTCCTGTACAGCTTAACGCTTCCTAGGTTAATGGCTTGCTTTATATTTCTGCCTATCTTAAGCAAGCATACGTTAGGTGGTACCATGGTGAGAAATGGTGTCTTATGCTCTCTTGCGTTGTTTATCTTTCCTATAATTAATCAACAAAATCTCCCCGCAGATACGGATGGAATCTGGTTAGTGGTCATATTGGGAAAAGAGGTGTTATTGGGTCTGCTCATTGGATTTGTTGCGGCGATCCCTTTTTGGGCAATCGAGGCGGCAGGCTTTCTCGTGGATAACCAGCGAGGTGCTGCCATGGCGAGTATGTTCAACCCCGCTCTCGGCTCGCAATCGACGCCAACCGCTGTATTGTTGACTCAAACTCTGATCACTTTGTTCTTCTCAGGCGGTGGCTTTGTCACTTTTCTTTATGCGCTATTTAGCAGCTATTCATCATGGCCCGTCATCGGTTTTTTCCCCACAATAACAGAAGAGTGGGTACGCTTTTTCTACGCCCAGTTCGAACAATTAATGTGGCTCGGGGTTTTGATGTCGACACCAATAGTACTGGCGATGTTTCTTGCCGAGTTTGGACTTGCGCTCGTTAGCCGATTTGCGCCACAACTCAACGTTTTCTTTTTGGCAATGCCGATTAAAAGTGCCATCGCCAGCGTGTTATTGATTGTGTATCTAGCGCTGATGATGAACTACTTCCAAGAGCTTTTATCTGAAATAGCACTCTTCAGAGAGCAACTAAACACTATTTGGTAATCACAGAAGAACATGGAGTAAGCTCACCTCTCGAACTTGTTTTTGCACCGGTTTATAGGTAAATCAGGTAGAACAATAACTTTGAAATATGGCCACTTTATTCGATAAACAGATAACACAGTGGATAGAAACCACAAAAGGTTCAGCTAAAAAAACGTTTTACTCTTTGTCTAGACGCATTTGATTGGAACGACTAACCGTCAGCCTCTCGCCATGATTAAAACGGTTTTATCTCGAACGAAATTCAACCATAAAAAACAGGTCTTAGTAATGAGCGGAGAAAAAACTGAACTCCCCACCCCGAAAAAAATCAGGGATGCCAGGCAAAAAGGGCAAATTGCAAAAAGTCAGGAAATCGTTTCATCTGCGTTAATTCTGGCTTTGATTACCGTATTGTTTGCATTCGCCGATTACTATATGTCGCACATTTCTGCTCTACTTTTACTACCAAGTGAATTGGCGTATCAGGACTTTCAAGATGCCCTACTCGACGTAGCTATCGCCATCGCCAAAGAAATGGTTTATCTGCTTGCACCGATCATGTTGATCACAGTCTTGGTCGCCATCATGGCTAACATGGGACAGTTCGGATTTCTATTTAGTGGTGAGTCTGTCAAACCGGACATCAAGAAGATCAATCCAGTCGAAGGGGCAAAGCGAATTTTCTCTCTAAAGAGTATCATTGAGTTTATTAAGTCCATTCTCAAAGTTTCGCTACTTTCATGTATTATTTGGGTAACATTGAAAGGTAACTTAAACACGTTACTTCAGATTCCTGCCTGTGGATTAGAGTGCGTGCCGATCATCACTGGCGTGTTAATCAAACAATTAATGACCATTTCTGCAGTCGGCTTTATTGTGATTGCGGCAGCCGATTTTGCTTACCAAAAATTCGACCACACGAAGAAATTGAAGATGACCAAAGACGAAGTGAAACGTGAATATAAAGAGATGGAAGGCAGCCCTGAAATAAAAAGTCAACGTCGTCAACTGCACCAAGAACTGCAAACTTCTAACCAAAGAGATAACGTTAAACGCTCGAATGTGCTGGTTACAAACCCAACACACATTGCCATCGGTTTGTACTATGAGCAGGGTGAAACACCTCTGCCAGTGATTACCCTAAAAGAAACAGGTGCGATGGCAAAGCGTATGATTGCTATTGCCAAAGAAGAAGGGATACCTGTGGTGCAGAAAGTACCGCTCGCACGTGCGTTGTATGCGGATGGGCAATTAGACCAATACATTCCTGGCAATCTTATTGAGGCCACCGCAGAGATCTTGCGCTGGGTTGCGTCTCTGGAGCAATCTGAAGGGCAATAAGCGAGAAAGTATGTGGTTACCTATAATGTTCTACTCACTCTGGACATTTTATCAACCAAAGCGAATCGGCAGCCGACATTATATTTTATTTGAATTGGGCTTTGTTTCCTGATTCAGTAGAACTACCCCTTAATTCACCTATTCCTTCAGAATAAATACCGCTTACTAGGAAAGGGAGAACCTAGGTAAATTAGCTTTAAAGTTCAAATAAACATAAGTAATACGGAGTACGGATATAACAAGCTGTCACGTGCTCGGTATTCAACGAAGTAGTTATCGATATTGGTGCAAACATCAATATCACCTAACTACGATGTATTGAGGTTACAGTGTAGTGGTCAACTGAT
>NZ_SYUT01000031.1:0-308949 GCF_005146325.1 Vibrio genomosp. F6 | reverse complement strand
CGTAGCTCAGCTGGATAGAGTACCTGGCTACGAACCAGGCGGTCGGAGGTTCGAATCCTCCCGCGCGCACCATTATTACTCTTTTAGAGATTAAAAAAGCCTCGCAATGCGAGGCTTTTTTGTATTTAACATTTCTATTACTTCTTGTTAACTTGAATAATACAACCAATTGTTTTTATTAGTTAATCTCAGAAATTTTAACCTCATCTCACTATTGACCCCATTTCTTCAGTAATCTGGCAATATTCACTAGTTTTTTAGTCTAAAAAAGGCCATAAGATCAGATTTATGTGATTTGAGTGTACAAATATTCATCTGATTTGTGCTTTATATAGAACTCTTCCTTAAACAAAATTGACAAAGTTTTACCAATCGAGATAATCCTTTTGTCGGGATTTATAATCGTGGAGTCCTGCACATGTCAGGATGACGAAGAAAGGAAGCAACATGACACATATTGGAAGCCTGCTAGTAGATGCTGCAACCCTGATGGTTACGGGGATGTCGGTCGTCTTTATTTTCCTCACCATTCTAGTTTACGTAGTTCGGTTGATGTCCAAACTGGTACCAGAAGAAGTACCAGCACCGATCACACCTACCACTCAAAATAAAAAAGTTACATCAGAATCCTCTGCTATCAGCCCAAGTGTAGTAGCCGCGATTTCGGCTGCGGTACATCAATACCGTACCTCTACAGCTAAATAGCATTTGTAAGTATTAAAAGGAGTTAATGAGCATGTCTAAACCACTAGCGATCACAGATGTGGTACTTCGTGATGCCCACCAGTCACTATTTGCTACGCGTATGCGTATTGAAGATATGCTGCCTATTGCAGCAGAACTGGATAAAGTTGGTTATTGGTCTCTTGAAACATGGGGTGGAGCGACGTTTGATTCGTGTATTCGATTTTTAGGGGAAGATCCTTGGGAACGTTTACGTGAATTAAAGAAAGCAATGCCAAATACACCAATGCAAATGCTATTACGAGGACAGAATTTACTCGGATATCGCCATTACGCAGATGATGTTGTTGAGAAATTTGTTGAGCGTGCGCATACCAATGGTATGGACGTATTTCGTATCTTCGATGCGATGAATGATGTGCGTAACTTTGAAACGGCTGTTAAGGCCACAATTAAAGTGGGTGGCCATGCGCAAGGTACACTCTCTTACACAACCAGCCCGGTTCATAATTCAGATACTTGGGTTGATCTGGCTAAGCGTTTAGAAGATCTTGGTTGCCACTCTCTATGCATTAAAGATATGTCAGGCTTACTGAAACCTTATGAAGCCGAAGAGTTGATAACACGTATTAAAGCGTCATGTGATGTTCCTTTGGCTCTTCATAGCCATGCTACGACAGGTTTATCAACGGCGACGGCTGTTAAAGCGGTAGAAGCGGGCATTGATATTTTAGATACGGCTATTTCATCAATGAGCTGTACTTATGGGCATACACCAACTGAAACCGTTGTTGCGATGCTTGAAGGTACAGAGCGTGATACAAATCTTAAACTTGAACAAATAGAGCCAATTGCGACATATTTTCGTGATGTTCGTAAAAAGTATGCGAAGTGGGAAGGGCAGATGAAAGGGGTGGACTCTCGCATCCTGATCGCTCAAGTACCTGGTGGCATGCTAACCAATATGGAAGGGCAGCTAAAAGAGCAAGGTGCAGCGGATCGTCTTGATGAAGTTCTGGAAGAGATCCCACGTGTACGTAAAGATTTAGGCTACATTCCTTTGGTGACACCGACGTCGCAAATTGTAGGGACTCAATCAGTAATTAACGTACTGACAGGTGAAAGATATAAGAGTATTACCAAAGAGACAGCTGGTGTTCTTAAAGGTGAATATGGAACGGCTCCAGCGCCCGTGAATGCCGAGTTACAAGCGAAAGTTCTCAATGGCGCAGAAGCGATCACTTGCCGACCTGCTGACTTGTTGGTTGACGAACTCGATACTTTAACAACAGACCTACTCAGCAAAGCGAAATCAGAAGGCATATCTTTAGCCGAAGATACCGTTGATGATGTCCTGACTTATGCGTTATTCCCTCAAGTTGGACTTAAATTCCTTAAAAACCGCCGTAACCCTGAAGCGTTTGAACCTGCTCCAACATTAGAATTAGCACAGGCTGCGACGGCTCCTGTTGCCGCGCCTGCATCTGTTGGTTCAGTGGAAACTTATAGCGTTAAAGTTGATGGTCAAGTTTACGATGTAGAAGTGGGTCCTCAAGGGCAATTGTCATCAGTCACTCCAGCAAAATCAGCAGCCCCTGCGGCTCCTGCTCCAGCAAGTGATAGTGAAGTTGTTCCAGCGCCTTTAGCGGGAAATATCTTCAAAGTGAATGTGCAAGCGGGTGCTGAAGTTGCTGAAGGCGACGTACTGCTATTGCTTGAAGCGATGAAGATGGAGACTGAAGTTAGAGCAGCTCGTGGTGGCATTGTTCAAGACTTACACGTTAAAGAGGGCGATGCTGTAGCTGTCGGTTCTCCACTACTAAGCTTGGCATAAGGGAGTACCATGGACGGATTAAAGATCTTATGGTCGGAAACAGGGATCGCAAACTTCGAATTTGGCCAGATTTGCATGATGCTTGTTGGCTGTATTCTGCTCTTTTTAGCTATCAAGAAAGGATTTGAGCCTTTACTACTATTGCCTATTGGTTTTGGTGCAGTATTAGCCAATATACCTAATGCCGGTTTTACTGATCCGGGTGGGTTACTTTACTACGTTTACCATGTTGGAATTGAAACGGGTGTCTTCCCGCTACTGATCTTCATGGGCGTAGGAGCTATGACGGATTTTGGTGCGTTGATCGCCAACCCTAAAACCCTATGGCTTGGAGCCGCAGCACAGTTTGGTATCTTCTCGACCCTATTTGGGGCGATATTACTTAACTATGTACCAGGAATGGAATTTTCGATGGCAGATGCATCATCGATTGCCATCATTGGTGGCGCAGATGGCCCAACCGCTATCTTTTTAGCAAGTAAGCTATCACCTGATTTGCTCGGAGCTATTGCGGTGGCAGCATACAGCTACATGGCGTTAGTACCGATTATTCAGCCTCCAATTATGAAAGCGTTAACCACGCCTGAAGAGCGTAAGATTAAAATGGCTCAACTGCGTCATGTTGGGAAAATGGAGAAAACTATATTCCCACTCGCCGTTTTGATTATGACGATCTTATTCTTACCTTCAGCAACGCCATTAGTTGGTATGTTCTGTTTGGGTAACTTAATGCGAGAAGCCGGTGTGGTGGATCGTCTATCCAAGACCGCCCAAAATGAGCTAATCAATATTGTGACAATATTTTTAGGCCTAGGTGTTGGTTCTAAACTGCAAGCTGATAAGTTCTTAAACTTTGAAACTTTAGGTATTTTAGCATTAGGGGCGGTTGCCTTTAGTATTGGTACGGCTGCGGGTGTACTGATGGCTAAATTACTCAATAAATACTCGAAAGAGGACATTAATCCATTGATTGGTGCGGCGGGTGTTTCTGCGGTACCAATGGCGGCAAGGGTAGTAAATAAGGTTGGTTTAGAAGCTAACCCACAAAACTTCCTATTAATGCATGCTATGGGGCCAAATGTCGCAGGTGTGTTAGGCTCTGCGGTAGCGGCTGGTATTTTGCTTGCACTAGCGGGTTAAAATAGACGCTAATGCTTAACCTATAAGTATGAAATGGTTTATAGTCAAAGGGATGCAATTGCATCCCTTTTTATTACCTATTTTTTTCGGTGTGTGCACAACTTGCTGTTAAGTGCGATAAACACCCATCAAAGTACAATAGCAGTATGTACTCAATCCAAGATTAGGGACTTTCTATGGAAAATAAGCAAATCGTAATCACTGAATTTGGCTCCGCGCAGACCTTAGCAGTGACAACCTCACCGGTCCCAGTACCAAAAGTTGATGAAGTGTTAATTAAGGTTGCGTTTTCTGGTGTGAACCCTATTGACGTCAAAACTCGAGCCGGTCTTGGTTGGGCTGCTGCACAAAATAAAGATAACCTCCCTTGGGTTCCTGGATATGACATTTCAGGGAAAGTCGTCGCCTGTGGAGCAGCGTCTACCCGATTTTCTATCAATGATAATGTTGCCGGCTTTATTGGCTTTCCTCTTCAAGGGGGAGGCTATAGCCAATATATCTGTGTGGCCGAAACGGATTTGTGTGCAGTGCCGGATGCGATCACCTTGGAAGCTGCCGCAGCACTGCCTTTAGCGGGACAAACTGCTGCGCAGGCCATCAATAATGCGGAAGTTAAAGAGGGCGATAGAGTACTTATTTTAGCTGGTGCTGGCGGGGTCGGGCATCTTGCAGTGCAAATTGCGGTTGCAGCCAAAGCTGAGGTATACACCACTTGCAGTGAAGCGAATTTAGATTACCTTGCGAATCTAGGGGCCCACGCGGTTAATTACCAATTTGCACCAGCTTCAGAGCGTGTATCTGATGTCGATGTTCTGATTGACTTAGTCGGAGGCGATATCGCTTTAGATGCACTTAAATGCCTAAAAGATGGTGCGCGAGTTGTGACGGTTCCAACCCTGTCAGCAGAGCTTATTTGTGAGAAAGCAAAGCTTCTAGGTTTTACGGCCAATGGCATGTTGGTTAAACCTGATATTGAACAACTTGATGCGTTGATGTACATGGTCAGCGTCGGGTTATTAAAAACTGAAATCCATAAAATTTATCCATTGGAACAAGCCCAAGACGCTCACCTCCAAATTGAAACTGGTCATACTCGCGGTAAGGTGCTGTTGGGTATGCAGTGCTAGAACTTTTTAACGCACTGTTTGAAGATATTGCATTATGGTTTTCAGATTCAGCATTATGGGTACTTTTTTTTAGTGGTTTTTTGAGTGCAACCTTGTTGCCTGGTGGTTCAGAAGCAAGCGTGATTGCCACACTTAGCCTGAATCAATTTTCAGTTTTAAGCATCATATTGATAGCGACTACAGGTAATACGCTTGGGGGGTTAACCAATTATTGGATCGGTATTTGGCTTCCTAATCGAACTGAGCAGGATAAACATGGTCATAAAGCATTAGCTTGGTTAAAAAAATATGGCTATTGGACGATGCTCTTAAGCTGGCTTCCCATCATAGGCGATCCGTTATGCCTTGCTGCTGGTTGGTTAAGGATGAAGTTTTGGCCATGCATGATTTTAATTTTTATCGGTAAAGCATTGCGTTACTGTGTTTTATCGGCTGTTTTTTTAGAGCTTTTTTAATGTATTTATCATCGTATATCGTTATTTGGTCTATAGATTTTGTCTGTTGCTCTCAGCATTTCACCGATGATATTTTTGCTATCAATTTTTAAGGAGAACCAATGAAAAAAGTTTGTCTTGGTGCTTTATCCCTCATCGCCCTCTATGGCTGCTCATCTCAAGTACCAGTATCGGTTCCTTTCTTCTCATCATTGCCTAAAGGCGTCACTCTTGTTGAAGAGGTCGACTCTAGCGCTGATAAGGTCATGATCCCATATTCAAAATATCTATTAGATAATGGGTTAACCGTTATCTTATCGCCTGATGATTCTGATCCTCTTGTTCATGTCGATGTGACTTATCATGTTGGTTCCGCTCGTGAAGAGATTGGTAAATCTGGCTTTGCGCATTTTTTTGAGCATATGATGTTTCAAGGATCTGAGCATGTGGGTGATCAGCAACACTTTAAGATCATTACTGAAGCTGGTGGAACACTTAATGGCACCACCAATCGTGATCGAACAAACTACTTCGAAACCGTGCCTTCGAACCAGCTAGAAAAAATGTTGTGGCTTGAATCGGATCGGATGGGTTTTCTATTAAATGCGGTTTCTCAGAAGAAGTTTGAGATACAAAGAGATACCGTAAAAAATGAACGTGCGCAGAGTTACGATAACCGTCCATATGGTTTGATGTGGGAGAAAATGGGAGAAGCGCTTTATCCCGAAGGCCACCCATATTCCTGGCAGACTATCGGCTATATTGAAGACTTAGATCGAGTTGATGTTAATGATCTTAAAGCATTCTTCTTGCGTTGGTATGGTCCCAATAATGCGGTAATTACCATTGGTGGTGATATCGATGTTGATCAAACGTTAGAGTGGGTGAATCAATATTTTGGGTCGATTCCATCAGGACCTGATGTTGAAAACGCACCGAAAGCGCCCGCAGTATTGAACGCAGATCGATACATCACATTAGAAGACCGAATTCGTCAGCCGATGGTTCTGATTGGTTGGCCTACCACTTATCGCGGAGACTCCAGCGAATCTTCAGTGAATGCACTGGCAAACGTGTTAGGTAGCGGCACCAATAGCTACTTATATCAAAACCTAATAAAGACGCAAAAAGCGGTAGATGCAGGTGCATTTCAAGATTGTGCAGAATTAGCCTGTACCCTTTACGTCTATGCCATGGGTGACTCTGGAGATAAAGGCGATCTTACCCATTTATATTCAGAAGTGATGGCTACACTTGAGCAGTTTGAAGCGCAAGGTGTTGAGCAAGAAAGACTTGATCAAATAACAGGTAGTGCAGAAGCGAATGCCGTTTTTGCATTGCAGAGTGTACGTGGGAAAGTGTCACAATTAGCGTCAAACCAAACATTTTATGGTCAGCCAGATCGATTAGAGTCTAAACTAAATCAGATTCGATCTGTCTCTCCTGAGTCGGTAGAAAAAGCCTACGATGATTTCATCAAAGGTAAAGCGAAAGTAACGTTAAGTGTTATTCCTAAGGGAGAACAAAAGCTAGCTGTCAGAAAAGCAACCTTTACCACTCCTGATCGAACGCTTCCTGAATATAAGAAAGTGACCGATGATCAACTTGTTTACCGTCGTGCAGTCGATGAGTTTGATCGCTCACAAATCCCCGAAGTTGCTCAAGCGGTAAAAGCTGAAATGCCGAGCCTATATAAGCTCCATTACACCAATGGTACTGAGTTACTTGGAACCGTGAGCAATGAAACGCCAACCGTACAATTGCAAATCCAACTTCCAGCAGGAGAGCGATATGTTCCACGAGGAAAAGAGGGGTTAGCAAATTTCACTGCCGCTATGATGGAAGAGGGGACTCAAGCTCACTCCATTGAAGCCCTTCAAGCACAATTGGATAGATTAGGTAGTACGATTAATATTAGTGCTGGCGCTTATACAACCAAGATCACCGTTTCATCTCTGAAGCAAAATTTATCGGAAACATTAGCGATTGTGGAAGAGCAACTCTTTACGCCTGCCTTTGAGCTAGACGATTTTGAGCGACTAAAAATGCAGATGTTAGAAGGTGTGGTTTATCAACACCAACAACCGAGCTGGATGGCTTCACAAGCGACGAGACAAGTGCTCTTCGGTGACTCTATCTTTGCACGCTCAAGTGATGGTACTGAGCAATCGATCAAATCAATCACGCTACAAGATATTAAAAACTTCTACCGAGATAACTACACGCCACAAGGTGCTCATATTATTGTTGTGGGAGATGTATCCAAACGTGAGATCAAAAAAGAGCTCTCTTTTATCGAAAGTTGGGAAGCTGAGGCAGCTCCGTTGCTGAGACCACAAATTGTCAAGCCACTAACAGAGCAGAAACTTTATCTTGTTGATAAGCCGGGCGCTCCTCAAAGCATCGTTCGTATGGTGAGAAAAGGGCTGCCTTTTGATGCCACAGGTGAGTTGTACTTAAGTCAATTGGCAAACTTTAACTTAGGCGGTAATTTCAATAGTCGCATAAATCAAAATTTACGTGAAGATAAAGGTTATACCTATGGTGCTGGTAGCTACTTTGCAAGTAATAGGGAGACCGGGGCCATCGTCTTTAATGCTCAAGTTCGTGCGGATGTGACGGTAGCATCTATTATTGAACTGCAAAATGAGTTACAAGAAATCAGTATTAGTGGACTGACCCAAGATGAAGTTGATTTTATGCGCTTGGCGGTAGGACAGCAGGACGCTTTGAAGTACGAAACGCCAGCTCAAAAAGCAATGTTGTTAAGTAACATCTTAGCATTTAGCTTAGACGAAGATTACTTACAACAGCGCAACGACATTGTAGAAATGGTGGATAAAGAGACGTTGAACAATTTAGCCCGCAAATGGTTTGATCCAAACGACTACCAATTTATAGTGGTAGGAGATGCCAAAACCCTCAAACCTGAGCTAGAAAAATTGGATATTCCTGTCGTAGAGCTTGAAATTATCCATTAGAGCACACATTAAATAGGGAGAGGCCATATGTCTCTCTCGAAGCCTCTTTTACATGGGCCAACGAATTATAATGGTTCGAATAAGAACGATATAAGATAAGTGAACTGAATTTTGACTGATTTTGCTGCGCGACTTAAAAAAGTTGCAGATAATCCCGTTGTGTTTTCACAATTTGGCCGTGGTGTAGAGCGTGAAACATTACGTTATGGAAAAGATGGTCGTTTAGCATTAACGCCTCATCCGAAAAGCTTAGGTTCAGCGTTAACAAACGAATGGATCACCACTGACTTTTCTGAATCTTTACTGGAATTTATAACGCCAGTATCGAATGACGTGAACACACTATTGGCACAGCTTAAAGATGTGCATCACTTTACCCAAACCAAATTAGATAATGATAAGTTGTGGCCTCTTTCCATGCCTTGCTATGTAGGCGACGAAGAGGATATTCAATTAGCTCAATATGGCTCATCAAATACAGGCAAAATGAAAACCTTATATCGTGAAGGTTTGAAACGCCGTTATGGCAGCCTGATGCAAATCATATCTGGTGTGCATTTTAACTTCTCATTCCCTGAATCATTTTGGGATGCATTATATGGTGAGCAGGTACAAAGCGATCGCGAAGCATCGAAGTCAGACGCTTACTTTGGATTAATTCGTAATTATTACCGCTTTGGTTGGTTGATCCCTTACTTCTTTGGCGCTTCACCTGCTTTGTGCTCTTCGTTTATTCAAGGGCGAGAAAGTAACTTGCCGTTTGAAAACATAGGCAAAACACTTTACTTACCGCAAGCAACATCATTGCGTTTAAGTGATTTGGGCTACACCAATAATGCACAAAGCTCTTTGAAAATTGGCTTTAATGGTTTAGACCAATACTTGGAAGGGTTGAATCAAGCGATTCATACTCCTTCTGATGAATTTGCAGAAATCGGCATCAAAGTCGAAGGCGAACATCGCCAGTTGAACAGTAATGTTCTGCAAATTGAGAATGAATTGTATGCACCTATTCGTCCTAAGCGTGTTGCTAAGAGCGGTGAAAAACCGTCAGAAGCACTAGCCAGAGCTGGCGTTGAATACATTGAGGTTCGGTCTTTAGATGTGAACCCATTCAGCTCCATCGGCATAACAGACGATCAAGTGAGGTTTTTGGACCTGTTTTTAACTTGGAGTGTACTGTCAGACTCCGAAGAGATGAACAACTGCGAGTTAGAGTGCTGGCGTGACAATTGGAATAAAGTCATTTTAGAAGGTCGTAAGCCTGGTTTAGAGCTTCAAATTGGCTGTCATGGCGAAAAACTCACGCTGCAGCAGTGGGCTAAGCGCGTGTTTGTTGATTTAATGGATATCGCAAAGCTGATGGATTCTGAGTTAGGTGGAACAGATTATCAAGATGTTTGCCATAAGCTATCAGGCTGGATTGATGAACCAGAACTTACCATTTCAGGTCAACTTTTAGAGAAGACGAAAGAGATGGGGGGGCTAGGTAATCTTGGTTGCGAACTAGGAAAAGCGTTCCGTGACGAGCACCTTCAGCATCAGTTTAAACATTATTCTGCGGAGTTAATGGAGCAAGAAGTGCAGCGTTCTATTGTTGCTCAAAAAGAGATTGAACAGTCGGATACCGCGAGTTTTGATGCATTTTTAAGTGATTATTTCTCATACCTGAATAGTGATGACAAATAATCGATAATAGCCAAGGATGTCATGTGTTTCGTTCAATTTTGATCGCAGTATTTGTTTTTACATTAGCGGGTTGTGCAACACCACCACCGAAAAAACAAAGTAACCTTTGTGAAATTTTTCGTGAAAACCCAAGCTGGTATGATGATGCTTTAGAGATGGAAGATGAGTGGGGTACTCCGATTAACGTCGCCATGGCATTCGTTAAACAAGAGAGTAGTTTTCGCCATGATGCGAGGCCTCCGAAAGACTATATTTTAGGTTTCATCCCGTGGGGTCGAGTGAGCAGTGCTTATGGCTATGCGCAAGCTCAGGACCCGGCGTGGGAAGACTTTCAGAAGGCAACGAATCATGGTGGTTCGAGAACGAATTTTGATGACTCATTAATGTTTGTTGGTTGGTATACAAGCGAGACTCAGCGTCAGCTAGGGATATCAAAGTGGGACCCTTATAATCAATATTTGGCTTACCATGAAGGCCGTGGTGGCTTCAAACGTAAAAGTTATCAAGGTAAACCTACACTGAAAAAAATCGCTCGAAAAGTCGAGCAGCAAGCAAAGAATTATGGTGGGCAGCTAAAACAGTGCCGACAAGAGTTAGAAGACAATCGCAGCTGGTTTTTTTAACTGGCTTGTTAGAGTAAATTGCAAGGAGATGAGCAATGCCGTTACTGGATAGTTTTACTGTCGATCATACCCGTATGAATGCGCCAGCGGTACGAGTAGCCAAGAAGATGCAAACCCCAAAAGGCGATACTATTACGGTGTTTGATTTGCGTTTTACGGCTCCAAATAAGGATATTTTGTCTGAACGAGGTATTCATACCTTAGAGCATTTATATGCTGGGTTCATGCGTGCACATTTAAACGATGAGTCGATCGAGATTATTGATATTTCACCGATGGGCTGTCGTACCGGTTTTTACATGAGCTTAATTGGTACACCTTCTGAAGAGCAAGTCGCAACTGCTTGGCTTGCCGCAATGAAAGATGTACTCAAAGTCGAGAGCCAAAATAAAATCCCAGAGCTAAATGAGTACCAGTGTGGAACGGCAAGCATGCACTCGCTGGAACAGGCTCAAGATATCGCTCAAGCCATCATTGATGCTGGAATTGAGGTGAATAAAAATGATGAATTGGCTCTACCTGAGTCTATGTTACAAGAGCTTAAAATAGATTGATTTTTTATCTCGAATAGACAGAGCATTAAAAAAGGGGTGATACATTCGTATCACCCCTTTTTGTGGACTCATATAAATATGGCTCTGCTAAGCAGATTCTTCAAGTGAAGGAAAAACACGGACCAATTTAATGCGATTCTCTTCGAGTTCAACGATTTCCATTGGGTGGTTAGAGACCTGCACACTTAAGTGGCTTTCAGGAATATCTTCTAAATGTTCCAATATCAACCCGTTTAATGTTCTTGGTCCATCGGTAGGTAATGTCCATTTTAGCCCTTTGTTGATATCTCGAATATTGGCACTACCTTCAATTAAGAAACTGCCATCATTCTGTGGCGTGATCTCTTCCGATAAACTAGGCGCAATGGATGTTGTAAACTCACCGACAATCTCTTCTAAAATATCTTCTAAAGTGATTAAGCCATTAATGTCACCATACTCGTCGACAATCAGACCAATTCGCTCTTTATTGCGTTGGAATTTTAGAATTTGGACATTCAGTGGTGTCGCTTCCGGAATGTAATACACCTCATCGGCTGCTCGTAATAACGTTTCTTTGTTGAATTCATTTTTTTCAAGCATCAGACGGTACGCTTCACGTAGGCGAAGCATACCCACCACTTCATCTATTTGGTCTCGGTATAGCACTATGCGACCATGAGGTGAGTGAGTGAGTTGCCTAACGATCGATTTCCAGTCATCGTTAATATCGATACCAGTAATCTCATTACGCGGCACCATAATGTCATTCACCGTGACATGCTCTAAATCTAAGATAGACACCAACATATCTTGGTGACGGCGTGGAATAAGATTCCCCGCTTCATTCACGACGGTTCTTAATTCTTCAGAGCTTAGGTGATCTTTCGCGCCATGTTTAACTTTTATCCCAAGCACTCGGATAAAGCCGTTAGTAATAAAGTTGACTAAAATGACGAGGGGCGACAGAAGTTTCATTAAGATGCCAAGCAGGATACTACTCGCATATGACACTTTTTCTGGATAAAGTGCTGCTAACGTTTTTGGTGTCACCTCAGCAAAAACGAGTACGACCATAGTCAACGCACCAGTCGCAATGGCAACCCCAAGATCCCCATACAGCCTCATGCCAATGATCGTGGCAATCGCTGAGGCTAAAATATTGACAAGGTTGTTACCGATTAAGATTAGGCCAATAAGACGATCAGGTCGGCTCAATAGCTTTTCTACACGTTTCGCCCCTTTATGACCAGTACTGGCTAAATGCTTTAGGCGGTAACGATTCAGAGACATCATCCCAGTTTCTGAACCTGAAAAATAACCTGAAATAACAATGAGACACGCGAGTAGCGCAAATAAGATACCCGTAGATATGTCGTCCAAAACTATTTTATTCCTTTTTATATAGCTGCTTAATTAATGACCGAAGATGGTCGTGATGTCAATTTTTTATGAATGTCGATTTTTTGATAAAACAAAGGTGCAATCAATGCACCTTTATTCAATGATCTTAGGCACCGTAATGCACTAGTTTAAAATGATTTCTCGTACAAATCGGCTACCAAAATAGGCCAGCGTCAGCAAACTAGCACCCGCAACAGCAAACCACGTGACTTTTCTTCCGCGCCACCCTTTATGGTAGTGACCCCATAAAAGTACAGAGTAAATAATCCAAGCAATAAAAGATAGAATGCCTTTATGCGCTTTTCCTTGGGCAAACATGTCTTGTACGAATACAAAACCAGTCACTAAGGTTCCGGTTAATAACGCAGTACCAATTAAAATGATCTTGAAAAGCTGTCTTTCCACCATCATTAATGGAGGAAGGTTTGGGTTAATCGACAATGCTTTCTTATTTTTCAGTTTGTAATCTAACCAAGCTAATTGAAGTGCATATAAAGCACCAATGGTTAGAGTTGAATAAGAAAATAGAGCAAAAGAGATATGAATCAGTAGTTTTGGATCATTTTCAAGGTGGGTAACAAAGGTGCTTGGTAAAAATGTGGCGGCACTTAAATTGATAGCAGCAAAACTATAAACCACAGGTAATAAGAACCACAGGCGGGTTTTTAGCATGGCAGCACTCATGACCACTGAGATAATAAAGCTTATCAAAGAGGCAACGTTGAGAATACTTAAGTTCTGTCCTGAGCCATTCAGAATCAGATCGCCGAGTAACCAAGCATGAAAAAGCAACGCCAAAGAAGCGCTAACTAATACCGTTTTTGCTCGGATCCCGGTTTGATGTGCAAGGCCCGGTACGATCATCGCGATTGCCATCACGTAGAGAATCGCTGCAACTATAGCAATTAAGCTGTCCATGTTTCCTACAAAAATGATTGTCTAATGAAGGAATTATACCCTGCATCCGTCTATGGGGCTATGGGCTAAACCAATAGAATTGATTCTGAGCAAGTTCTCAGTTCCTAACACTACTTAAAAAGAAGCCTTCAGCAACGGGTATGACTCTTTTCATGGCTAAGGTATACTAAACGTAATACATCGCATTAATGAGCGAAGAGATAGATATGTTTGAGAATTTAACTGATCGATTATCGAAGACGCTGAAGAACATCAGCGGTAAAGGTCGACTGACCGAAGATAATATTAAAGAAACACTACGTGAAGTCCGCATGGCGCTTCTTGAGGCAGACGTTGCCCTTCCTGTTATTCGTGATTTCGTAAAGCGCGTAAAAGAGGGCGCGGTTGGAGTAGAGGTTTCTAAATCGCTCACTCCGGGTCAAGAGTTCATAAAAATAGTTCAGTCAGAACTTGAAGCTGTGATGGGCGAATCTAATGAAGCGTTAGATTTAGCCGCTCAGCCACCAGCTGTCATTTTAATGGCAGGTTTACAAGGTGCTGGTAAAACCACCAGTGTGGCTAAGCTGTCGAAGTTACTGACAGAAAGAGATAAGAAGAAAGTGCTTGTGGTTTCTGCCGATGTATATCGTCCGGCAGCGATCAAACAACTTGAAACACTTGCTGGTGAAGTGGGTGTTGATTTCTTCCCATCATCGGCAGATCAAAAACCATTGGTTATTGCTAATGCTGCTATTGATCATGCGAAGAAGAAATTCTATGACGTACTAATTGTCGATACCGCAGGTCGCCTTGCTATCGATGAAGACATGATGTCAGAGATTCAAGATCTGCATACAGCCATCACTCCGGTAGAAACTCTATTTGTTGTTGATGCAATGACCGGTCAAGATGCGGCAAACACCGCGAAAGCCTTTGGTGATGCTCTTCCTCTTACTGGTGTGATTCTGACTAAAGTCGATGGTGATGCGCGTGGTGGTGCTGCTTTATCGGTGCGTCATATCACAGGTAAACCGATTAAATTCTTAGGTGTAGGTGAAAAAACTGATGCTTTAGAACCATTCCACCCTGAGCGTGTTGCATCACGTATCCTTGGAATGGGTGACGTATTGTCACTGATCGAAGACTTACAGCGTAATGTCGATACAGAAAAAGCTGAAAAGTTAGCGAAGAAGTTTAAAGAAAAGAAAGGCTTTGATTTAGAAGATTTCCGTGAACAGCTTGGTCAGATGCAAAATATGGGCGGCATGATGGGGATGATGGATAAGCTCCCTGGAATGAGTAACCTGCCAGATAACATCAAAGATAAAGTTGATGACAAAATGTTTAAGCAGATGGAAGCGATCATTAGCTCTATGACAATGAAAGAGCGCCTGCACCCTGAATTGATCAAAGGATCGCGTAAAAAACGTATTGCGGCAGGTTCTGGTACTCAAGTGCAAGATGTTAACCGTCTACTTAAACAGTTCACTCAAATGCAGAAAATGATGAAAAAAATGCAGAAGGGTGGAATGAAAGGAATGATGCGCAACATGCAAGGCATGATGGGCGGCATGGGCGGCATGGGAGGAATGGGCGGCTTCGGAAGATAATTCTGTCGCCTAATTTATCAATCTGTTAGCTCTGTCACAGAAAGTTTACGAACTCGATAGTGGCGAAAAAATAACTAAAGCCCTTGCATTGACTCTGAATAAGAGTAAAATTCCGGGGCTTTAATTTGGCACGAGACCCCAAGCTATTTCGTTAAGAAAATGGTTATTGGGGTTAATTTTATTTTTAAGAAAGCAAAGAGGACGATATGGTTACCATTCGTTTGGCACGTCACGGCGCGAAGAAGCGTCCATTTTATCAAATCGTAGTAGCGGACAGCCGTAATTCTGTAACTGGCCGTTTCATCGAGAAAGTAGGTTTCTTTAACCCTACTGCAACTGGCCAAGAAGAAGGCCTACGTTTAGATCTAGATCGCGTTAACCACTGGGTTGGTCAAGGTGCATCTCTATCTGACCGTGTTGCTAAGCTAGTTAAAGACGCTCAAAAAGCGGCTTAATTCTTTATTTATAGAGAAATAGCTTATGTCGATGAAGGATAAAGAATCAATGAGTGAGCAAAACGAAAGAATTGTGGTGGGTAAACTTGGGTCTACTTACGGCATTCGTGGCTGGCTTAAAGTATTCTCCTACACAGACAATGCTGAAAGTATTTTTGATTATGCTCCTTGGTATTTAAACCAAAAGGGCAAATGGGTTGAGTACAAAGTAGAAAGCTGGAAACGTCATGGTCAAGGCTATGTATGTAAACTAGCAGGGTTAGAAGTTCGTGAAGAAGCGCAACTGATGACTAATTTCGAAATTGCTATTGACCCAGCCTCATTACCAGAGTTGTCAGAAGAAGAATTCTACTGGCGTGAATTGTTTGGTATGCAAGTCGTAACCACTAAGGGATATTCTCTTGGTGAGGTCACTGACCTATTAGAGACGGGCTCCAACGATGTTCTTGTAGTGAAAGCTAATCTTAAAGATGCTTTTGGCCAAAAGGAACGGTTAATCCCGTACCTTGAAGAGCAAGTGATCAAAAAAGTTGATCGCGAAGCTCGCCGGATCGAAGTTGACTGGGATCCTGGTTTCTAACTCCTTATAACGTATAGAGCGAGAGAACACATGTGGGTTGGCATTATTAGCCTATTTCCTGAAATGTTCCGTTCAGTTACCGACTTCGGAGTAACAGGTCAAGCGGTAAAAAAAGGTCTTTTGTCTATTGAGACTTGGAATCCTCGTGATTTCACTCATGACAAACATCGCACTGTTGATGACAGACCTTACGGTGGTGGTCCTGGCATGTTAATGATGGTTCAGCCTTTGCGCGACGCTATCCAAACAGCTAAGAAATCATCTCCGGGAAAGACGAAAGTGATTTACCTTTCTCCTCAAGGTCGAAAACTCGACCAACAGGGAGTTGAAGAATTGGCAACAAGTGAGAACTTGCTTCTTATTTGTGGTCGATACGAAGGGGTAGATGAGCGCATTATTCAATCTGAAGTTGACGAAGAATGGTCAATTGGTGATTTTGTAATGACAGGTGGTGAGCTGCCAGCCATGACGTTAATTGACTCTGTATCTCGGTTTATTCCAGGGGTATTAGGGGATTTTGCTTCAGCAGAAGAGGATTCTTTTGCAAATGGCTTGTTAGATTGTCCACATTACACGCGTCCTGAAGTGTTGGATGGAGCAGAAGTACCAGCGGTACTGAAATCCGGAAATCACCAAGACATTCGTCGCTGGCGATTGAAACAATCGTTAGGCCGTACTTGGCTTAGAAGACCAGAGCTTCTGGAAAACCTAGCTCTGACTGACGAACAGGAACAATTACTGGCTGAATTCGTACGAGAGCAACGTATCTCAACGAAAAGCAAGCAGTAACCTATTAAATTTAGTATCAGTTTATTCTAGGGTATTTACAAATGAGTAATATCATCAACGCTCTTGAGCAAGAGCAAATGAAATCAGACCTTCCTAAATTCGCACCAGGTGATACTGTTGTAGTTAAGGTTAAGGTAAAAGAAGGTGACCGTGAGCGTCTACAAGCGTTCGAAGGTGTTGTGATCGGTATTCGTAACCGTGGTCTACACTCTGCATTTACAGTTCGTAAAATCTCGAACGGTGAAGGCGTAGAGCGTACATTCCAAACTCACTCTCCAATTGTTGACGCAATCGAAGTTAAACGCCGTGGTGCAGTACGTCGTGCCAAGTTGTACTACCTACGTGAGCGTTCTGGTAAGTCTGCTCGTATTAAAGAGAAACTTGCTAAGAAGTAATTCTTTTTGCATTCTCATAATAAAAGCGGAGCCTCTTGGCTCCGCTTTTTTGTTTCTGAATCATGGCATTTATTGAGTGATCTTAGCTAAATCGATAAGTTGCCATCCAGTGGATTAATAAGGATCTTCAGACCAGCCATCAGAATCGGACATATCTGGTGCGCCTGGAATTGAATTTTCTTCGTCCGCCCACTCTCCAAAATCAATCATTTGGCACTGCTTGCTACAAAAAGGGCGGTGAGGACTTTGCTCTCCCCACTCTACGTCGGCTTCACATTGGGGGCATTTTACGATGGTTGGTTTGTTCGACATCTTTCTTCCTGATCTGAGAGTTTAGTATTTAACTCTAACTACAAATGGCTAACTCAAATTCTACGTCTTGGGTGCCGGCTTGACCAGTTTCAAATGACATAAACTTAATCGCGAAACGGTTCTTGTGGCCAGAAATCATCGGATAAACACCATAATCGAGCGGAATAGACAGACGCAGGATATTGGCTTCTTCAGCATCACTTTGGAAAAAACCACTACGAGCAATTTGCGGCTTAAAGTGACCGGTTTCACGGGTTAGCTTTAACCATAAGTTGAGTGCGTCGGAAAGAGGTCGCAATGTACTCGTCCAAAGCTTTGCGTCTCTGGTTTTTTTATCGAGAGGAAGATGAAGCCAGTAATGCAGTGCCGGAAGATCAAAACAGCAAGAACCACCCGGAAGGTTAAAGCGTTGGCGAATAGCACTGAGGAAGCGTTCTTCTTTTAGAGATTGCCCAAAGCGTTCAGCGGCCATCAAGTTGCGATGGATACTATCCACCTCTTTTAAAACGCTGAGTAGCATCTCTTGATCAACACCATCAACGTTTAACCAGCTTTTGTAAGTTTGACGCTGCTTCTCAATATCTTTTGCAAGCTCACTTTTCAGTTGGATTTGCTCAAATATTTCAAGCAGATCGAAAAGAGAACGGAAAAACAATTGGTACTGTTGACCATCCTCAAATGTAGAAGACAGGTGCAGTTGCCTGAGGAGAGATTCTACTCTCAGGTAAATACGAGTCTTTTCATTTAATGGGTGTTCAAATCTGTGGGTGGTCATCTAACTAAGCCTTAGGTCTGTTCCGTTCTATTTTGACTGATTTTCTCTACAAATAGCCAGATACTTTTGGTGCAATTCTGTGACTTGAGACAAAATTCCCCCGTTTTTCGTATCATTTTTAACCACGTCATCAGCGAATTGCAATCGTTGCTCTCTGGTCGCTTGTGATTTCAGGATAGATTCAGCTTGCTGGAGTGATACGTTGTCTCTTGAAATGGTTCGTTCTAGCTGGGTCTGTTCACTTACATCGACCACTAGAATACGATCTACCATTGACTGAAGCTTGTTTTCGATGAGCAGTGGAGCAACAAGTAATGCATAAGGGGAGGTGACTTGATTTAAATCCGCTAGCATCTTTTCGCGGATCATGGGGTGCAGCAATTCATTCAACCAAGCTTTATCATTGGGATCGGAAAAAATCCGTTCTCTTAATCTCGCTCGGTTTAATTCGCCATTATCGAAGAGAACGTCGTAACCAAAATGTTGAGCGATCTTTTCAATACCAACAGTCCCGGGCTCAACAACTTGACGAGCGACGATATCCGCATCGACAACATCAATATTAAATTGAGAGTGAAAAAGATTGGATACCGTTGTTTTACCGCTGGCGATCCCACCGGTTAAACCAATAATTAGAGCCAAATTAACCCCCTAAGATGGATGTGAGATACCAATCCATGATGTTACTGCCCCATAGCAAGCTGATCCAACCTGCGATGGCTAAATAAGGGCCAAACGGAAAAGCTTTGTCGATACCTTGCTTCTGCAGTCGAAGTTGGATTAGACCGAAAAATAGCCCGACTAGGGATGAGAGTAAAATAATGAGAGGAAGGTGCTGCCAGCCTAACCAAGCGCCAAGGGCTGCGAGAAGCTTAAAGTCACCATAACCCATCCCTTCCTTGCCTGTGAGCAGCTTAAACCCCCAGTAAACTGACCATAAGCAGAGGTAACCTGCCATCGCGCCTATGATAGCGTCTTGCAGCGATACAGGGCTGATTTGAAAAACGGATAGAGCGATACCCGCCCACATGAGTGGCAGGGTTAGTTGGTCTGGAAGCAGCATAGTATCAAGATCAATAAACGTGGCTGCAATTAATATAAAAGTGAAAAACAGTAAAGCGACCGTAAAATAACTGAAACCAAAGTGACTCGCCACAGCAAAACTCATTAACGCAGTAAGAGTTTCAACCGCAGGGTAACGAGCGCTAATTGGATTTTCACAGTGGTGGCATTTGCCTTTTAGGAATAACCAACTTATGACCGGTATGTTGTCGATCAAACGTAATTGAGTTTTGCATTTCGGGCATGTCGAACGTGGAACACTTAAGTTAAATACGCCTTCAGGTTTCGGAAGATTATATTCAGGAAAGGATTCAGCACACTCTTGTTTCCATTCGCGCTCCATCATGAGAGGCAAGCGATGAATGACAACATTTAGAAAGCTACCAATGATTAAGCCAAAAATAGTTGCGAGAATAGGAAAAACCCACGGGTAGTACTCAAAAATTTCCATTTAGGATCTCAAATAGGGTGTTGTATAGGGTAAGCGTGTGGATGGGGCTAACGTATATTCTTTTGTTCACGATTATTCATCCAAGTTGGTATATCTTATCCTATAACACTCATTAAGTTAAAGATTGGTAGGTACATTGCGACCACGAGACCTCCAATTAATGTCCCTAAGAAAACGA
This sequence comes from Vibrio genomosp. F6, assembly GCF_005146325.1. Lineage (NCBI taxonomy): Bacteria > Pseudomonadati > Pseudomonadota > Gammaproteobacteria > Vibrionales > Vibrionaceae > Vibrio > Vibrio genomosp. F6. Next base: position 288,996 of record NZ_SYUT01000031.1, on the reverse strand, counting down.
TGATCAATGGTTCTAATATTTTTCCGAGATTATCAACCGTATTGTCGACTTCAAATTCATAAATGGTCGCCACTTTGTTTAGCATATCGTCGAGTTTTCCAGATTCCTCTCCAATCATCACCATTTGCAGTACCATTTCAGGAAATGCATTGGTATTACGCATCGCAATGTACATTGGAACCCCTGACGACGTTTCTTGATGGACTTGATGAATAGCGGTTTCAAAATGAACATTACCTGCGGTTTTCGCGGTAGTTTGCAAACTTGATAGAATAGGGATTCCGGCACTGAAACTAGTCGATAGCGTTCGACTGAATTTGGCGAGAGAGGCTTTCATTACCACGCTGCCTATGATCGGAAATTTGAGCCCCCAGCGAGAGGTCATTAAGCGAAACGAAAATAGACGTTTACGCATACTTTTTATGACAATAACAGCGCCGAAAGTGAATACTACGATATATAGGCTATAAGCTTGCATCCAATGGGAAAGTCGCATCACTTGTTGGGTAAACCATGGAAGATCGGCCCCAAAACCAGAGAACATGGTTTCAAATTCAGGGATCACCATTGTTAACATCAAATACGATACGCTTAACGCGACGAACATGACCATTGTCGGGTAGATAAGCGCTTTAATCACTTTGGAACGCAGTTGTTCGCTTTTTTCTCTATAAGTGGCTAAACGTTCAAAGACTTCCGCAAGGTTCCCCGCTTGCTCACCCGTTGCAACAAGGTCTGTATAGAGTCTATCGAAATGGTGACTGCTGGTTCTCATTACTTTTGATATTGGGGTTCCGGCCTCGACCCCTTTACTTATCTGTAGGAGAATCGATTTCATTTCTGCTTTTCGGTGATTGTCTGCCACGAGTTTGAGCGCTTGTACAATCGGCACTCCTGTTGTGAGCATAGTGGCAAGTTGACGAGTAAGAAGAGTAATATCTCTTGGTTTGACTCGATGAGCTAATCGCGTGAGTAGAGAAACACTGCCGCGCTTCAGTTTTTTTACCTGAATATGTTGTTCTTTGAGTTTATCTCTTACTTCAAGCTCACTGAGGGCTAGCATCTGTCCTGATGTCTTTTTTCCTAAGCTATTGATGCCTTTCCAACGAAAATTTTTGAGTGGTATTGGTTTATTGTGTTTCATGGCTATTCCAATTTTCAGTGGTCTCGTATTTAGCGATTGATGGGGCGTTGGTCTCTATACCATGACCGCTCAATACAGAAGTTATGGTCGTGATAGAAAACCGGCTGAGCCTTCTTTTTTAGTGGTGCTCGTTTAATCAAAAGTAGAGCACTCGTTGTAATTCACGATAGCTAGTGATGCCTTGTTTTAATTTTTCCATCCCTGAGTTGTGTAAATTTTGCATCCCATTCTTTTTGGCCAATTGCTCAATTTGATTAATGCTGGCTCCTTTAATCAGAGCTTCAGAAAGATCTGCGTTAAATTCCATGACTTCATAAATACCCACTCGCCCAGAGTAGCCGCCAGTGCATTCGCTACAGCCTTTAGGGTTCGCTTGATAGATACGATCTTCAGCACTTATTTCAAGGTGTAGAGGTGTATTGGTATCCGGTTGACGGCAATGCTCGCACAGCCGTCGAGCCAGACGCTGAGCAATGATTAAACTTAAAGATGAGGCGAGATTGAATGCTTCAATGCCCATATTAGTAAGCCGTACTACGGTCTCTGCGGCTGAGTTGGTGTGAAGCGTGGAAAGCACCAAGTGGCCAGTTTGCGCTGCTTTCACCGCTATTTCGGCGGTTTCTAAATCACGGATCTCCCCAACCATGACCACATCGGGATCTTGACGGAGAAAAGATCGCAGAGCTTCAGCAAAACCAAAGCCAATTTTCGGTTTGACTTGAACTTGGTTGATCCCCGATAAATTGATCTCTACAGGATCTTCCGCCGTCGAAATGTTCACTTCACTGGTATTTAGAATTCTGAGTCCAGTATAGAGCGATACTGTTTTTCCACTTCCTGTTGGGCCGGTCATTAAAATCATGCCTTGCGGCTTTTTTAGGGCGTTAAGGTAGAGTTGTTTTTGTTCTGAATTATAGCCAAGCGTGTCGATATCGAGATTGGCCGCACTGCTATCGAGCAGCCGTAATACGATCTTTTCACCCCATAAGGTTGGCAAGCTAGAGACGCGGAGATCGAGGGCGTTATCTTGATTCAACCTGAGCTTGATCCGCCCATCTTGAGGCAAGCGTCGTTCTGAAATATCGAGTTTGGCGAGAATTTTTAATCGTGCTGAAAGCCTCCGGCTTAAATGACTGGCGGGTTGTTGAGTTTCAACCAAAATGCCATCGCAACGCAGACGAATGCGATAGTTGTCTTCGTAAGGTTCAAAGTGAATATCGGAGGCTTTCTTACGGACGGCATCTAATAACACTTGATTGATAAAACGGCTAACAGGGGAGTCATCTTGACTAAGGTCTTCAATATTTTCGATCTCATCTTCACTGACCTCAATTAAGTTAGCTAACTCCTCTTGGCTGATCTCTTTCTGTGTTTGTTGAGCGCCCTGGATGGAATGCCCATACAAGCGTCGAATCGCCCCTTGCAGTGTTTTAAAGTTCGCGAGCACTAACTCAACTTGGTGACCAGTCGCAAAACGAAAATCATCTTCGATTAATAAGTGAGTAGGGTCAGAAACGGCAATGGTGAGCACATGGTCATGACTGGAAATAGGCAGCGCTTGATGGCGGGTAATCAGTTCACGCAACCCCAGTTTTTGGCACAGGTCATGGTAGTCATAATGGTCAAGGTTGGTTTCAGGTAAACCAAAGATAGCGCTTAGGTGATCGGTTAGGGTATTGGCCGAAAAAAGACCGAGATCGAATAATGCCTCCGGCACCGAAAGGCCAGAAGCATTCATATGTTCAACCAGTGCTTGTTCTTGCGTCAGGCTAAGCAGGTTAGCCTGACGTAGAATAGCGGGGAGGTTGGTGAACATTTACTGTTATGCACCTGTACAAGTTTTAGGCAGCAAACGTTCAGTGGCTGCAATGCTTGATGTACAGGCCCAAGCCCCAGTGGCAGTTGTTCTCGTTAATGTTACAGTTTTTCCTGCAACTAAAGCACTAGCATCATTACCTGCAGTATCAAATGTAAATGTAATAGTGCCAGCATCGGTTTTTCCGGTAGCTTTTAAAGCTACCGTACCTAAAGGCATTGCGGGAATTCCCAAAGCTGACTCTTGTCCCGCCGCTGGAAATTGCCCTGTTTCAACGGTTGCAGCTTCTACATTAGTTTTTGCCCCAGTTAGAGTTGCAAGAACAGAAGCCACTTCACTCTTTGCTACATATTTTTGATATTGAGGTAAAGCAATTGCTGACAGAACCCCAATGACAGCTACTACAATCATCAATTCAATTAGGGTAAAACCTTTCTGTATTTTTTTCTTACTGTGTTTCATCTTGTTCTCCAAATCTCAGTCCATATTGTGGAAATCACGAATATTTGATGAGCCAGAGAATAGAATCTTGCTGGAGAGTTGAATATGCGGTGAGAGAGGGGGCGCGAGTGAGATAATGAAATTCACTCAATGATTTCATTAAAGATACAAAATTGTGAGAGTGAGTTAATAGAAAGGCATATTGTTTACTATGTTATCAATACAAAAAAGGCCGAATTAACGACCTTTTTTGTTTTATATCATCATGTTAACTTATTTATGATTGGAAGCGCATGGATAGATCCATCGCTTTTAAATGCTTGGTTAATGCCCCTACAGAAATATAATCCACACCGGTTTTTGCAAACTCACGGATGGTTTCAAGTGTTACATTGCCTGAGTTTTCTAAAGCAGCACGGCCAGCGTTGAGTTTTACCGCTTCGCGCATCATATCGGTAGTGAAATTATCCAACATGATAATATCAGCGCCCGCTTCAATGGCGTGTTTCAATTCTTCAAGGCTTTCTGTTTCGATCTCAACAGGTTTGCCAGGGTTTAGTTGTTTCGCTGTCGCTACCGCTTTTTCAATGCCACCACAGGCGATAATGTGATTCTCTTTGATCAGGTAAGCGTCAAACACCCCAATACGGTGATTAAAACCGCCACCACAAGCCACCGCATATTTTAGTGCACTACGAAGGCCAGGAATCGTCTTGCGTGTATCGAGTAGGCGGCAACCCGTCCCTTCAATCTGTTTCGCATATTCAGCCACCGTTGTTGCACAGCCAGATAACGTTTGAATAAAGTTCATTGCATTACGTTCGCCAGTTAATAACGCACGTGACGGGCCTGATAATGTGCAGAGTGTTTGGTTTGGTTCAACTTTATCGCCATCTTGAACGTGCCACTCAATCGTGACTTGACCACCAAGTTGCTTAAACACTTCATCAGCCCAAGCTTTACCACAGAATACACCGTGCTCACGAGTAATAATGGTCGCTACGTTTTGTGCATTTTCAGGGATTAAACTTGCGGTAATATCAGCGGCTGGATCTAAGGTTCCACCAAGGTCCTCTCTGATGGTATCGACGACAGAGCGAGTGATTTCTAGAGGAAGTTGCTGCTTTAAGTAGTCAAGTCGTTCTTGGCTGTTATGTGTGTTTTTCATCGCAAATCTAATATGGGAGTCGAATAGGAATGAGAATGATACTCTTGCTGAGGATGAAATTCAGCCATTAATCTCGCTTTTCATTGTCTGAAATGTAAAATCTAAGCGATCCCAGAAAAGTAGCCAAGGAATAACAGTGATGATTGATGAAAATGGTTGGTATCAATCGGCTCGTCATGTGCCATCTCCTTTTTATAATGAACGCCCTGATCCGTCAGATATTTCTCTGCTGGTGGTTCACAATATCAGTTTACCACCAGGGGAGTTTGGTGGGCCTTATATCGAACAGTTTTTTATGGGTAAACTTGATGCAAACGAACATCCTTTCTTCGCTGTGATTCATAACATGCAGGTGTCTGCTCATTGTCTCATTCGCAGAGACGGTGAAATCGTGCAATTTGTGCCCTTTACTGCTCGAGCATGGCACGCTGGACAATCCAGCTTTTCAGGACGGACAGGATGCAATGATTATTCGATTGGCATTGAGCTTGAAGGTACTGATTACGATGCTTATACCGATGAGCAATACCAATCGCTGCAACTATTGTCTGAGGCGTTGATGAATGCCTACCCAAGGATTACTCTTCCCCGAATTACCGGACATCAATACATTGCGCCCTTAAGGAAAACGGATCCCGGTTTATGTTTTGATTGGCGACGGTTTCGAAAAAGCCTACCAGCAGTTTAAAAATATGTAAGATAAATGTTGGAATTTATCTTTTCTCTTTAGATTGTGAACTTGCGCGAATTTCGCTGTTTTTTGAGAAGCCGCGCACTTTTTCTAGATTTTCATTTTATTTAAAACTTTCGAGGTGTTTTTACCTCTTTGTGAGTATTTGTTAATTGATAAAAAACTCACAATTGTACCAATGAGGAAAATCCCCCCTCCTTTTTATTCATATTTCATCACAAATGAATCTAATAAGACGAATACCACCTAGCACGTCACCTCCCCACTCGTATCTTTTCTGTAAATGGTAAGACCAATTCCTTTATTGTTTTAAAGTTAATTTGTTAAATTGCGGTTAATCCGTGCTGTGTTCTATGATTTAGGTCAATTTTCAACTGGACAGTGTCGTTTTAATTATGTTAATTTCTTGCCCAACTTGAAATTGGTATTACCAATTGACTGCATAGAGTAGAAGAACAATAAATATGGCTTATCAAAGGATTCGTCAGCCTAAACTTTCTGATGTTATTGAGCAGGAACTAGAAAGGCTGATAGTGGAAGGAACACTGGCTCCAGGGCAGCAACTGCCACCAGAGCGCGAGCTGGCTAAACAGTTCGACGTGTCTCGTCCTTCGATCCGTGAAGCGATACAGCGCTTAGAAGCCAAACGACTGTTAACACGCCGTCAAGGTGGTGGAACATTTGTTAGTGAAGGTATCTGGAAAAGCTTTTCTGATCCTTTACTTGATTTATTGTCGAATCATTCTGAAACTCAACTTGATGTGTTGGAATCACGTCATGCGATGGAAGGAATATCCGCTTATTTTGCAGCCTTACGTGGTACTGATGAAGATTTTGCTCGCATTCAAGCGTGCCAGGAACAAATACATGCAGCGCAAGATAAAGCTGATGTAGAACAAGAATCTGCTGCGGTAATGGCATTTTTAGTAGCGCTTACAGAAGCGGCCCATAATGTGGTTTTGCTGCATATTGTTCGAAGCCTTGCACCTTTGCTTGAGCAAAACGTTTTACAAAATTTAAAGCTATTACATCGCCGCAAAGACGTGGTGGATAGAGTGAGTATACACAGGGCTAATATTGTTGATGCGATCGTTTCTGGACAGCCTGAGAAGGCGCGAGAAATGTCACACTCCCATTTAGCTTACATTGAAGAAACATTGTTGGATTTGACAAAAGAGGAGTCGCGACGCGAACGATCTTTACGTCGAATTCAACAGGGTGGTGATTCGTAATTAAGCGAATCACTGCGTGTTTAGTAGAATCCAACTAACAAAAAGGATAGACCGCCATGTCTGACATGAAGCATGACGTTGATGCACTGGAAACTCAAGATTGGCTAGAAGCACTTGAGTCAGTAGTACGCGAAGAAGGCGTAGAACGTGCACAATATTTACTAGAGCAAGTTCTAGATAAAGCACGTTTAGATGGTGTTGATATGCCAACAGGTATTAACACTAACTACATCAACACCATTCCAGCAACACAAGAGCCAGCTTACCCAGGTGATGTGACTCTTGAGCGTCGTATTCGTTCGATCATTCGTTGGAATGCCATCATGATCGTATTGCGTGCTTCGAAAAAAGATTTGGACTTGGGCGGCCACATGGCGTCTTACCAATCTGCTGCGGCGTTCTATGAAGTTTGTTTTAACCACTTCTTCCGTGCTCCAAATGAGACAGATGGTGGCGATCTAGTTTACTACCAAGGTCACATCTCTCCAGGTATCTACTCTCGTGCATTCGTTGAAGGTCGCCTGACTGAAGAGCAGCTAGATAACTTCCGTCAAGAAGTGGATGGTAAAGGTATCCCTTCTTACCCGCACCCTAAACTGATGCCTGAATTCTGGCAGTTCCCTACAGTATCTATGGGTCTTGGCCCTATCTCTGCGATCTATCAAGCACGCTTCCTTAAGTACCTTGATGGCCGCGGCATGAAGGATACTTCAGCGCAACGTGTATACGCGTTCCTAGGTGACGGTGAGATGGATGAGCCAGAATCACGTGGTGCTATCTCTTTCGCTGCGCGTGAGAAGCTAGACAATCTATGTTTCCTAATCAACTGTAACCTACAGCGTCTAGACGGCCCTGTAATGGGTAACGGTAGCATCATCCAAGAACTTGAAGGCCTATTCAAAGGTGCTGGTTGGAACGTTGTTAAAGTTATCTGGGGTAGCAACTGGGATTCACTACTTGCGAAGGACACGACTGGTAAGCTTCTTCAACTAATGAATGAAACTATCGACGGTGACTACCAAACATTCAAATCTAAAGATGGCGCATACGTACGTGAGCACTTCTTTGGTAAGTACCCAGAAACAGCGGCACTAGTGGCTGACATGACTGACGACCAAATCTTCGACTTGAAGCGTGGTGGTCACGACTCTTCTAAACTGTTCGCTGCATTTAACAATGCAAAAGAGACAGGTGGCAAGCCGACGGTAATCCTAGCTAAGACTGTTAAAGGTTACGGCATGGGTGATGCAGCAGAAGGCAAAAACATCGCTCACGGTGTTAAGAAAATGGACATGACTCACGTTCAATACCTACGTGATCGTCTAGGCCTACAAGACATTCTTTCTGATGAGAAAGTGGCTGAACTTCCTTACTTGAAACTGGAAGAAGGTTCTGCTGAATACGAATACCTACATGCTCGTCGTAAAGCATTACAAGGCTACACGCCAGCTCGTCTGCCTAAATTTACTCAAGAGTTTAAGGTTCCTGAGCTAGACGCATTCGCGCCTCTATTAGGTGAGCAGAAGCGTGATATCTCTACCACAATGGCTTATGTACGTACGCTAAACATTCTTCTTAAAGATAAGAACATTGGTAAGAACATTGTTCCTATCATCTGTGATGAAGCGCGTACCTTCGGTATGGAAGGTCTATTCCGTCAGGTTGGCATCTACAACCCGCACGGTCAAGAATACACACCTGAAGATAAAGGCATCGTTTCTTACTACAAAGAAGCGACATCTGGTCAAGTGCTTCAAGAAGGTATCAACGAACTAGGTTCAATGGCTTCATGGGTTGCTGCGGCAACGTCATACAGCACAAACGATCTACCGATGATCCCGTTCTACATCTACTACTCTATGTTCGGTTTCCAACGTATTGGTGACATGGCATGGTTAGCGGGCGACCAACAAGCTCGTGGCTTCCTACTAGGTGCTACAGCGGGTCGTACAACGCTAAACGGTGAAGGTCTACAGCACGAAGATGGTCACTCGCACATCATGGCGAACACAGTACCGAACTGTATCTCTTACGACCCAACGTTCGCTTACGAGCTAGCAGTAATCATGCAAGATGGTATTCGTCGCATGTACGGCCCTGAGCAAGAGAACGTTTACTACTACCTAACCGTAATGAACGAGAACTACGCAATGCCAGCAATGCCAGAAGGCGCTGAAGAAGGCATTCGTAAAGGTATTTACAAGCTTGAATCTCACGCTGGTGCTAAAGGTAAAGTTCAATTAATGAGCTCTGGCACCATCATGAATGAAGTACGTAAAGCAGCACAAATCCTAAGTGAAGACTATGGCGTAGCGTCTGATATCTTCTCTGTAACATCGTTCAACGAACTTACTCGTGACGGTCAAGATGCAGAGCGTTACAACATGCTACACCCAGAAGCGGAAGCGAAAGTACCATACATCACAACGGTTCTTGGCAATGAGCCAGCAATCGCTGCGACGGATTACATGAAGAACTACGCTGAGCAAGTACGTGCATTTATGCCTACAGAGTCTTACAAAGTTCTTGGTACTGATGGCTTTGGTCGTTCAGACAGCCGTGAGAACCTACGTCGTCACTTTGAAGTTAATGCTGGCTACGTAGTCGTTGCTGCTCTAACTGAAATTGTGAAACGTGGTGATGTTGAAAAATCAGTAGTGGTAGACGCTATTGCTAAGTTCGGCATCGACGCAGACAAAATTAACCCACAATACGCTTAATACAGCGCTTAATAGAAGGTAAATAAGCAATGGCAATCGAAATTAATGTACCTGACATTGGTGCGGATGAGGTTGAAGTTACTGAGATTCTTGTAAGCGTTGGCGACAAGGTTGAAGAAGAGCAGTCTCTGATCACGGTTGAAGGCGATAAAGCTTCTATGGAAGTTCCAGCGTCTCAAGCAGGTATTGTTAAAGAGATCAAAGTTGCAGAAGGCGATTCTGTTTCTACTGGTTCTCTAATTATGCTGTTCGTTGAAGAAAGTGGCGAAGCGGAAGGTGCAGCAGTACCGGCTGCTCCTGCAGTTGAAGCGGCTCCTGTAGCTGCGCCTGCATCAGTTGCTGAGCTTAAAGAAGTTCACGTTCCTGACATTGGCGGTGATGAAGTTGAAGTCACTGAAATCATGGTTGCAGTTGGCGACGCAGTTGAAGAAGAGCAATCTATCCTTACTGTTGAAGGTGATAAGGCTTCAATGGAAGTTCCTGCACCATTCGCTGGTATCGTTAAAGAAATCAAAATCGCTTCTGGTGATTCAGTGTCTACTGGTTCTCTAGTCATGATCTTTGAAGTTACAGGCTCTGCGCCAGCAACTCCAGCAGTTGAAGCGGCGGCACCAGTGGCAGCGGCTCCTGCGGCATCTGCTGAGAAAGAAGTGAACGTTCCTGATATCGGTGGTGACGAAGTAGAAGTTACTGAGGTTATGGTTAAAGTTGGCGATACAGTAGAAGAAGAGCAATCTCTAATCACTGTAGAAGGCGACAAAGCTTCTATGGAAGTGCCTGCACCATTCGCTGGTACAGTTAAAGAGATCAAGATTGCTGAAGGCGATTCAGTAACCACTGGTTCTCTAATCATGACGTTTGTTGTTGAAGGGGCAGCGCCTGTTGCTTCTCAAGCGGCGGCTCCAGTAGCTCAAGCGCCATCAGCACCTGCGGCTCCTGCTGCTAAAGTTGAAGCACCAGCTGCTGGTGATTTCCAAGAGAATAATGACTACGCACATGCTTCACCAGTTGTTCGTCGTTTAGCGCGTGAATTTGGTGTTAACCTGACTAAAGTTAAAGGTACAGGCCGTAAGAGCCGTATCTTGAAAGAAGATGTACAGAGCTTCGTTAAGGAAGCGCTTAAGCGTCTTGAGTCTGGTGCTGCAGCTTCTGCGAAAGGCGGTGACGGCTCTGCACTTGGTCTTCTGCCTTGGCCAAAAGTGGATTTCAGCAAGTTCGGTGAAACTGAAGTTCAGAAGCTTTCTAAGATTAAGAAGATCTCAGGTGCTAACCTACATCGTAACTGGGTAATGATCCCTCACGTTACACAGTGGGATAACGCTGATATCACTGAGCTTGAAGCGTTCCGTAAAGAACAGAATGCAATCGAAGCGAAGAAAGACACAGGCATGAAGATCACGCCACTTGTGTTCATCATGAAAGCGGTAGCTAAAGCATTAGAAGCGTTCCCAGCGTTTAACTCTTCTATTTCTGAAGATGGTGAAAGCATCATCCTTAAGAAATACGTAAACGTAGGTATTGCGGTTGATACGCCTAATGGCCTAGTTGTTCCAGTCTTTAAAGATGTGAACAAAAAAGGTATTTACGAGCTATCTGAAGAGCTAATGGCTATTTCTAAGAAAGCACGTGCAGGTAAGCTTACTGCTGCTGATATGCAAGGCGGTTGTTTCACTATCTCAAGCCTTGGCGGTATTGGTGGCACAGCATTTACACCAATCGTAAATGCGCCTGAAGTGGGTATCCTTGGTGTATCTAAATCTGAAATCAAACCAGTATGGAATGGTAAAGATTTTGAACCTCGCTTACAGCTTCCTCTTTCTCTGTCGTACGATCACCGAGTGATCGATGGCGCAGAAGGTGCGCGATTCATTACTTTCTTAAATAGTGCATTGTCAGACATTCGTCGTCTAGTACTTTAGAAAGCAATTATTAAGGTGACTTTCGGGTCACCTTAATTTTTAACACACAGAATTAGTAGACAATATTCATCATCGCTTTTCTATAAATCAGAATTTCATGAGATGAATTGTTGTCTAGCTCACAGGCTAACCTAATCTTGCTTTCACACTGTTAACATCTCTGTAAAATATGTACCGTTTGAAAGCGACATTCTATTTTAGGTTTACCCATTCAGCCTGTTAGGGATAATGACTACAAGAGGTCACAATGAGCAAAGAAATTAAAGCCCAAGTTGTTGTACTTGGTTCAGGTCCTGCTGGTTATTCAGCGGCATTCCGTTGTGCAGATTTAGGTCTAGAAACGGTATTAGTTGAACGCTACAACACGCTTGGTGGTGTATGTTTGAATGTGGGTTGTATCCCATCAAAAGCATTGCTTCATGTATCTAAAGTTATCGAAGAAGCAAAAGCGATGGCTGATCACGGTGTTGTATTTGGTGAGCCTCAAACTGATATTAACAAGATCCGTATTTGGAAAGATAAAGTTGTCACTCAACTGACTGGCGGTCTTGGCGGTATGGCTAAGATGCGTGATGTTACAGTTGTTAATGGTTTCGGTAAATTCACAGGTCCTAACAGCATTCTTGTTGAAGGCGAAGGCGAGCCAACAACGGTTAACTTTGACAACGCTATCATTGCAGCGGGTTCTCGCCCAATCAAGCTACCGTTTATTCCTCATGAAGACCCACGCATTTGGGACTCTACGGATGCACTTGAACTGAAAGAAGTACCTGAAAAGCTACTTATCATGGGCGGTGGTATCATCGGTCTTGAAATGGGTACGGTATATCACTCTCTAGGTTCTAAAGTTGAAGTTGTAGAGATGTTCGATCAAGTTATCCCTGCTGCGGATAAAGACATCGTTAAAGTTTACACTAAGCGTATTAAGAACAAATTTAAGCTGATGTTACAAACTAAAGTAACAGCAGTTGAAGCGAAAGAAGATGGTATTTACGTTTCGATGGAAGGCAAAAAAGCACCAGCAGAAGCTGAGCGTTACGATGCCGTTCTTGTTGCTATCGGCCGTGTACCAAATGGCAAACTTATCGATGCTGAAAAAGCGGGTATCGAAGTTGATGAACGTGGTTTCATTAACGTAGATAAGCAAATGCGTACAAACGTAGATCACATCCATGCTATCGGTGATGTGGTTGGCCAACCAATGCTTGCTCATAAAGGTGTGCATGAAGGCCACGTTGCTGCTGAAGTTATTTCAGGTAAGAAGCACTACTTCGACCCTAAAGTAATCCCATCAATTGCGTACACTGAGCCAGAAGTCGCTTGGGTAGGTAAGACAGAGAAAGAAGCGAAAGAAGAAGGCCTTAACTATGAAGTTGCCTCTTTCCCTTGGGCTGCATCAGGCCGTGCGATTGCATCTGATTGCGCTGATGGTATGACTAAGCTTATTTTTGATAAAGAGACTCACCGTGTCATCGGTGGTGCTATCGTCGGTACTAACGGTGGTGAACTTCTTGGTGAAATCGGTCTTGCTATCGAGATGGGTTGTGATGCAGAAGACATCGCACTTACTATCCACGCTCACCCAACTCTACATGAGTCTGTGGGTCTAGCTGCGGAAGTATTTGAAGGTTCAATCACTGACCTACCAAACAAAAAAGCAGTTAAGAAGAAGTAAGTTGTACATTAGCATTATTCGCTAAATCACTTCGAGATAAGAGCTTTTAAAAGAATAAAAACCGCTGATAAGTCAGCGGTTTTTTTGTGTCTAAAATTTATCAGCGTGATATTTGTCGTAATGAAGCTATGAAGCTATGAAGCTATGAAGCTATGAAGTACAAAGTACAAAAGACCACGGATTAAAAAAGGCTGATATAAATATCAGCCTTTTTATTTGTTTATTCTAGATTACATGGCGGTTTTATCCGCTGGTAACGCGAATAAATTAGTGATTTTCACGCTTGTAAATACATAGCATGTCTAGATAGCTCGTAAGCAAGGCTTGTATGCTCTCTAGGTCTGGGTTTCGATTTGCTTGAACAAATAGCGAGTAACATACGCCGTGGAACAAATTAGCCAAATGCTCTGGCTCATGTTGATCACAGACTTCGTCACGCTCTATCGCTTTAGCAAACATATTTTGAACGAGCAGTTGGCTGGTTCTATTCGTTGTAACAAACAGAGGCCATACTTCGTCACGTGTTGATGCGCTCCATTCAAACCACACTTTCAGCCAGTAGCAATCATTGATCACTAAACTCACCATTTCAGAGGTGATGTTATGCAAGTTTTCTTTTGCGTGTAGATCGAGATCAATGGTGTCAGAGAGGAAGTTCGAGAATTGACGAACCACATGGTTTAACACTTCATCGACTAAATCTTCTCTAGTCGGGAAGTAGTTAAATACAGTAGCAACAGAGACTTGGGCGATTTCTGCAATATCTGCATGACCACCACGTCCTATGCCACGACGAGCGAATACTTCTAACGCAATTTCCATCAGCTGATGTTTGCGTCGTTGAGGAGAAAGCCTTGTTCTTGGTCTCTTAGCTATTGAGTCCATTTTATTTTCCTTGCCGTGAGTTGTTTCTAATTGATTATTATATTTATTGCTTAAAGCGGTATGAGTGTAATGGTGCATATGAAGTAGGTCAATAACTAATGGCGAATTAGTAGACAATTATATCAGTAATGAGAAAAGCAATGGATTGCGTATGAAATTTATTCTAATCATCGCGGCAAGGTTAAACATTTAACTATGGGGCGTAGCAGTGTTAAGATAAGCCCGAGTTTATGGAGCTACATGATTTTTGCTATAAAATCGATGTAGTTAACACCCCACAAATCGAGATTGGTATGAAACATACAGTTGAAGTTATGATTCCAGAACAAGAAGTTCAGGAGCGAGTACGTGTATTAGGTCAGCAAATTACGGAACACTATCAAGGCAGCGAAGATTTAGTCATGGTAGGTCTGCTACGTGGCTCATTTGTCTTCATGGCTGATTTAGCTCGTGCCATTGACATAACACACCAAGTGGATTTCATGACCGCATCTAGCTACGGCAATACAATGTCGAGTTCGCGTGATGTGCGTATCTTGAAAGATCTAGATGATGATATTAAAGGCAAAGATGTTTTGCTGGTGGAAGACATCATCGATACGGGTAACACTTTAAACAAAGTTTGTGAAATTTTATCACTACGTGAACCTAAGTCGATTCAGATCTGTACTTTGTTAGATAAACCATCGCGTCGTGAAGTTGATGTGGATGTTAAGTGGATTGGCTTTGAAATCCCAGATGAATTTGTTGTTGGTGTAGGGATAGATTACGCACAGAAATATCGTCACCTACCTTACATTGGTAAAGTTGTACCTCAAGAGTAAGTATCGATTGAACTGATGCAATAAAATGCCCGCTTAAGTTAGCGGGCATTTTTAATTTTATGGGTTTAACTCATCAATACTGGTTAATAGCTCTTTTGAGCTGAGTATTTTCTTAATTGCAGCATGGTATGAAGTCTCTAAACTTTCTCTACTAGAGCAGCGCATACCAATGTCTTCTAATTTTCCATCTCCGATACCATAGACTACGCCATGGACTTGAATATCTTGACCCTGCTCCCATGCATTTTGAAGTACAGTCGAGTTACCCAAGTTATACACTTGCTCTGCAACATTAATTTCGCATAGCTTATCTGCCCAACGTTCTCGAGGCATTTCAGCAAGAAAACTACGGTGCTTTAAATACAGGTCTCGGATATGAAGCAACCAGTTGTTGATTAAACCAAGTTGAGGGTTATCAATGGCCGCATTTACCCCGCCACAACCATAGTGACCGCACACAATGATGTGATTCACTTTAAGAACATCAACCGCATACTGCACGACAGAAAGACAATTCAAATCGGTATGAATCACTTGGTTCGCTACGTTTCGGTGGACAAAAAGTTCCCCGGAATGAAGCCCTGTTAAACGTTCTGCTGGAACTCGACTATCTGAGCAACCTATCCAAAGAAATCCTGGATTTTGGCCGTCCTCTAGTTTTGCAAAATACTCTGGCTGGTTGGATCTGATCGACTCTGACCATTTTGAGTTATTTTCAAAAAGTTGTTTAATTTCTGGCATCTTACTTCCCTTAATGATCTTTCATCACTATACACAATGTTACAAATTCGGTCGTGTAAAAAATCAGTTAAAACGTACTCATCTGACGTGTTCTAGAGGCAAAAATCATTAACTTAGCGCTGATCCTAACTTTCAGTTATAACTCATGATGACGGAGATAATGAGAGTGCTCAATTATCGATGTGAGATTTGTTAAGCTTATATTCATCCCCGTTTTCTATTGGCAGGAGCCATATTTTGTTTGGAAGTCGTTTTAAAGATATGAATTTTAAGGGAGACATGTTCGGTGGTGTTACGACTGCCATCATTTCACTTCCTTTGGCATTAGCGTTTGGTGTTGCTTCTGGGGCAGGAGCCGAGGCCGGGTTGTGGGGCGCGATTATGGTGGGGTTATTCGCTGCGCTTTTTGGTGGTTCATCCAGCTTAATTTCTGAGCCTACCGGTCCAATGACGGTGATCATGACGGCGGTAATGACCAGCATGATGGCTCGCTACCCCGAAACTGGCATGGCAATGACATTTACCGTGGTGATGATGGCCGGCGCATTTCAGATATTAATCGGTACTTTAAAGTTAGGAAAATATATAACTTTGATGCCATATAGTGTGATCTCCGGTTTTATGTCGGGAATTGGCGTAATACTGATCATCCTCCAGCTCTCCCCACTATTGGGACACCCAGCCCCTTCCGGTGGCGTGATGGGGACATTGAATGCTTTGCCTGAGACACTCTCTGACATTCAGTTTGGAGAGCTATTCTTGGGCATTTTGACTCTGCTTATTCTGTTCTTATTGCCGGATAAATATCGTAAATATATGCCCGCTCAGCTTGTGGCGCTGATTGTGGTCACCTTATTGTCGGTCATCATTTTTGATACTGATAGTATTCGTCGAATCGGTGAAATTCCAGCGGGTTTACCATCTCTTGTTATTCCAACGGTAAACGCTGAAATGCTCACTGCGATGGTTATTGATGCGTTGGTATTGGGGACTCTAGGTTGTATTGATACGCTGCTAACGGCTGTTATTGGAGACTCTCTAACTCGTAAGGATCATGATTCAGATAAGGAACTGAGAGGCCAAGGTTTAGCCAATATGTTGTCTGGTTTGTTTGGTGCATTACCGGGCGCAGGGGCTACGATGGGAACGGTGACCAATATCCAAGTGGGTGCGCGTTCGCCTCTTTCTGGAGTGATCCGAGCTTTAGTCTTAGCCTTAGTTGTATTAGTGGCAGGCTCACTCACTGAACCGATTCCAATGGCAGTTTTGGCGGGAATTGCAGTATACGTTGGCTTCAATATATTGGATTGGAGTTTCATCCAGCGCGCTCATAAAGTCAGCCTACAAGGCATGGCGATTATGTATGGGGTAATGCTTCTGACGGTATTTGTCGATTTAATCGCGGCGGTTGGTTTGGGCGTTTTCATCTCTAACATCATTATTATTGAGCGATTAAGCCGTGAACAGGCGAGAAAAGTAAAGGCCATCAGTGATGCTGATGACAATGATGTCCCGTTAACGGACAGCGAAAGATCCTTGCTTGATCGGGCTAATGGAAAGGTGTTGTTCTTTTACCTCTCTGGCCCAATGATTTTCAGCGTTTCGAAAGCGATTTCACGCCAACATAATAGTATTGATGACTATGACGCGATGATTTTAGATTTAAGCGATGTGCCAATGATCGACGTCACGGTGGGTCTTGCGTTAGAAAATGCCATAAAAGATGCGTTGGATACGAACTGTGAGGTCTATTTACTTTGCCCTAATGAAAGCACGTTAGAGCAATTAGAGAAGTTTCATGTTTTGGATTTAGTGCCAGAACATAATAGTTTCAAGTTCAGGTATGAAGCGTTGAATGCAGCACTCGAATATGTCGGTGTGGATGAGAACTGATTATTAGAGATTCGACAGAGCGTAGTAGGGGTTGTAAGCCGTTGAAGAGGTAAAGTTCAACGGCTTTTTTGTGGTGAATTGATCATGGCATCAATTGATAAGATTCATTAATTAATAAGAGTCGGTGAGGTTTTATTGCTTTAATCGTCATTCGACGATAGACTGTCGGCCATAATCAATTACCTGCTTAGCTTGAAGGGTAAAGCAATGTACGCATTAGAAATAGAACAGTTACGCAAGACTTACGCTGGCGGCTTCGAAGCTTTAAAAGGCGTTAGCTTAAGTGTTAAAAAAGGTGATTTTTACGCCTTGTTAGGTCCCAATGGTGCGGGGAAGTCGACGACTATTGGCATTATTTCATCTCTTGTTAACAAGACCTCAGGCAAGGTTAAGGTATTCGGATACAACATTGATACTGATCTTGAGTTGGCAAAACAGAACTTAGGATTGGTGCCACAAGAGTTCAACTTTAATCCATTTGAAACGGTAGAGCAGATAGTTCTACAGCAAGCGGGTTACTACGGTGTACCAAAAGCACTCGCTAAAGAACGAGCTAAAAAGTACCTATCTCAGTTAGATTTATGGGAAAAGCGCGGCGAACGTGCTCGTAACCTATCGGGTGGTATGAAGCGTCGTCTAATGATTGCACGTGCTCTGATGCATGAGCCACAACTGTTGATTCTTGATGAACCAACTGCGGGTGTTGATATTGAACTGCGCCGCTCTATGTGGGAGTTCCTTCAAGGTATTAATGAGGAGCTGGGCATTACGATTATCCTGACCACGCACTATTTGGAAGAAGCGGAGATGCTCTGTCGAAATATCGGCATCATTAATCGTGGTGAGTTGATTGAGAATACCAGCATGAAATCACTGCTTGGCAAACTGAGTGTTGAGACCTTCATTTTGGATTTAGAAGAAGGAACACCAGAACCTAAGCTCGATGGAGTGAATAGCCAGGTGATGGTTAATGGCTCTTTAGAAATTGAAATTGATAAGAATTTAGGCTTAAACGCCATTTTTGCTCAACTAAGTGAACACGGCGTAAAAGTGCTCTCGATGCGTAATAAAGCGAACCGTTTAGAGGAGTTATTTGTGAGTATTGTTCGTGAGGGGAGTCAATAATATGTACAGCTTATATTGGACAGCTTTTTGTAGCTTATTGACGAAAGAGGTGAACCGATTCACTCGTATTTGGGTGCAAACGTTGGTTCCACCTGCAATCACTATGACACTTTACTTCATCATTTTCGGTAACCTGATTGGTGCTCGAATCGGTGAAATGAATGGTTTTAGCTATATGGAATACATCGTTCCTGGTTTGATCATGATGTCGGTGATCACCAACTCGTATTCGAATGTTGCCTCCTCATTCTTTAGTGCTAAGTTCCAAAAAAACATCGAAGAACTATTGGTCGCTCCGGTCCCAAACTATGTCATTATCGCTGGCTTCGTGATGGGCGGTGTTGTACGTGGTTTGCTTGTTGGTACGATCGTAACATTCGTTTCACTGTTTTTTGTCGATCTACAAGTTGATCACTGGGGTGTGATCATTGCGACGGTCTTCTTAACGTCGATTGTGTTTGCGCTTGGTGGATTAATTAATGCGGTATTTGCACGAACGTTTGATGATATCTCGATTATTCCAACCTTTATTCTGACACCGTTGACATACTTGGGTGGGGTTTTCTACTCGATCAGCCTGCTGCCGGAATTCTGGCAAGGCGTCTCTAAACTGAACCCGATTGTCTACATGGTTAATGCATTCAGATATGGCTTCTTAGGGGTTTCTGATGTAGGTATCGTGACCTCTTTTAGTGTGCTGGGTGTGTTTATTGTGACGCTCTATGCCATTGCTCACTATCTAGTGACGAAAGGTATTGGTCTACGTAGTTAATTACGATAGCGGATAAAGAGACAATAAACGAAAAAGGCGCCATCATTAGTGATGGCGCCTTTTATTATGCGGTGTCGTTTACTAATAAAAACGACTACTCTGTTTTTTCTTCTGTGGCTTCAGGCTCTTTCACTTCCGCAGCTAGATCCAAAACTTGGTTATCAATTAAACGAGCTTGACCTAAGAATGCGGACATTAAAATGACCGCTTGGCTACTTTCCGCTGATACCGCTTGTAGAGTGCTCGCATCACGAATGAAAATTTCATCTGGTTGTAAGCCTGCTGCACGTAGTTGATCGCTCGCATCTTCAATCACAGAAGCGTAATCATCACGACCACCGCGAATAGCACTGCTTATCCAGCGCATGGTTCTCGCTAATACAGGCGCTCGTTGGCGCTGATCAATGGTCAGTAGGCCATTACGTGAACTAAGCGCTAAACCATCCATTTCACGGACTGTTGGTACACCAATAATTTTGATATCCAACGCAAGATCGGTGGTCATTTGACGTATTACCGCAAGTTGTTGGTAATCTTTTTCGCCAAAGCAAGCGACATCGGGTTGAACGATGTTGAATAGCTTCGTCACTATGGTGGAAACACCACGGAAATGACCCGGACGAGAAACACCTTCCAGCATTTGTGATAAGCCAGGCACTTCAACAGAGGTCTGTTTATCTAAACCTCCTGGGTACATGATCTCTGGCGTTGGAGTAAAGACGAGATCGACCGCTTCACCGTTAAGTTTGCTTAAATCGTCCTCTAACGTGCGTGGGTAGTTTGTTAAATCGTCTGCACGTTCGAACTGCATAGGATTCACAAAAATACTCACGATGACGATATCGGCATGTTCACGAGCTTTGCGCACTAAGGTAAGATGCCCTTCATGCAAGTTGCCCATAGTTGGAACAAAAGCAATGGTTCGTCCATCACGCTTCAACTGTTTGATCTGTTCGCGTAAAGCGGTTATTTCAGCAAAAGTTTGCATAGTCTTTCCTAAGCGATGGTGTGTGCGTCATCAGGGAAAGTCCCTTGTTGCACATCAGCAATGTACTTCGCGACAGCTTTACGCATGTCTCCAGTTTCAGCCAAGAAATCTTTAGAGAATTTTGGCATATAGTTCGCTGAAATCCCGAACATATCGTGCATTACCAAAATCTGACCATCGGTGACGTTGCCAGCACCAATGCCGATAACAGGTACATTACACGCTTTGGTAATGCGTTCAGCAAGGGATGCAGGAACGCATTCTAGTAATACGATTTGGGCTCCAGCATTCTGCAGAGCTAAGGCATCAGAGACCATTTTATCTGCTTGTTCTTGGTCACGACCTTGGATCTTGTAGCCACCAAAAATATTAACAGATTGAGGCGTTAAACCGAGGTGGGCACAAACAGGGACAGCGCGTTCTGTTAGTTTCTCTACGGTTTCAACTAACCATCGACCACCTTCAATCTTAACCATGTTAGCGCCAGCTCTCATCAAGGTTGCTGCGTTCTCGCAAGCTTGTTCTGGTGTCGCGTAGCTCATGAATGGCATGTCTGACATTAATAGACAGTTAGGGCTACCAGCTCGAACCATTTTAGTATGGTAAGCAATATCTTCAACTGTCACTGGCAAAGTATCATTCTTACCTTGCAGTACCATTCCTAATGAGTCGCCAACCAATAATACTGGCATCTCTTGGCTTTCAAACAGTTGAGCAAAGCTTGCATCATAGGCTGTTGATGTCGCAAACTTGCGGCCTTCTTGCTTGCATTTGATTAGGTCATTAATGGTGATTTTTTTCATTGATTATCCTTATCAGTGTCTGGCTGTAAAACGGAGTGCTATAACCTTCCGTTATGAACACCAAATACTGAGTCCATTTTGGTCAACGACTGTTAATAGATCGGCAAGTCGCTCGCCATCAGGGAGTTGTAAACTTGGTGCGATTTCAGCAAGCGGGTAGAGCACGAATTCACGCTCTTTCATTCCATAATGCGGAACGACTAGACGCTCGGAATCGATCACCTCATTGCCGTATAAGATAATATCGAGATCTAAGGTTCTTGGACCCCAGCGCTCATCTTTACGGACACGCCCTTGTTCTAGCTCAATCGCTTGTGTGCAGTCGAGCAGTTCAAGTGGCGTTAATTCGGTTTGAATTTCAATAACAGCATTGATGTAATCTGGTTGGTCTTGCGGCCCCATGGGTGTGCTACTGTATAGCATAGAGGCTTTCACTAACTCAGATTTAGGCAGTAACCTTAGCGCATCAATCGCACGGTTTGCTTGAGATACCGGATCGGTAAGGTTGCTGCCTACAGCAATGTACGTCGTGATCATTCTGCTGATTTCGCTTTTTTATTGCGGTAATTCTTACGACGACGAGTTTGGCCAGAGCGATTCGGTGCTCCATCGACTTCGTTTGCCATCGCTTGACGCATATTACGGCCCGCTTTTTGGTAGGTGTCCCACCATTTTGCTAGCTTCTCAGTTTCGCCTTGTTCAACTTCACCACGCATTTCTAAGAAATCATAGCCAGCACGGAACTTATTCAGCTCCATAAGGCGAGAAGCGCGTTTGCCATTGCGACGAGGAAGACGCAATTGAAGCTGCCAAATCTCGCGAATGGTAGCGGTATGACGACGAGGAATGGCTATTGAGCGCACTTGCTTATCAAGTATCAGGTTGCTTGCTTCCATTACGGCATCGTAATGGGCCATACCTTGCTCTGCGACTAGCTTGTCTGCCAGTTTGTTCATTGGGTACCACAAAATAGCCGCAAACATGAATGCTGGGTTAATACGCTTACCATCTTCAATTCTAAGATCAGTCGAATCAAGCACCAGATCAAGCATCATCTCTGTCGGTGATGAGTAATCTTCAGTGAACTCTTCGGCAATCGATGGGAACATCTGTTGGAATAGGTTGTACTCACGCATTAAGTGGTACGTCTCTAAACCGTATCCTGATTGAAGTAGCTTTAATGACTCTTCAAATAGGCGAGCTGAAGGAATATCTTGCAGAAGATGAGCGAGTTCCTCGATAGGAGCGCCAGTATCTTCTTCGATATCAAAATCGAGTTTTGCTGCAAAGCGAATCGCGCGCAACATACGCACTGGATCTTCACGGTAACGAGTTTCAGGGTGGCCGATTAAACGAATCAGCTTGTCTTCAAGGTCTTCAATACCGTCAGCATAATCATGGATGCTGTAGTCAGCAATGTTGTAGTACATTGCATTGATGGTGAAGTCTCGGCGTTCGGCATCTTCATCGACGCTGCCGTATACATTATCACGCAGTAGCATGCCTTCGGTCGACTGAGCGGAAACATTTTTACTTGGCTCTTGGTGGTGACCACGGAAAGTTGCGACTTCAATGATGTCGCGACCAAACATGATGTGCGCAAGCCTAAAGCGACGTCCAATAAGACGACAGTTTCTAAATAGGTGCTTGATCTGCTCTGGTGTTGCATTGGTCGCGATGTCGAAATCTTTAGGCTGTTCTGCCAGTAAAAGATCGCGTACACCTCCGCCAACTAAAAATGCATCAAAACCGGCACCGTTTAGTCGATAGAGAACTTTTAGAGCATTATCGCTGATCTGCTTACGTGAAATATTGTGCTCTTGGCGAGTGATAATATTCAGGGCTAAATCTCCGTTTTCGCGTTCGTCGCGAATGGTAATGTCGTTTTTATTCATTAACTTATCGAAAAAGTTGGTATCGCCAACTTTGCCTTTATTCTGTTCTAAATGGCGTTATGCTCATTATTTGCGGCTAATCATAGCCTAGCTGACGCCATTTGAGAATCTTGGTGTGATCTCGATCTGCGAAGGTAGTTGCTTTAAGTGCCAATTTTGGCAGCCCCAACGAATAATTTCATCGATGCTTACGCTGTGCATTTCTTGGTTTATTTCAAACCCTAAAAATGACATGGCATTCAGTAATGTTGCTTTCGGATTTCGCACATCTATTGCCGTGGCATGATTTTGTTTCGATAGCTTATTCCCATTTCCATCCATCGCAAGAGGTAAATGAAGATAGCTTACCGGTTCATGACCTAAGGTTCGGTACAGACTAATTTGACGACCGGTCGGCTCTATCAGATCTGCGCCACGAACGACTTGCGTGATACCTTGGTCAATGTCATCGAGTACAACCGCTAGATTATACGCGTAGAGGCCATCACGACGTTTAATGATGAAGTCTTCTTCCGCTAGCGCTTTAGGGATGGTTATCTCTGCATGACGCTGGTCTAAGAAGCGCTCAACAGGGTGTGCCATTTTTAAGCGTATCGAACAATTGTCCGTAGAGGTAAGCTGTTTATCTCGGCAAGCACCGTTATAGAATCCGCCGCTCTGTTTAATCTGCTTACGTGAACATTGGCAATAATAGGCTTGTTTGCTGCTTAGCCATTTATCGATTTGATCTTGGTAAAGATCATGCCTTTTACTTTGGTAAACCACATCACCATCCCAATAGAGGTGATAAGCTTCCAGTGCAGATAAGATTAATTTAGATGCGCCCACCATTTCTCGTGGTGGATCTAAATCTTCCATTCTGACTAACCATTGCCCACCCATAGACTTTGCTTGGAAATAGCTTCCCAGCGCCGCAATTAAGGATCCAAAATGCAGAGGTCCTGAAGGCGAAGGGGCAAATCTTCCAATGTAAGGCGAGGTGTTGATAGGTGATGATGTATTGTTGGTCATAGCGATCAAGTTGGCATTGGTTAATCAAAAAAGGGAGCCTAAGCTCCCTTTTAAAACAAAGTTAAGGCGATTAGCCCTGCATCTGTTTTTCTTTAATTTCTGCAAGCGTTTTACAGTCGATACATAGATCAGCTGTTGGGCGAGCTTCAAGACGGCGTACACCAATCTCGATACCACATGAATCACAGAAACCGAAGTCTTCATCTTCGATCTTAACCAGCGTCTTTTCAATCTTCTTGATTAGACGACGTTCACGATCGCGGTTACGTAATTCTAAGCTGAACTCTTCTTCTTGAGAAGCACGGTCAACGGGATCGGGGAAGTTTGCTGCTTCATCCTGCATATGGTGAACAGTACGATCAACTTCTTCCCTGAGCTGGTTGCGCCACGCTTCTAAAATTTTAGTAAAATGAAGCGTTTGTTCAGGTGACATGTACTCTTCACCTGGTATTTCTTTATACGGTTCAACACCTGCAATGGCTAGGATGCCTAGCGCTTTTTTCTTTGATTCTGGCATGCAGCATCTCCTACTTACACCTAGTCAACTGCTTAGCAGTTAATTTGAGGCGGGTATCTATAGCAGAAAGCAGTTGTGGTGGCAAATCCTGAGTTATAAATTTATCTTCATTGTGAAGATAACATCACTTTTACTGCTTATTGATAAATTCAATAGCAGAAACTAGCTTTATCTCAGAATCGTTCAGTTCCGCTTTGTAACAGAGAACTTCCACTCCGGCATTTCTTGCTTCAATGAGTAATTGTGAATATTTGGCGTCTATATGGTGTGCCGCAGAGACTTTTTCAATCCCTGAATGTAAAACAGTGAATAAAAGTACGGCTTTACTTCCAGTATTGACCATTTCTGTGAGTTCACGTAAATGTTTCTGCCCACGAGTCGTTACTGTGTCGGGAAAATAGCCTTGCCCAATCGTGTCACCGTTATGAGTATCATCGAGCAGAGTGACGCTTTTCACTTCTATATAGCACTTTGGTTTATTTTCTGCTGTTAGCAATATATCAATTCTGCTGTTTTCATTGCCATATTTCACCTCTGTTTTCAGTTCGTCGTACCCTAATAATTCCGAAATGGCATTGTTATTGATGGCTTCAACCGCGAGTTGATTGGCTCTTGCCGTATTGATACAGATGAAATGCCCCTGAGAGGTTTCAGAAAGTTCCCAGCTATTGGGGTATTTTCGTTTTGGGTTATCAGAGGTGGAATACCAAACCTTATCTCCAGGCGTCGCGCAACCGGTCATTGCTCCAGTATTGGCACAATGGATGGTTCGTTCGCTTCCATCGTCGAGTTTTATATCCGCAAGGAAACGTTTGTATCTTTTTATTAGCGTGGCGCTTTCTAATCGTGGGTTAAAGTGCATTCTCATACTGTTTTTATGTACAATGATGGTCTCATTAAATCATAAGGGTTAACCATTGTCACAACTGCCTATTGAAGCTGTGATGCCCGAGTTACTTACCGGCGTCCAAAGTCATCATCAACTGATCTTAAAAGCGGCTCCCGGTGCCGGAAAGTCGACACATTTCCCTCTCCAATTGCTTAAAACTGGCGGGCTTGCCGGTAAGATCATCATGCTGGAACCAAGGCGTTTAGCGGCTCGTAATATTGCTCAGTATCTATCAAAGCAGTTAGGTGAAACGGTTGGGCAGTCGGTGGGCTATCGAGTTCGTGGTGAAAGCAAAGTGAGCTCACAGACAACGCTAGAGATTGTCACCGAAGGCATTATGACCCGAATGATCCAGAGCGATCCGGAATTGTCGGGTGTGAGTTTGCTGATTTTTGATGAGTTCCATGAACGCAGCATACATGCAGATACCGCACTGGCATTAAGTTTAGAGATCCAAGAGGCTTTGCGAGATGATCTGAAAATTGTGGTGATGTCTGCAACGTTAGATCAGCAGGCTTTGCAATCTTTGCTGCCCGAAGCTTGTTATGTGGAATCTCAGGGGCGCTCTTTTCCTGTGGAGTATCGCTACTCTGCGCTTGGGGTGAATGAGTATCTTGTGCCTGCAATGGCGAAAAGAATTGAGCATTTGATGACGACAGAGGAGGGCTCCTTACTCGCTTTTCTTCCCGGAGTCGGTGCGATCAAACAGCTAGAAGTGTCGCTAACCAGTTTGCTTCCAGATGTTGATATTTGTCCTCTGTATGGCCAATTGAATTTCAGCCAACAGCAACGTGCGATTGCAGCAAGTGAAAATGGCCGCCGTAAAGTGGTGCTTGCGACCAATATTGCGGAAACTTCTCTTACCATTGAAGGTATCCGTCTTGTCGTCGATTCTGGTTTAGAGCGAGTGGCCAAGTTTGATCTCAAAACGGGGATCACCAAATTAGAGCAAGTTAAAATCGCTCAATCTTCCGCAGAGCAACGAGCAGGGCGTGCGGGGCGGTTAGAAGAGGGGATTTGCTTGCGCCTGTATAGTGAAACCCAATTGGCTCAGCAACCTTATGTGCCTGAGCCTGAAATATTACATGCGGATCTCTCTTCACTCGTTCTAGAGCTCGCGCAGTGGGGAACGGTGAATGTGGATGAGTTATCGTGGTTAGATAAGCCACCCGCAACCGCTCTAAAACAGGCGACCACGCTGCTCTCTTCGTTAAATATATTAGGGGAGAATGGTCAGTTAACCGCATTTGGTAAGCGCGCTCATGAGCTAGGGTTAGATCCTCGAATTGCCAGTATGTTGGTGCATGTCAGCCAGCATCAGAGTGATATGCAGCACTGCGCGATTTTAGTGGCGGCGTTATTAGAAGAGCCAGAGCGTAACGTGGCAAACTTGCAGCATTCCCTTCGTCGTTTTAAGCAATCCAACCACTCAAAAATGAAGGTTATCACTCAGCGTGTGAGTGTTTTAGCTAGAAAGCTTAATGTGATCTTTGATGTGAAAAAAGTCGATGAACGGCAAGTTGGCATCATTTTAAGCTTAGCTTTTCCTGATCGAATAGGTCAGCGACGCTCCGCACAATCAGGCCGTTTTATATTATCCAATGGGCATGGTGGTGCGATGGATGAGTCTCAGTCGCTAGCGGATGTGGATTATCTTATTGCGATTGATCTGATGCGCTCATCTCAAGAGGCGAGTCAGATTTTTCTTGCGGCAGAAGTCGACATCATTGCCCTTGAAGCGCATTTCCCATTTTTGTTTGTGTCTCACGAAGTTGTAGATTGGGATGAAAAACGTGGTCGCTTAATGGCTGAACAACGAACGACTTTAGGAAAGTTAGTCGTTCGACGCAAAGAGATGAGTCAGCCTGATCAAAGTAAAATGAGCGAAGCTCTGCTCAATTATGTCCGCAGAAAAGGGTTGGAGTGTTTGAACTGGGATGAAAACAGCATCGCGTTATTAAAACGTATTCGTTGTGCTATTGAGTGGCTACCAGAACAGGATTGGCCCGCGATGGATGATGAGAGTTTATTATCCGATCTTGAATTATGGCTAGCGCCTTACATGAGCGCTATTACGTCGATCAAACAGCTGAATAAGATGTCGTTAGTGCCCGCATTATTAGCACGCTTAGGCTGGCCTTTGAATCAATCGATAGATGAGTGGCTGCCGACTCATTATCAAATGCCAACGGGAAATCGAAAAGTAATTCGTTACCAAACGGGAAATGAACCCATCATTTCAGTGCGAATTCAGGAAGTTTTTGGTGAGCATGATTCACCAATGATTGCTCAAGGCAGAAAAAAAATCGTACTAGAGTTACTATCGCCTGCACAAAGGCCATTGCAAGTAACACAAGATCTCGCAGGGTTTTGGAGTGGAAGCTACAAAGAGGTTCAAAAAGAGATGAAGGGGCGCTACCCGAAGCATCCTTGGCCTGATGATCCGGCAAACCATGTGGCAACGACTAAAACCAAACGACAGTTGAATAAATAATGTTAATGAACTCTCTAAAAAAGTCAGCAGTAGATAAACCGTTGGTCAATAAGCGCTCAGCAGAAAAAAAAGAGACCACGAAAAAGAAACCAGCTGGTGGAAAAAAAGCCACGACGACAAAAAAAGCGGCTGTAAAACCGAAAAAACGAACCACAACCAAGTGTAAAAAGGCAGCGAAAGAGAAACGTAGCTGGTTACGAATTTTGTGGGGCGTGAGTTGGAAAAGCGGTATTGCGGTCATCGCGTTATTGATTTTTATTGGCGTGTATCTTGATTCCGTTGTGAAGCAGAGATTTGAAGGTCAGCTATTTGATTTGCCTACGGTGGTTTATGCGAGAGTGTTGAACTTGGCTCCGGGTCAAGAGGTGGCGCTTAAGCAAGTTCAAAATGAGTTGGATGTGCTCAATTATCGTAAGGTTCGTCAACCTCGTCATCCAGGTGATTACTCCTCTTCGTCCACCAAAATAGAGGTGATTCGTAGGCCATTCGAATTTACAGATGGGCCGGAGCCGGATCGTCACGTCATGTTACATTTTGATAAGACGAGCCTTACGCGCATTCAATCGTTAGAACAAGATCAGGACATGGGCTACTTGCGCATTGAGCCGAAGATGCTTGGGATGCTAGAAAAAGGCAAAGACGAACAACGACTATTCTTACGCCGTGAGCAGTTCCCCGAAGTAATGGTAGACGCATTGCTCGTGACAGAAGATCGCTATTTTTATCAGCATGAAGGGGTTTCGCCTGTTGCGATTGCCCGTGCTCTGGTGGCGAATATCAAAGCGGGTCGTACGGTTCAAGGGGGAAGTACATTAACTCAACAACTTGCCAAAAACTTATTTCTATCAAGAGAAAAAACATTATGGCGAAAAGTACGGGAAGCGTATATCGCATTGATTTTGGACTACCGTTATAGCAAAGACCGAATCTTAGAAGCGTACTTGAATGAAGTCTATTTAGGACAAAGTGGTGGCGAAGCAATTCATGGTTTTGGGCTGGCTTCGAGGCTCTATTTCGGACAACCGATTCAAGAGTTGCGTATCGACCAATTAGCCTTGCTGGTTGGGATGGTGAAAGGTCCTTCCTATTACAACCCTGTCCGCTACCCTGAACGCGCTAAGAAACGTCGCGACTTAGTACTTCGCCTTATGATGCAGCAAGATACTCTCACGGCCAGTCAGTATGAAGAAGCCGCTCGCAGGCCGCTTGATATTCAAGATAATCCACGTATTGCTAGCCGCCAGCCCGCCTATTTCCAACAATTGAAAATAGAGTTAAATGAATCTCTGGGAACACGGTTCCATTCGGATTCAGGGTTGCGTGTGTTCACGTCACTTGATCCTGTTTCTCAAGTGAAATTAGAGCAGGCAATTGGCAGAAAAGTACCGGAATTAGCCAAAAGGGCTGGCAAAGAGTTAGAGGCTGCTGCGATTGCGGTAGATCGCCATTCCGGCGAGATCCGCGCCATGGTCGGTGGAAAACGTACGGGATATGATGGCTTTAACCGAGCTTTAAATGCCAGCCGTCCAATCGGTTCACTTGTAAAACCAGCCATATACTTAACAGCGCTTGAACAGCCTGATAAGTATTCACTGGCTTCGACGTTAATGGATTCTCCTCTCAGCTTAAAAGGCAGCAAAGGGAGTGTTTGGTCCCCGCGTAATTTCGATCGTAAGTTCCGTGGTGAAGTGCCACTCTATCAAGCATTAGCAAAATCTCTGAATGTACCAACGGTCAGGTTAGGCATGCAGTTGGGGATAAAAGAGGTATCAAAAACATTAGTCAAATTGGGTGTGGATAACAGCGAAATTCGCCCCGTTCCATCGATGTTTTTAGGTTCATTTTCATTGACGCCTTACCAAGTGGCGCAGATGTACCAAACGCTGACCAATTCAGGTAAGAAAGCGCCACTTTCTGCATTGCGTTCTGTGGTTAATTTAGATGGCGATGTGTTGTATCAAACACTTCCAAGAGTATCGCAAGCGGTTGATCAGCAAGCCGCTTGGCTGACTACTTACGCGATGAAAAAAGGTGTGTCACAGGGGACGGGGCGCTTCCTTCAGAATCAATTCGCGTGGGCGGCGCTGGCTGGAAAAACAGGAACGAGTAACGACAGCCGAGACAGTTGGTTTGTTGGCGTTGATGGGCGTGAAGTCACGACCATCTGGTTAGGTCGTGATGACAATAAACCTACGACACTAACGGGCTCTAGCGGTGCATTGCGTGTATACGCTGATTACCTGCAACACCGCATTCCTGAAAAACTACGGTTGCCTTGGCCGAAGGGTATCGCTACTTTAGGCTTCTCTCCGACATCATCTGGCGGTTTAGAGCTTGATTGTGGTAGTGATTTTAAGCTGCCTGTTTGGGACAGTGAAGGTCAATTAAAACAAGGGTGTGAAAATCGACCACAACAATGGCTTAAAAAATTATTCCAGTGGTAGGTTAAGGTTTATTTGGGGAAGTTCTTCGTATTAGTGCCCTTTGGCATAAAGGCTATTTTTCATAAGAGCTATTTTTAATAAGAACTGTCTCTCATAAGAGCTATTTTGCATTAAAGCTTTTTCGCATAGGTAAGTAAAAACGTACTTTTATATAAGGATTTTGGAATGGCGCGTCAGTACAATTTAGGATTCCTATTAATATTGAGCAGTTTACTGCCAGCCTCTAGTGCATGGGCATTAGACGTTTCTGAAAAGGAAGCATCGCGCCCTAAGGTTGCTGTTGTATTAGCAGGCGGTGGTGCGAAGGGAGCGGCTCATATTGGTGTATTAAAAGCACTTGAAGAGATGCAAATCCCGGTTGATTACATTGCAGGAACCAGCATGGGAGCCTATGTAGGCGGCTTGTACGCGATGGGAATGAGTGCAGATGAAATTGAAAGCTTTGTCTATACCATCAATTGGAATTCTGGGTATCGAGACCGTGTGGACCGTAGCCAACGTCGTGTACGAGATAAAGAGTATGAAGATAGATATCAACTCACAACCGACATAGGATTACGTTGGGGAGAAGTTCGAGCACCAAAAGGGGTAGTGCAAGGGCAAAATATGTTACGCATTTTGAGGGAAACGACAGGTAACTTGCCGCCGTTTGACTCATTTGATGATCTTGTGATCCCTTATCGTTCTGTCTCTACCGATATCATAGAACTACAACAAGTGATCATGAAAGACGGTTATTTGGTCGATGCCATGATGTCTAGTATGTCGGTTCCTGGTGCGCTGCCTCCGTATGAAGTCAATGGACAGATGCTTGTCGATGGTGGCGTCACCAACAATATGCCTGTCGACGTTGCTCGTGCAATGGGGGCTGATATTGTTATCGCGGTTGATATTAGTACGGATTATAAAGGGGAAGATGATTTTACGACGTTTTTAACAGCTGCGGATCAGCTTTCCAATTATCTAGTTCGTCGTAGCACTCACAAGCAAGCTGAAACGTTGACTGATGATGATTTTTATATCCAACCAGATGTTGGGGATATGGAGACCACTGAATTTGATAAAATGCCGGACGCTTACCAAAAGGGTTATTTAGAAACTCTCAAAGTGAAAGATAAATTAGCGGCGTTATCGCTTTCAAATCGAAACTATCAAATTTATATCGATCATATACAAGATCGCAGAAAGACGTTGCAATTTGGTGATGAAACCGTTGTCGATGAGATAGTGGTGAACAATGAGACTCACTACAGTGACAAGCTTCTCGCTAACCGTTTAGATTTAAAGCCAGGACGGATTCTGAAAACGGGTGAGATAGAGAAAAGTGTTCAAGATCTTTATGCATTAGACCGATTTGAATTGATCACTTACCGTTACGATCAAGTCGATGGTGTGAATCAAGTTATCTTTGATGTTGATGAAAAGTCCTGGGGCCCAAATTACGTCAATTTCAGATTTTTCCTTGAGGATGATTTCGCAACTAAAAGCCAGTATTCGATCGGACTTTCCAGTAACTTTACCGATATTAACTCTCATGGTGCAGAGCTACGAACCAACCTAGAGATGGGGACAGACAAACGAATTGAAGCCGAATTTTTTTCACCGATTCTTTCTGGGCAAAAGCTTTTTACGTCTACCAAACTGATATATAGCAATCAAAACCGAAATATCCCTTTGGACGGTTTTGATGACATGACTTTAGAAGGTTCTCGTGATTATTTGCCTGTCACCTTTCAAGAGGTGGTTGGAGAATTTGAGCTAGGATATCAAGCTGCGTTATGGCAAGAGTTTACCATCGGTGCTCGCTATACCGATGGCTCGGCGGAATATTCGACATTACCCTCTCTTGGCGATTTCAGGTTTACCCGAATGGGTGGGTTTGTCAGTTATCGATTGGACACATTAGATCACTATAGTTTACCAACAAAAGGGCTATATATTGATCTTGAATACTTGATTTCACATGATGATACCAATGGTTACGTTGACGACTCTTCAGAAGATATCACCGATACGGTTTATGAAATATCGGCTGAATTGCAAGCCGCAAGAAGCTATGAACGACATACTTTGGTCGCAAAAGCGGAATATGGTGTCGTAGAAAGTAAAAACTCACTAGTACCGATCGATCCTCGGGAGTTAGGCGGTTTCTTAAATTTATCGGGTATCTCAAGAAATAGCCTCATCGGACAGAACAAAGCTTTTGCAAGCCTAGTGTATCGTTACCGCTGGTTTGACAATGACTTCGGTCTGTTTGAATCCCCAGTCTACTTAGGGGCGTCGATCGAAAGAGGAGGCGTTTGGACGGATAATTCACTGAAGCTAAATGAAGCTCCTATGTATAACGCCGCGTCTATTTTTGCTGGCATCGATTCACCTATTGGGCCTGTGATGTTTGCTTATGGACGCACAGAAGAGGATTTCGACTCGGTGTATCTGATCATCGGAACGCCGTCTAAATAACCATTACCAGAAGTGCAAATTTGACGACTTAATAGGCCGAAATTATAAAACTTTAGTCTTAAGTTGCTATGTTGGTCAAAATGATAAGATTTTAATTTATCGTTAAATTTGCTATTCTCCCCACCACCGTTTGGTCTCTCTGGTGTTGTACATCAATGTGATTAGAGTGATGGACAATGGCAAAGGAGAGCCAAGTTTCCAAGGATGTTCACTCCCTTTTTCTTTAATAAAAAGAGTAAATAATGAGGGAGGAACCGCAATGAGAGGAAAAAGTCGTGCTTGAAGCCTATCGTAAACACGTCGCAGAGCGTGCTGCTGAAGGAGTCGTTCCGAGACCACTAGATGCTGAGCAAGTAGCCGCATTAATTGAACTGGTAAAGAATCCGCCACAAGGTGAAGAAGCGTTCCTTCTTGACCTACTAGAAAACCGTATTCCACCGGGTGTAGATGAAGCTGCTTATGTTAAAGCTGGTTTCCTTACGGCCATCACTAAAGGTGAAGTCGTTTCTCCACTAGTAAGTAAAGCAAAAGCGGCAGAACTGCTTGGCACTATGCAAGGCGGTTACAACATCGAATCTCTAGTCTCTCTACTAGACGATGCCGAACTTGCTCCAATCGCTGTTAAAGCACTGTCCCACACTCTACTGATGTTTGACGCGTTCTACGACGTAGAAGAGAAAGCGAAAGCAGGCAATGCTTCAGCACAGCAAGTACTCCAATCTTGGGCTGATGCCGAATGGTTTACGTCAAAAGAGAAAGTCGCAGAAAAAATCACGGTTAAAGTATTTAAAGTCACTGGTGAAACCAACACCGATGACCTATCGCCTGCGCCTGATGCATGGTCACGCCCTGATATTCCAGTGCACGCAAAAGCGATGCTGAAGATGGAACGTGAAGGTATTAATCCTGACGAACAGGGTAGCGTTGGTCCTATTACTCAAATTGAAGAAATGCAAAAAGATGGCATTCCACTGGCTTATGTTGGTGATGTTGTTGGTACAGGTTCTTCACGTAAATCGGCAACGAACTCAGTACTTTGGTTTATGGGTGAAGATATCCCATTCGTACCAAACAAGCGTACTGGCGGTGTTTGTCTTGGTGGTAAAATTGCCCCAATCTTCTACAACACAATGGAAGACTCAGGTGCACTTCCAATTGAACTGAACGTACAAGACATGAACATGGGTGATGTGATTGATATCTACCCGTACGAAGGTGTTGTTCACAAAAACGGTTCTGTGATTTCAAACTTCGAACTAAGCAAGGTACTTCTTGATGAAGTGCGTGCTGGTGGTCGTATTCCGCTTATCATTGGTCGTGGCTTAACGGGTCGCGCACGTGATGCTCTAGGTCTAGAAGAAACCGATCTTTTTGCTAAACCAATCGACCCATCCGCATCAGATAAAGGCTACACGCTAGCTCAGAAGATGGTTGGTAAAGCATGTGGCGTTGAAGGTGTACGTGCTGGCCAGTACTGTGAACCTAAAATGACAACCGTAGGCTCGCAAGATACAACAGGCCCTATGACTCGTGATGAGCTTAAAGACCTTGCTTGTCTTGGCTTCTCAGCAGACCTTGTTATGCAGTCTTTCTGTCACACATCTGCATACCCGAAACCAGTCGATGTAAACACTCACCATACGCTGCCTGATTTCATTATGAACCGTGCGGGTGTTTCACTGCGTCCTGGTGATGGCGTTATCCACTCGTGGCTAAACCGTATGCTTCTTCCTGATACTGTTGGTACTGGTGGTGACTCGCATACTCGTTTCCCTCTAGGTATTTCATTCCCTGCGGGCTCAGGCTTAGTAGCATTTGCTGCGGCAACGGGTGTAATGCCTCTTGATATGCCTGAATCTATCTTGGTTCGTTTTAAAGGCGAAATGCAGCCGGGTATCACGCTACGTGACCTAGTACATGCCATTCCTCTTTACGGTATTAAGCAAGGTCTACTAACGGTAGAGAAAGCAGGTAAGATCAATGAATTCTCTGGTCGTGTACTAGAAATTGAAGGTGTTGAGCACCTATCTGTTGAGCAAGCATTTGAGCTTTCTGATGCATCTGCTGAGCGTTCGGCTGCAGGTTGTACAGTGAAGCTGTCTCAAGAGTCTATCGATGAGTACTTGAACTCGAATATCGTTATGCTTAAGTGGATGATTGCTGAAGGTTACGGTGATGTTCGTACGATTGAGCGTCGTATTACGGCAATGGAAGAGTGGTTAGCGAACCCTGAGTTGCTCTCTGCTGATTCTGATGCTGAATACGCTCATGTTATTGAGATTGATCTTGCTGATATCGATCAGCCAATTCTATGTGCACCAAACGATCCAGATGATGCTCGTCTTCTTTCTGACGTTCAAGGTACTGAGATTCAAGAAGTGTTCATCGGCTCTTGTATGACGAATATCGGTCACTTCCGTGCGGCAGGTAAGATGCTTGAAGAGTTCAATGGTTCTCTAAACACTCGCCTATGGGTGGCTCCGCCAACTAAGATGGATAAAGACCAACTCACAGAAGAAGGTTATTACGGCATCTTCGGTCGTGCTGGGGTGCGTATTGAAACTCCGGGTTGTTCTTTATGTATGGGTAACCAAGCACGTGTTGCTGATGCTTCTACGGTTATGTCGACGTCTACTCGTAACTTCCCGAACCGTTTGGGTACGGGGGCGAACGTTTATCTCGCTTCTGCTGAGCTTTCTGCTGTTGGTGCGATTCTAGGTCGAATTCCAACTAAAGAAGAGTACCTGGAGTACGCTGAGAAGATTAATGCGACCGCTGCGGATACATACCGTTATCTAAATTTCCATAAAATGGGTCAGTACACGGAAAAAGCAGACACTGTTATTTTCCAAGAACCAGCCTAGTTCCTCGTTATATTTGTAGCTGCAGCGTTGTTGACTGCGTACGTTCACCCTAATCACATAGAGCTTCTATGCTCATAGGGATGAACGTACTTGTCGCCTAGCTGCAACTCCAACTATTTAGAGGAACCCAAATGATAGAGCGTCTACTTCGGTAGGCGTTTTTTTTATGTCTGTATGTTAGGTGATGAGTGACTCGATCTCTTGGTGACTTCACTATATACTCTCGCCTCATTTTTTACCCTGTCTGTGATTAGCGCGTGGAGCCTTTATGGAATTCGAATTTACAAGAAACACTTTAATGGGTGAGTACTACGTAAAGTGCAGCATGGGGCATGAGATTATTGGTCGTTGGTTGCAAGAAGAGATTGGAACCAATAGACAGAAGATTGATCAAGTCTGTGCGTTACTTGATGAGGCTCAACTGCGAACGTCGAAAGAACAAAAATTATTAGGGACAGAAATTAGCCTCGTCATTTGTGAAGATGAAGTAACCGTTCAAGAAAATAGTTTAGATCATGATGCTGAGTTGGAAGAGCAGCATAGCGAATATGATTATTATAACTGTGAAAGTACCGCAAGTTGTGGCCTAGAAGATTTTGAGTTATTGATTGAACGTTGGAAAGATTTTATTGGTTATGTCTAGGATAAATTAAGTTTTGCACCGCTTTGGAGCTATAGCGGATTGCGCATTATATTTGGGAAAGAGCTGCACCGAACTGGTGCAGCTCTTTTTTTATATATCGATGAAAATGCACCTAATTGTTATTTATCAATGAGTTATTGATTTGGCATGCAACTTGATTATTAGAAAGTGTAAAAGGAATAATTTTCGAGGGAACGATATGAAATTGATTAATGCGATAGTGAAACCATTCAAGTTAGATGATGTGCGTGAAGCGTTGGCGGAGGCTGGAATCGAAGGAATGACGGTTTCTGAAGTAAAAGGCTTTGGTCGTCAAAAGGGTCATACAGAGCTTTATCGTGGCGCTGAATATCAAGTGGACTTTTTGCCAAAGGTTAAATTAGAAATCGCCACTCAAGCAGAGAATGTGGATAGAGTGGTTGAAGCGATTACCAAGGCTGCTCATACAGGAAAAATCGGTGATGGTAAGATTTTTGTGTATGACCTAAGCCAAGCCGTGCGAATTCGTACTGGTGAAATGGATGCTGAAGCACTTTAAAGAAAGACAAGGATTGGAGACTTAATATGGAACTTACAACAACAGTAACGGAACTACGTTACGCACTAGACACTTTTTTCTTCCTCATTTCAGGTGCGTTAGTCATGTGGATGGCAGCAGGCTTCGCGATGTTAGAGGCTGGCCTAGTTCGTTCAAAGAACACCACAGAAATTTTAACTAAGAACATTTGTTTGTACGCGATTGCTTGTACCACTTTCTTAGTCGTTGGTTACAACATTATGTATGTAGATAACGGTGAAGGCGGCTGGTTACCCTCCTTTGGTACTCTAATTGGCACGCAAGGCGAAGGCGCAGACCACTCTCTAGAGTCTGATTTCTTCTTCCAGGTTGTATTCGTGGCAACCGCTATGTCTGTGGTATCGGGTGCCGTTGCTGAACGTATGAAGCTTTGGTCATTCCTTATCTTCTCTGTGGTACTGACAGCGTTTATCTACCCAATGGAAGGTTACTGGACTTGGGGTGGTGGTTTCTTATCTGAGGCTGGTTTCAGTGACTTCGCAGGTTCAGGTATCGTACACATGGCTGGTGCTGCTGCGGCGTTAGCGGGCGTTTTACTACTGGGGGCTCGTAAAGGTAAATATGGTAAGAACGGTGAAATTTACCCGATTCCTGGTTCAAACATGCCGCTTGCAACGTTAGGTACCTTTATTCTTTGGTTCGGTTGGTTCGGTTTTAATGGCGGCTCTCAATTGATGGTTTCAGATTTCGAGAACGCGACAGCTGTGGGGCAAATCTTCTTAAACACTAACGCAGCAGCGGCTGCTGGCGCGATTGCAGCACTACTAGTATGTAAAACCACTTGGGGTAAAGCAGACTTAACAATGGTATTGAATGGTGCGTTAGCAGGTCTAGTGGCAATCACTGCAGATCCTCTTTCACCGTCGCCACTCTATGCGGTTGCGATTGGTGTTGGTGCGGGTGCATTAGTAGTATTTAGTATTATCGCTCTTGATAAAGTGAAAGTTGATGATCCGGTTGGCGCGATTTCAGTGCATGGTGTATGTGGTTTCTTTGGCTTGATGGTAGTTCCGTTTAGCAATGCTGATGCGTCATTCGGTGCTCAATTGTTAGGTGCTGCAGTTATCTTTGCATGGGTATTTGGTGCGAGTTTAGTAGTATGGGCCGTGTTGAAAGCCACAATGGGAATTCGTGTGACAGAAGACGAAGAGCAAGAAGGAATGGATATGCACGATTGTGGAGTAGGGGCTTATCCTGAGTTTGTGACTGTGAAATAGAGATCACAATTTCAGCTATTGTTTCGTAGTTAATAACAAACCTGTCATTAGTTGGCAGGTTTTTTTGTCACAGATCATTGTATTCTAAATAAAGATGAATATAATAACGCGACTGATAAACGTTATCATTACGAAACTCAAGGAACTCGATGATGAAAAAACTGCTAACTCTTTCAGCGCTCGCTTGTAGCGTATTAACATCAACTGCAATGGCTGCTGAAGAAGTAAACGTCTACTCTTACCGTCAACCTTTCTTAGTTGAGCCTATGTTTAAAGAATTCACTAAAGAAACGGGCATCAAGGTAAATGTGAAGTTTGCTAAAAAGGGCCTAGCAGAAAAGTTAGCTCAAGAAGGTGAATACAGCCCAGCGGACGTTGTATTAACTACGGATATCAGCCGTCTTGCTGAATTGACGAACAAGAACCTTGTTCAAGCAGTAGAAAGCAAAATTATCGAAGCGAACGTTCCTGCGCAATATCAAGATAAAGAAAATGAATGGTTTGCTCTGACACTGCGTACACGTAATGTTTACTCATCACGTGACCGTGTTGGTAAATTAGGTCAAGAATTTAACTACTCAGATCTAGTTAATCCTGAATTCAAAGGCAAGATTTGTACACGTAGTGGTAAGCACCCATACAATGTCTCTTTAGTTTCATCAATGATTGCTCATAAAGGTGAAGCTGAAACAAAAGCATGGCTTGAGGGTGTGAAAGCAAACTTAGCTCGTAAGCCTCAAGGAAACGACCGCGCACAAGTAAAAGCGATTAAAGAAGGTCTATGTGACGTTTCTTTAGGTAATAGCTACTACCTAGGTAAGATGGTTAACGATAAAGATCAAAAAGCATGGGCAGATTCAGTTTATATTAACTTCCCAGGCCAAGCTGCTCAAGGCACACACGTTAATATCAGCGGTATGGCTCTTGCTAAATTTGCACCAAACAAAGACAACGCAGTTAAGCTAATGGAATTCCTAACGGGTGATGTAGCTCAGCAGATGTATGCAGAAGTGAACTATGAGTACCCTGTAAAAGTGGGCGTTAAGCGTTCTGAACTTGTAGCTTCATGGGGTGATTTCAATGCCGATAAGCTATCTTTAGATGATATCGCATCACACCATGCAGACGCGATTAAACTTCTAGATGAAGTGAAATTTGACCTTTAATTGAAACTAAGGGTATAACAGTACCCTTATTTTTAAAGGAGTATGAGATGTATTTGCCATGGTAAATATGTCTCATAGCCTTGATGTAATTAGGCAATGAAAGAAAAAAACTCTTTATGGAAAACCAGTAGTGGGAGCCTTGCTCTATTACTGGTTTTGCCGATCTTAGCGATCTTCTATACCGCTGTTGGTGAAACTGACGATGTGTTTTCTCATCTGATGTCCACAGTGATGCCCACCTATACTTATAATACCGTCATGCTCGTTGTGGGGGTGATGTTCCTTTCTCTCATTTTTGGTATTCCAAGTGCTTGGATCATGGCGATGTGCCGTATCCCAAGCGAAAAATGGTTGCAGTGGGCACTTGTACTGCCGCTGGCGATGCCGGGTTATATTATTGGCTATATCTTTACGGATTGGTTTGATTTTGCCGGTCCAATACAAGTCTGGTTGCGGGACATTACAGGTTGGGGCCCCGGAGAGTACTGGTTCCCTGATATTCGAACATTGGCTGGGGCAACAGTTGTCCTTTCGTTAGTGTTATATCCTTACGTCTACCTACTATGCCGTGCCGCTTTTATGGAGCAAAGCATCTCTTTGTTGCAGTCAGCAAGGTTGCTTAAATGCTCTCCTTGGGAAAGCTTTCGTCGAATTTCATTACCTCTCGTTCGCCCATCTATAGCTGTTGCCCTTTCGTTAGTCGCAATGGAAACCTTAGGGGATTTTGGTACGGTGAGTTATTTTGCGGTCAGCACGCTCACGACAGCGGTATATGATACTTGGCTTGGGTATTCAAATTTAACTGCTGCGGCTAAAATTTCTGCCTTAATGTTAGTGATCGTCATTATTCTATTAAGTGCTGAGCGGTATAGCCGTCGTAAGCAAAAATTGTTTCAGAATCAATTTAGCAGCCATGATGACTTTCGTTATGAATTACAAGGTTGGAAGAAGTGGCTAGCCCTAGTATGGTGCTGGGGATTAGTTGGCGTCGCTTTCATCTTTCCACTGATGCAACTGATCATTTATGCGTACAAATATTTTGCTCAAAGCTGGACGCCGGAGTTTCGTGAATTCGCGATAAACAGTTTGCAAGTTTCTCTTTCGGCTGCGTTTTTTGGTGTGTTAGTCGCATTGGTTGTGAATTTTTACCATCGCCTAAGTCCAAACCGTATTAGTCTCGGATTTATGCGTTTCTCTTCTCTGGGCTATGCTGTCCCTGGAACAGTGCTGGCGATAGGGGTTATGGTAACCGTGTTGGTGATGGATCACTCAATCAATGATTTCGCTAAATACATGGAGTGGGGACGACCTGGGCTTATTTTTTCTGGTTCAATGTTCGCTTTGATTTTTGCTCTTGTTGTGCGCTTTTCAGCGGTGGCAATCGGCAGTATTGAAAGTAGCCTAAATAAAGTACCCCCCTCACTTGATATGGCATCAAGAACAATGGGATGTAACGCCAACCAAATGTTACGTCGGGTGCATTTCCCACTGATCAAGCGTGGAGCATTGATTGCGGGTTTATTAGTGTTTATTGAATCAATGAAAGAGCTTAATGCTGCTCTGTTATTGCGTCCTTTTAACTTTGAAACGTTGGCCACCTATGTGTACAACTACGCATCAGACGAGCACTTAGAGCTTGCTGCTTTGCCTGCGGTATTATTGGTCTTAGTGGGGTTAATTCCTCTTGTTATTGTTAACCGTTCTTTGGAGAAAACTCACTAATGAGCTGTGCATTATCGATTCAAAACTTAACCTGTAAATATGACTCTCAAACAATATTAGAGTCGTTATCTTTGGATGTTGAGCATGGTGAAATTGTTTGTCTTTTAGGGGCGAGTGGCTGTGGCAAAACGACCTTACTAAAAGCGATTGCAGGCTTGCTTCCACTAAGTAGTGGAGTGATGAGTTTAAACTGTTTGACGATTGATGACGGTGAAAACTGGCTGCCTCCGGAGCAGCGTAATATCGGTATGATCTTTCAAGACTATGCGCTTTTCCCTCATTTGACGGTGGCTGATAATATTGCGTTTGGCTTGCGAGATCTCTCATCTGAGTCTCGACGCGAAAAGATCGAAGAGATGTTGAGTTTAGTTCACCTCGACGGTTACGGTGATCGATACCCACATCAGTTGTCTGGTGGACAGCAACAGCGTGTGGCGATTGCTCGTTCGTTAGCTTACAAACCCGATCTATTGTTGCTTGATGAACCGTTTTCCAATATTGATACTCAAGTCCGTCATGAGCTAATTAGTCAGATCCGTAAGATTTTTAAAAAGCAGGGTGTCACCGCAATTTTTGTGACTCACTCTAGAGAGGAAGCGTTCGCTTTTGCTGATAAAATGGCGGTGATGAATCATGGTGTCATTGAGCAGTACGGCACGGCTTCGGAGTTGTACTATCAACCTTCAAGTAAGTTTGTGGCAGATTTTCTTGGTGGCGGAAGCTATGTGTCTGCAACACGAATCTCTTTGACCGAGTTTCAAACGGCACTGGGTGTCGTCGAAGCTCAAATCAAAACAGAGGTCGCAATTAATGCTGAATGTGAGTTGTTACTTCGCCCGCAACATATCCAAATTACAGCGACGGAAGAGAGTTCTGTCTTTGTGTTAGAACAGCACTTCATGGGTGATCATTGCCGTTATGTTATTGAAGCAAATGGTAATCGGCTACTCGCAAGTTCAACTGAGGCATTAGTGATAGGGCAAGCGGTCTCTGTGCATGTGGATATGAATGGCGTGTTAGCTTTTTAGCTAAAAGGCTAGTTCTTCAAATGCGATTACTTTAAATGTAATGGCTCCAACATGATTAGCCAAATACTATTAGCCGAAATGTTATTGCCTAGATAGAAAAAGGCCCAGCGCATTCACGCTGGGCAAGTGCTCTTCACCTATAGGGAGCTCATTGAGCAGGTGTACAAGTGAGAACTCCTACAAAGCGAGGAAGTCTTTTACTTGTTGAAGAACACGTTCTGCAGTGTCTTTATCTGCCATTTCAGAAAAAATTCTTAGCAGTGGTTCTGTTCCAGAGAAGCGAGCAATGACCCAACCTCCGTTTTTAAAGTAAACTTTTGCGCCATCTTCATAGCTCACTTTTTCTATTTCGAACTCAAAATCTGGCAGTTTTTTCTCAATATAAATCTTGTCATACAGCACCTCTTTTTGAGCAGGTTTGAACGTACAGTCGCCCTCGGCGGTGTAGGCGTAACCGTACTTTCTGTAGATCTCATCAAGCAGTTCCGATAATTTTTTCCCGGTAGAGCTGATCATTTCGACAAGCAAGCTTGATGCAAAGACGCCATCTTTGCCTTTAATGTGACCTCGAATAGTTAAACCACCAGAGCTCTCGCCACCAAGAAGTGAGTCATCGGCTTCCATTTGTGAACTGATGTGCTTAAAGCCCACTGGAACCTCAAAGCATTTTTCGTCATGATCTGCGGCAATTTTATCAAGTAAGTGAGTTGTGGCGATATTTCTGACTACAGACCCTTTCCATCCTTTGTACTCAAGCAAGTAGTAATACAGCAGCATCAGGACTTCATTAGGATGAATAAAGTTACCTTTTTCATCAATGATACCTAAACGGTCTGCATCACCATCGGTACCGATTCCAATGTCGTAACCTTCCGCTGCCACTAGGTGCTTCAAACGATAAAGGGTCGAGGCATTAGGAGAAGGCATCAAGCCTCCAAAGTCAGGGTTTTTGCCATCGTTAATCACATCGACATCACAGCGGCCATTGATCAGAACGGTTTGTAATGCATTTTTCGCAACTCCAAACATTGGGTCAATCAATACTCTAAGGTTCGCTTTTTTGATTGATTCGATATCGATAAAGTCGATGATTGAGTCAACAAATTCATTCATCGGGTTGATGATTTCAATGGCTTTATCGTTGATAGCTTGTTCAAAATCGACGGATTCCACATCACTTAATTCTAAATTAGCTATCTGGTCTTCAATTTTTTGAGTAATAATTTCGTCAGCATCGCGCCCACCTTCAATGAAGATTTTTATACCGTTGTAATCGGCAGGATTATGTGAAG
Source organism: Vibrio genomosp. F6 (assembly GCF_005146325.1). Lineage (NCBI taxonomy): Bacteria > Pseudomonadati > Pseudomonadota > Gammaproteobacteria > Vibrionales > Vibrionaceae > Vibrio > Vibrio genomosp. F6. Next base: position 245,937 of record NZ_SYUT01000031.1, on the reverse strand, counting down.
CCGTAATACAAGCTGAGTAGGCACAGCCCATCTCTTTCGCTTTAAACATTACGATTGGCGTTGGGACAAATCGATTAATGAAGCTGACTTTAATGCCATTTGCGGCGAGTACCTCAGCAAACCAACTAGCGGCTTTATCCGATAAAAATCGACGGTCATAGCCGATAATAAACCCTTTATCTGCCACTTGTTCATTTAACATGATATTGGCAACAGATTGAGCAACAAGACGAACATTGTCTTTCGTAAACTCTTCACCAATAAAGGCGCGCCAGCCACCTGTACCAAACTTGATCATAGTAGACATCCTATCTCTCTCACGCTCTAACGAGCAAAAATTAAAAGTAGGGGGATGATTCTCCCCCTAAAAATTAGCCTAGTATTACGACAACGTGGTTAACGCTCCCTTGTGGCTGTGCTGGAATTGCACCTTCGACCACCTCGCCATTTAGCGTGATGGTTTTTACGCCTTTGCTCACTGAATCTGGATTTTGTACTTCGATGTTATAAACCGCATCGCGCCATTCACGGCGAACTTCAAAACCAGGCCATGCATTTGGCACACACGGGTCAATCACAAGGCCATCAAAACCAAGGCGAACACCAAGCATAAAGTTGGTCACGGCGAAGTAAGCCCAACCTGAAGTTCCGGTTAGCCATGGGTGGTTTGCTCGCCCATGGTCTTGGTGATCACGTCCCATGATGAACTGTACGTATGAGTATGGTTCAGCGTAGCGAGTTTCAATCATGTCGTTTTGATTGTATGGGTTTAGAGCGTCATAGAACTTCATCGCTTGATCTCCGCGACCAAGCTTGGCTTCAGCAACCCATGCCCACGGGTTAGGGTGGGAGAAAATCGCGCCGTTCTCTTTTACACCTTGATAAACACGGGTAACAAAACCAATATCATCGTTGGGGGTGGAGAATGAAGGTGAGTTAAGGTGCAGGCCATATTCTGAGTAGAGGTGTTCATCGACAGAGTTCATTGCGATTTCACCGCGCTCTTGAGATACGGCACCAGACAGTACTGCCAGAGTGTTCGACTCTAGATGGATACGGCCTTCGGTCTGTTGTGCGGTACCAATTTTGTCGCCATCTTTGGTTAGACCGCGTATATACCAACCCCCTTCATCATCCCATAAGTGGGTTTCACAAGCTTGGCGTACGCCCTCTGCCATTGTGGTGTATGCATCTACATCGTCATTACGGCCAAGATATTTTGCTAGGTCGATAAATTCTTGTAGTGCCCAGTAGTGAAGGAAAGAGACCATCGATGACTCACCGCCACCTAGGTTCAGACAGTCATTCCAGTCGGCACGCAAACCTTTACAGATACCTGTATTACCGACGTATTGTGCCGAGAAGTCTAGCGCCGCTTTCATATGATCATAGACTGTTGCGATGCCACCATCAGCGTATGGGATCTCTTCATCAAAGAAAGTCTCTTCGCCTGTTTCCATCACGTATTTACAGATGGTTGGAACGATCCATAGGTGATCATCAGAACAGGTATCGTCAATACCATGTATCTTATCTTCATCGCTTGGCGTCGGGACAACCGTTGGTGATTTCGATGGCTCCACGTCAGCTTTCTCAGGATCAAACCAATCAGGATCAAATAGGTGTAAACCGTAACCCGCTTTTACTTGGCCTCTTAATAGATCAACTAAACGCTTACGTGTCATGCTTGGGTTTGAGTGGGGAACAGAGATTGCGTCTTGAGCCGTGTCACGATAACCAAGGCCAGTACGTCCTCCAACCTCGATAAAAGAGGCAAAGCGCGACCAAACAACACAGGTTTCCGCTTGATAAAGCGTCCATGTGTTGATCATGGTATCCAAGCCTTCATTTGGTGATTTCACTTGGAATTTATTACAACGTTGTTCCCAGTGATCTTTAATGCCAGCAAATGCCGCATCGATATTGGCTGGATCTTGATACTTTTTACGAAGTTTTGCGCCATTCCCTTTGCCTAAACCTAGAATGTAAGCAAAGCGAATCTCTTCTCCGGGTTGAATTACGAACTGTTTATGCAGTGAACCACAGTGGTTGTAACAAGTTTGTGCGCTGTTTGAGCACTTACCTTGTTCAACTGCAATGGGGTTCGCTTCATCACGGTAAGCGCCTAAGAAGTTATCACGCTGGCCATCGTAGCTATCTGGAGAGAATGTAGAGGCTAAATAGTAGAAGCCTTCAAAATCATTGGTGTTGTAGTAAAGATCGTATTCAATCACTCCATCTTTATATTCAGTGCCAGCAGAGTAGAGTGACATCTGGTGATTTTGATTGTCTGATTGAATATGACTAAATGAGAACTCCACAAATGAGAATGCACTGATGGTACGCGGCTTATCGCTAGTGTTTTTTAAGACCACATCCCAAACTTCCGCATCTTCACCTTTTGGTACAAATAGTGTTTTAGTTGCTTGAATGCCGTTGTAATCACATTTGAACTTTGAATATGACAAACCATGACGAACTTCATAACTTGCTTCATCTAAGCTTTTTGCAACGGGTTGCCATGAAATTGACCAGTAATCGCCAGTTTCATCATCGCGGAGGTAAACATAGTGTCCTGGACGATCAAATGATGCGTTTGGACGAAACTTAGTGACGCGATTGTGTTCAGGGGAGTTATAGAACGAATACCCCCCAGCATTGTGTGAAATAACGGTACAAAATTTCTCGGTCCCTAAATAATTTGTCCAAGGTGCAGGTACGTCAGGTCGTGTAATGACGTATTCACGATTTTCATTATCGAAATAGCCGTATTTCATGGTCTTTTCCTTTTTAACAAGCTGCAATGGGGAATGGGCAGCTAAAAATTCACAATTAGTATCGTTCTAGAATCTTTTTCTAGACGTCGTTAGTTTTTCCATGGGGAGCGGAAGTTCACACCTTGCTTTGAGAGCAAAGGCAAATGTCCTTTTAATCGAGAGAGATAACAGTGCCAATCTCGGTTTGGTTTTTCTGTCCAGCACGCTTCTGCCATTGCCGTTAAACGGGGGAAAACCATGTAGTCCATGCGAGACTGGTTATTGATGATTTCAGACCATAAAGCGCATTGGATACCTAAAATCCGTTTTCTTATCGGGTCCGACTCTGGAATTTCAGCGAGAGGCTCATAGTGGTAAGCTTGAAGGAGTGGGATCACGCAAGCCCAATCCACACCTGGTTCTTCTGGCGCATAGTCTTGTGTCATGTCGAGATAGGTGTATTGCGCGGGTTGCAGTACGACATCAAAGCCTTGTCTCGCGCAATTTACTGCCGCTTCTTCACTCAACCATGAGTAGATAACCGTGTCTTTACTGACTTTGTTGCCATGCTGAGCTTCTTCCCATCCGACCATGCGTTTGCCTAAAGCTTTGAGTTTTTTCTCGGCATAGCGGAAGAGGTGCCCTTGTAACTCTTTGGTATCTTGATAGCCATGCTCTTGCATTAAGTCTTGGCATTTTTGACTCTGTGTCCAAACTCCATTAGGTACTTCATCGGCTCCCATATGAATGAAAGTCGCTGGGAATAATTGCGCTACTTCTTCAATAACGGCATCTAAAAATTGATATGTGCCTTCAAGTGCAGGGTTAAGCACGTTGTCTGAATAGTGCTGAATGCTGCGATAAGCGGTGGTGTCGTCTGTATCGACTAATAATTCAGGTAATGATTTAATCGCCGCGCGACAGTGACCGGGAATATCAATTTCTGGAATGACAGTGATTCCGCGCATCTCAGCGTAGGCGATGACATCTTTGATCTCTTGTTGCGTGTAGAACCCACCATACCGATTTGCTAGGTTTGTATATTGCGGTTCGATTCTTTCATTTACTCCGCGCCATGCTCCAATCTCAGTTAATTGTGGGAACGCTTTAATTTCGATTCGCCACCCTTCGTCATCCGTTAGGTGCCAATGGAAGGTGTTGAATTTGTAATGAGCAAGGTGGTTGATTAAGCGTTTTACTTGATCAACTGGATGAAAATGTCGCGCGCAGTCGAGCATCATGCCACGGTAACGAAAGCGTGGTGAGTCAGATATTTTGCAGTAAGGTACAGAGAGCCCTTGGCCGTCGCTATCACGAGTTATGAGTTGTAATAGTGTTGCGCAAGCATGTGTGAATCCAAGCGGAGTGCCTGACTCTAATCGAATGCCTTGACGATCAACATTCAGTACGTACTGACCTTCGTCTAAAGTCGGGTTACTTCTAAATAAAACATCGCCTTTACCAATCGCTTTGAAGTGATACTCGAACAAGTGCTCTAGCTCTTCCTGTAACCAAGTTGCAGCATGATCGGCATGCGATGCTTTTAGGGTTATCTGGCTATCACTTGAGAGTCGGTAATATCCATCAAAAAAGTTGGATTTATTGGGCTGTGGGATCAGCGCGACTTTGTTGGCTTCTACTTGAGGAATATCTTCCCGTTCCCGATAAGGTGAAGCGAGAACGATAGGGGTTATCACTACAGGAAGCAGCTCTTTATTCTCAGTGTTGTGGCTATTTGAACGATTGATTTGAATAAAAGCGTCATTGAACCCATCAGTCAGAAAGCGGAATGGGGCGGTTTGTACACTAAATTCACAATAGAAATGATGGTTAGCTTTGAGAGTCGCGACATCGGGCGTGACTGAACAGTAACAACCGATTTGCTCTAGTACACCTTGCGACAAACTATCAACTTGAATAAATCGGTCAAAAGCAAAATGCAGAGACCAATCTGTTAGATCTTGATCGCTTAAATTGTGTAGTGTTAATCCAAATCGGCAGTTCTGTTTCTGTTCTGAAAGAACCGCTAAATCAATACGATAATCCATACTTACTCCTAAGATCTCATCGCTTATCAATACAAGTTATGTTCGGGTTTTCCCGCGAACATAATTGCACCTTCAATCGCATCGAATTGAGGCTCAACGATCCATTGCTGAACCGGAGGAGAAAGCCATTTCACAATCCGTTCAGCAATACTTCCCATTAAACAGATACGCGTAGCTCCGCGTCTATTTAATGCCATTAAAAACATCTCTATGTCTGTTGCCGTTTGTTGCAACATCTCTAGTGCGAGTGGATCTGCTTGAAGGGCAAATTCAAAAATCGCAGGAGAAAACTGTCCATAATCTCGAGGAATCGCTTGTTTTGACCAAGCTACAATGTCATCAATACTATTATTGAAGTGCGCCATCACATGTTCGGATAGTGGTGTCTTTTCACGAATGCCATCTTCAGCGAGTAACACCTGTTGGATAAGGTGGAGGCCCATGACCGCGCCACCTCCTTGATCTGAAATTGGGAATTCGCGCCCGCCAACAACATGCTGCTGTCCATCTTGTAGATAGATGCCACATGAACCAGTCCCTGCAATCATGATGGCGCCGTTGTCACCGTTATGCGCACCAATACAAGCACCATAAGCGTCAGTATTGAGTGTGACGCTGGCAAAAGGGTGGTGCTGTTCCATGAACGCTTTCCATGCTGATTTTTGTTCGGCACCCGCAAGGGCAAGCCCAACATGCATTTGTGAAAAGTTGGATTCGGATAACCCACCTTGCAGGGCTGCTTCTTTGATTGCTTGAAGAATCGAAGCCATGGCCACATCAACGCCGAGTAAAATATTGGCACTGCCACTTTTAGCTTCGCCAATTAAACTCCCCACAGAGTTACGGATTCGCGCGCGACATGAAGTACCACCGCCATCAATACCAACATAGTAAAAGCTCATTATGATAGTTCCTCTGATTGTGAAGATGAGGTGTGATTAAATTGCGTCATAATTGCCAGTAGGTACCAAGCGCCATGAGGGATCCATTGTTCGCCCCAGCGCCAGTTCTGTAGCATGTCGTCTTTTTGACCGAGAGGATTAAAAGCAATGTCTTCTTCGTTATCAAAACCAGCAGTTATGCCGTTACAAATACCACCCTTAGCATTAAAGAAGCCCAATTGAGGGAGGTAGTTAGGGTTATTTTTTCCATGACCATCCAGCATCGACATATCGTAAGGGTTAAGGCCGACAATCCAGTTCAATGCGTTTTGAGCAAATTGCGTTAATTGTGTTTTTAGATCATGGCAATCCAAATGCTCTTGAGCGAGGTAAGCCATAGATGCAAGTGAACCTAAGCGAGCATTCTCACCTTGCCACCAGTAACCAGATTCATTGTCGTGAGCCACAAAAAAAGCATCTCGTTTGGCACTGTTTACTGATTTAACATATTGGCGAGGGTAACCAAAAGGATTGGTCACTTTGCTCGTGATGTTTATTTCAAAATGACAAGCGTTTTGAATCACTTTTTTGATTGGTTGGCTGAACATCACTTGAGTTTCGATTGTTAAGTATTCGCATAGGGCGATAACCGGTAAACCAGCCTCTGCGGCATGAAAATAAGGTCGAGAACCATCATTGTTGGCAGACCAGAAGTGTTGATTATTTTCATCTGACTGTTGACGTTGGCTTAACCGCTGAGCCCAATCTCTGGATTCGACAAGGTATTTACTATCATTAGTTGCTCGGAAAAGCTCGACACTGGCGAGTAGAGCACAGTACTCATCAATAATGTTTTCAACGCCATCGTCTATGTAGCGAGTGTTGAACTCTTTTAGGTGCCAGTAGCCTTTTTCGGCGGTTTCTTGGTAAATTTGTTGCGTATATTCACCATGAATATCTAAAGAAGACGCAGCTGCGAGAGCGGCAATAGAGACTCCGCCACCTTGTCTAAACCCTGCTTGGTAGGCACTGTTTTTATGACCGGCTTGAGTGGTGTATGAACAGATTTCTCGTTGGGAAATGTCTTTGCTCCACTTATCAAAAACAGTAGTGAAAAAGAAACCATCAGAGTGCTGCATACGAACAAGAAAATCAGCACCAAACAGCGCCTCTTCCTTAAGGCGGGTGCGAGAAAATGCAGCAAACTCTGAGTGTTTCGATAATAGTTTATCTCCTTTCAGCATGTTCCAAACCACCATTGGAATTTGCTGTGGGTTTAAGTAGTTCGCGTATGACAGATGGCTTAAATATTTACTCACATCGCCGGAAGCGTCGTACCAACCACCATGTACATCAACGGTTTCATTCGAGCCATAAAGTGGGACATTATGATCTTGTTGATCAAAGGTGCCACCGCAGCGTTGAGACTTAAAGTAGTGCAGTAAGTCAGAAAAAGTGCGCTGCATAAGAACGCTAGTCCCAATTTCAAATACTTCAGAACGGATATGATCAAATTTTAAATAGTAGCGACCAGGGTGAGTATGTAATGAGAAATCTAAGTGATAGAACTGACCTTGGTGCCATTTTGCGACTTGGCCATGTTGAGTTAAATGGTAACTCGCTACTGTGGTATGGTTATCAGCACAAACCAATAAAGCGATATCATTAGATAAGCGCTCCTTTTTAGTAAGCAAAATAGCCTGTTTAGGACCATTTGCTTCATAGCCAATATGGTTAGTCAGTAGCAGCATTAAAAACTCCGTACATTATTATTTTTGTTATTGTTTGTGTATGACATTCATTTTATTTTTGGTTGGAGCAACTCCTGAGGCAGTTCAAGAGCCGCTCCTGATTTATCATCTGTGAATCAACATTTGCGATTAACTTTCGTGTAAGTAACAGCGAGTAAAGTGATTCGGACCTAATTGAGTAACACTCGGCAACTGCTCTCTGCACTTATCCATTGCATGAGCACAGCGTCCAGCAAAAGGACAACCGATGGAGTTTGGTGTCCATAGTGGGATCTCGCCTTTATTCCCTTTTAACTTGGTATGGATAGATTTTTTAGGATCTGGTACCGCAGAAACAAGAAGTTGGGTATAGGGATGTTGAGGATTAGCAATGACTTCATCAGTATCACCCCATTCAACCATATGGCCGACATACATGACCGAAAGGTCTTCCGCGATATAACGAGCCGTGGCGATATCGTGAGTGATATAAAGTAGAGACATCTGTTTCTCGAACTTCATCTCTTCCATTAAGTTCAACACACCCGCACGAATCGAAACATCAAGCATTGAGGTTGGTTCATCAGCGAGTACCACTTCCGCCCCGACGGCAATATTTCGGGCTAAATTGACACGCTGACGTTGGCCTCCTGAAAGTTGGTGCGGGTATTTTTCCGCCGTCTCTTTCGGTGGGATCAAGCCAACTTGTTCTAGAAGATCATATACACGCTCTTCTAGCTCTTTTTTGTTACCTGGGGTGATCTTTTTATGGATCAACAGTGGTCGCGCAATGTGGTGAAAAATATTGTGCGTAGGGTTCAATGAGCCAAATGGGTCTTGCCATACCATTTGAACCCCTTCGCGGTAGTGCATTAAATCTTTTCGGCTAGTGATCTCTTGAATGTCACGGCCTTTATATTCGATGTTGCCGCCAGATGGTGCGTACATTTTCGCAATCATTTTTGCAGTGGTCGATTTACCTGAACCAGATTCTCCCACAACGGCCAAACCACGGCTTTTATACATCTTGAACGATACATCGTTGATCGCTCGCATCATTGGTTGTTGAAGGGCATTACTACTAATAGGGAAGTCTTTAATGACGTTTTTGCCTTCCACGAGCAGTTGACCAAAATCGTTACTCATAATTGTCTCCAGAAATTCTTTTATTACTGCCAATCGCTATTTTGCTACTGCAAGAGGATTGAATTTAAACTTTTGTCTGAGCAATTGAGTCACCGTAAAGGTGGCAGTTGGATAAACGGCCATGCTCAATTTGACGTAATGTTGTCGGCACTTTTGTGCACGCTTCATGAACGCGATTACAGCGAGATTGAAAACGACAACCCTGTGGGATTTCTAGTAAGTTCAGTGGATTACCAGGAATGCCTGTTAGTTTAGTTTTAGGTCCAGTAAGTGGAGGGAAAGAACTTCCCAGCCCTTTGGTATAAGGGTGGTAAGGGCTTTCTAGAATCTCTTTTGAAGGGGCAACTTCAATGAGTTCTCCAGAGTACATAATGCCAATTCGATCTGAGAACTCGACCATCAAAGAGAGGTCATGAGTAATAAATAGAATTGAGAATCCGAACTCTTCTTTTAGCGCATAAATTTTTTGTAGAATTTCACGTTGTACCACGACGTCTAGAGCAGTGGTTGGTTCATCCATGATGATCATTTTTGGATTAAGCGCGAGAGCGATAGCAATCACTAGACGCTGACGCATACCACCTGAGAATTGGTGTGGATAATCCGTAAGACGGCTAGGGTGAATATCAACAATTTCAAGTAGTCCTTGAGCGCGTTTAACCGCTTGTTCACGAGTCATATTGGTATGACGCATGATCACATCGCAAAATTGCTCTTCCATTGGTAGTACAGGGTTCAAAGCATTCATTGCGCTTTGGAACACCATTGACATCTCACTCCAACGGAATGATTGCATGCGTTCGTCACTGTACTCTAGGATGTTTTCGCCATTGAATATCACTTCCCCACCAGTAATGAATGCAGGCGGCTTATGTAAGCGCATTAGCGAAAACGCGACAGTGGATTTACCACAGCCAGACTCACCAGCAAGACCAAATACTTCACCTGGAGCAAGGTCAAAACTCACGTTGTTACATGCGCGGACATCGCCCGCGTCTGTGATGTAATCGACGCATAAATTGCGGATTGAAATTAGTGGTTCAGACATGATTATTTATCTCCGCTCCAAAGTGCATTTTGTGGTGGTAAAACAGGTGCTCGTTCAGATTTGTCTTGCTTAGCAAGCTTTTTCCAACGCTTCATACCTTTGTGTGAACGCAGTTGTGGGTTTGCGATTTCATCAACAGCAAAGTTAAGTAGAGCTAAGCCTGTGACCAGTAAAGTAATCGCAACACATGGAGCAATGAGTTCCCACCAAGCACCGATAAGCATTGATGATGAAGTTTGTACGTTGTAAAGCATGATGCCCCAGCTAATAGTGTTTGGATCACCCAGACCAAGGAATGATATGGTCGCTTCCATCATGATGGCGTACATCACGGAGCCGATGAAGCTCGCACCAACAATTGAAATTAGGTTTGGCAAAATCTCAACAAAGATGATGCGGAAAGAGGATTCACCTAATACTTCGGCGGCTTTAACAAACTCTTTTTCACGTAAAGCTAAGGTTTGAGAACGAACGACACGTGCGCCCCATGCCCAGGAGGTACAACCGATAATCAATGCTATGGTTAATGGCCCTGCCTCCCCAATGAATGCTGCAACCACAAAGAGAAGTGGATATTGAGGGATAACCAGCATGATGTTCATTGCCGCGGTTAATACATCATCGACTTTGCCTCCGAAGTAACCCGCTGATACACCGATAATGGTTGCTAGGAAACACACGGTTAAACCAGCACCAAAACCAACAGCAAGAGAGACGCGTGCTCCGTATACCACTTGAGACCAAATATCACGACCCATTCGAGAGGTTCCCATGACATGATCCGCTTTCTTAGACATGATCAGTGTGCGGCGATCGTCGGCTAAGTTTTCAGCAACCCATCCATCAGGGTTAGATTGAGCAGACTTTACGACAAAGCTTGGGTACTCATGAGGGTTACCTGTTCGCTTGTCTGGTGCGTGTTTAGTGATCAACGGTGCTGCCAGTGCGATGAATAGGAATACACTTAAAATGGATACTCCAATCAGAGCCATAGGGTTGCCCCCAATTAATTTAATAATGCCTTTCATGATTATTTACCTCCCTTACGTAGACGAGGGTCTAAGACAACGTAAAGCATGTCTGCTAGTAGGTTAAAGAACAGCATAAACAACGTCATAATAAGTAATTGACCTTGTAGTACTTGGTAATCACGAGCGGTGATGGCATTGAAAAGTACGCTGCCTAACCCTGGGTAGTTAAAGATAATTTCAATGATTAACTGCCCACCGATGGCCATACCTAGAGACATAGAGAGAGCGGTAACACTTGGAAGCATTGCGTTACGAGCTGCGTAGTTAAATACCACGCGGTTCTCACTAAGACCTTTACCTTTTGCCATGGTGATATAGTCTTCAGCAAGTAGGTTAATCATGTTGTTACGCATGTTGACGAGAAAGCCACCCACTTGAACGATAGAGGCACAAACTAGAGGTAGAAATGCATGGTAAGCAACGTCTTTGATAAATGCCCAACTTGTCCAATCAGGAATGGTTCCTGCTGTGTAGGCGTAGCCTGTTGGGAACCACTTTAAACCGATAGCAAAAGTGAACATGGCTAGCATCGCAATTACCACTTGTGGAACGGCTTGAATGATCAGTGTTCCAGGTGTTACGAAGGCGTCATAACGACTGCCACGGTGCCATGCGGCAAATATTCCGAGAACGGAACCCAGTGAAAACGATAAGATTACAGCTGTTCCCGCTAAGAATAGGGACCAACCAAATGCGCCACCTAATAGGGCATTAACTGAAAGTGGGTAAAACTGAATTGACGTTCCCAACTCCCAACTAAGGATGTTTTTCATGTAGGCAAAGTATTGCATCCAAATAGGACCATCAACGAAGCCTAATAGTTGTTTCATTGCCTCGATACGTTCTGGTGTAACTTGAACAGAAGCGTTCGCAAACATCATGGTAACGGGGTCACCAGGCATTGCTCGTGGAATAATAAAATTCAAAGTAGCTGCGACTAACAGCGCGATAAAATAAAATGACAAACGTCTTAAAAAATAACCCATAACTTACACCTTACTCACCCAAGTATTTTATCCCTGCTCTTGGTTTCAGGTCGTTCCTAGCGAAATTTGGAACGAAAAATCCCCTGACGACGAGCGTCATACTTTCAATTGAGAGTGTGGGGATTTTATAAGCGGTGTACGGGAGTACACCGCAAGGATTGAACGATTACTTATTTCACTGGTTTCAGGTCCAGTACGTGAAGTAGACGCTCTGGGATACCAGCCCAAATGTTTGGACGGCCTTTAGGATTTTCTTCATTCCACCAACCAGTGAAGCGAGTTGTGTTGTATTGGTACATGTAAGCACCAGACATCACAGGAATCGTAACTTGGTCAGCCGCGATGATTTTCTGAATACCATGAGCGATTTCTAGCTGCTCATTTTTATCTGCTGTTTTGTAGAAGCTGTTTAATAGACCATCTAGCTTGTTGTTTGTGTAGTAGTGCATCGCGAAACGAGGCATACCATCACCAGACTGAAGTGCAGAGTTGTATGCACTGTTCCAGTAAGTGTAAGGATCCGCACCGTGGAAGTAGTTTGTGTATGCTACGTCGTACGTACCTTCAAGCATCGCTTGGTTGTATACAGAGAAATCAGGCGTACGAGCTTTCGCTTTGATGCCGATTTCATTCAGTTGCTCTACTGCAAGTTGAACGGTGTTGTTGAAATCCGTCCAGCCGTTTGGCGACTGAATCATCAGCTCGAAAGATTTACCTGTTGGAGTATCTACAAAGCCATCGTTGTTTACATCTTTGAAGCCAGCTTTAGCAAGAAGTTGCTTAGCGCCTTCAGCGTTGTATGTGTTAAAGCCTTTGTATTTGTTGTGAGTCTTTTCATCAGACCATGCTTCGAATGCGTAGCCAAGGCCAGATGCGAAGTCATTCACTGTACCGCCACCGTAGAATGCGATGTCGATGATAGTTTGACGATCAAGTGCCATAGAGAATGCACGACGGAAATCAACGTTGTTCAGTGCTTCATTTTTCGCTGCATCTGGGTTTTTGAAGTTAACCACAAATGCTTGTGTGCCTGAAGGCGGGTACCAGTAGTGGTGCTTAGGACTTGCTGCTGCGTAAGTGCGGTCAATGTCTGGGACGAACGATGAAGTCCAGTCCATTTCAGAGTTGACGACTTTGCCTAAGAATTGGTCATTGTTTGCAATTTGTGGAACACGTAGACAGTCAACATCTAGGTTGTCTGCATCCCAGTAATTCGGGTTAGCACACTGGATGTATAGTTGAGCTGTGAAAGTGTCAATTTCTGTAAATGGACCTGAACCAACAGGGTTTTCATTGGTGAAACTTGCTGGATCTTTGATGTCTTTCCATACGTGCTTAGGAACTACTGGTACTTTAGCAATTTCGTAAGGAACGTTTGAGTTCGCTTCTTTTAGACGGAAACGGACTTGGTAGTCATTGAGTTTTTCTACACTAGAAACCCAAGAGTTGATGCCGCTTTGGTCTAGCTCTGGTTTCTCTTTTACTAAGTTGAAAGAGAAGATAACATCGTTTGCAGTAAATGCTTCGCCGTCAGACCATTTTACGCCTTTACGGATATCAAAAACGACACTCATTAGGTCGTCAGACATTTTGAAGTTTTCTGCCAAACGGAATACCGGAGTATTACCGTGCATTTCGTTAAACACAACAAGAGGCTCATACAAGAAGTCTGTTGTTGTATGAAGGTTCGTTGCACCTAGGTACGGGTTAAAGTTACGTACGAAAGTCGTAAACTCCTTCGGGTGGATAGTCAGTTCACTGCGTTCCGCGGCTGTCGCTACTGAGGCGAAACCTGTAGTAGCTGTCGCAATAATGGCTGTTGCAAGTGCTGTTTTTTTAATATTGGCAAGCATAGCTGTTCCTTACTATTTGCTTTCATTTCACTAATGGATTGGAATGTCATCAATTGATTAACACTCTCCAAGACCTACCTCTTTTTTACCTCCTGTTATAAAGGAGCGTATTTGAAAAAGATTGGCCTGTAGGTCTAAGACGTAACTAGAAGACACTTTATCGAGTGAATAATCAAATACCATTCCCGTTAAAAACGTCAAATCAGCAATCAACTCCGTCATAAACGTTAAAAATTCATTGTTTGCTTAATAATGAAGCGATTTTTCGCGGTTGATCTGACTCGCAAATCCATTTTCGAATACTTATTAAGTTGGTGAACACTTATCTTTTGGGCCTTTAAATATAATGGTTTAACCTTTGAGTGAATTAACGTAGATCTCGGTCACGCAGTGGTTCTACGTTAATTTATCGCGTGAATTTAAATCTGCCGTTCTGTTGTGATTAAGTTCGCAAAGTGAGATAACTGATGATGTTCTATGGAAACTATCGGTGATTTTTGTATCAATTTGGTCGGAATTATTGTGGCTTATGGTTCTTTTTTTATGAAGAGAAACAACCAACTTTCATAAGAGTAAAAATGGGAGGGTAGGTCATTGTCGAGTGTTAAAGATAAAAAAACCTGCATGTTTAATGCAGGCTTTATTCCTAAATAGAGCGAGTTAACTCGTTAACAGCTTTTGTAGTTTATCGCGTAACACTTCAATATGAGCTCGTTCTGGGCTCTGCTCTTTGCAATGTTCTAATATAAACTCAATTGAGCTTAATACCGTTCGCCAGCGAGGCGTTTTCGGCAGGGTTTCGACTCGTAGGTATTTGTCCAAGGTGCGGGTTTGTAGAGTGCTTCTGTCTAAATAGACGCGCCATAGACCACTCTGTTCGGCGAATGCAAATTTAGACTGATCGGTGACTCTCTCCCAGTAGTCGAGTGCGTTGGTCATTGCATCCACTAAGATTTCACGCATTAAATCTTGCTTGTTCATTCCTTCACCCACAGCTTTATCCGCAAGGCGAGTAAATTCACCGCCAAGCTCTTTAAGTTGCTGAAGTTTATTTTTATCGCCTTCAAAAGCGTAACTTGATAGTGCTTCTACTGCTGTCTCTAGGTTATTGATACGTGCCGCATTAACACCGCCCCCAATGTTAAATATATACATGGCATGCAAACCGGAGCCTTTTGCTAATTTAAGAATATCAGTAGAGATATGCTGTCGAATGTCTTCAACGTAGATATCGACGTCTCCACAATAATGCTCTTGCGTCACATTAAGGTATTTTGGAGCAATGATTTCATCGGCCATTGAGCGTTTAAGTTGTTCTTGAGAGCGTCTAAATAGCTTCGATGCCGCGTCATTGGCAAAGCGAATACGCATGTCATCTCGAATGCAGATAATAGCTTCTGGAGCTGATTCTAGTTGTTCAAGCAAGCGGCCTTGAGTTTCTAGTAAGTTCGCTTCGACCATTGCGCGGTGTTTTAACTCTAACTGTAATTGATCATTTTCAATTCGGCGGAGCTCGGCTTTGCTGGCCGTTAAATGGGCAATAATTCGAGCAGCAAGCTCCTGTTTGTTGAAAGGTTTAGACAAATAATCATTAGCACCAGCTTGGAAGCCTCGAATGCGGTCCTCCGTTTGGTTTAGGGCGGTTAACATTAAAATAGGAAGCTCGGCATGATCGTACTCTTCTCTTAATTTTTCGCACACCTGGTAGCCACTCATTCCTGGCATCATGACATCTAATAGTAATAACTCAGGCTTCTCCTGTTTAATCAGTTCAATAGTTTCTGGCCCATCATTAGCGGTGCGAACACGATAGCCTTCAAGGCGTAAGAAACTATCGAGGACATGTAAGTTAACAGGCTCATCGTCGGCGACAATAAGCAGAGGTCCATCGCTATTTTCAGGCAGTGCGGTACTTTCACCCTCTATGACATCAAAGGCATCGGGAGCCTTAAAGTGGTTGAGCGATGTCATGTTATAAGATGAGGCAATCTCTTCTTCATTCGCGATGGGCAGAGTGAAACTAAATGTGGTTCCTACCATAGGTTGGCTACTCACATACAGAGCTCCTCCCATTAATTCAATGAGTTGACGAGTGATGGATAGCCCTAAACCGGCTCCTTGACGATAGCGTCCAGCATCTTGACCTGCTTGAATTAAGGGTTCAAAAATATGCTCTAAATGTTCTGCAGGAATGCCTTGGCCTGTATCGACCACTTGCACTCGAACTGAGTCATCGACAATGTTGGCAGAGATAACAATCTTGCCTTCAGAGGTATATTTAATGGCATTACCAATTAAGTTATATAGGATTTGTTCCAATCGCTGAGGGTCCGCAGAAACGAAAGCAACGTTGGTGGTGATTTGGTTAATGATGCGAATGGGTTTATTGCCGAGTAAGTGATTGGACAGTTCCAACACCAAACGGGTCGCACTAGAAATATCAACGGCTGACTTTTGAATGTCCAAGCTGCCGTAGCGCATTTTATGGTAGTCCAGTAGGTCGTCGACTAATGTCGCAAGTCGCTGACCACTGTTAATGATAATGTCGAGCTGATATTTCTGATGGGCAGGGATCGGTCCATTCGCACCTGAAATGAGAGCTTCGGCAATGCCCACCATTCCGTGCAATGGTGTTCGTAATTCATGTGAAGTGGTTGCTAAGAATTCATCTTTGAGTTTATTTGCCAGTTGTAGATCGTCATTTTGTTTTTGGATTAACTTCAGGTTTTGCTCAAGTTCCTTGTTTTGACTTTCAATAAGTTGAATTTTTTCTCGAATGGAACGTTGCATACGGGAGAAGCTGATCGCTAAACGTCCAATTTCATCTTTACGGTCGGTATTGATGACATTCTCATCGAGATCTCCCGCGGACACTTTTTCTGCTGCCCAAGTGAGCTTTAAAAGTGGGGAAGTGATGAAGTTGGATAAATAGTGAGAGGCGATAAAAACTAAAATAATCGCGGTCAGCATGACAAGCACGAAGAGTTTTTCGAGCTGCTGAATTCGGGCGTAAGCTTCATTTTCAGGCAGTTCAACCACCAGTGCCCAAGTAGTACTTTTCAGTGCGATAGGAGCATAAGCGGCAATGGTGCTTTCGCCCTTAGCATTGATATAGCTACCGACCCCCGTGATTCCGCTTAACGCCTTATCAACAACTTTTAAACTGGTGTTGATGTCGTCTTGGCTATGCGCGAGGGTTCTGGGTAGGTGATCACTGCCAACTAATAGGGTTTGCATTGAGGAGGTTTTATTAATATCCGTAATTAACTTTGTAATGCCATTACTTGGGAGGCGCAACATTGCGTAGCTGTGTAGATACCCTTGCTGAACAATTGGCGCACCTAACCACGCTACCTGTTTTCCGTTCTCAATTAAAAAGTCCGACATAATCACAGGGGTGTAATCTTCATTGCTCTTGCGTTTAGATTGCACTTCATCAGCCAGTTTTTTAAAGGTAATGCCAAGGTTTGAGTCTTTATAGTGACCTGTCAGTAAATTGGTGCCGTAGTTATCATGTTTATAGGTGGAATAGGCGACATTACCTTCAAGATCTACTAATAGAATGTCATCAAAATCCGCACGTTTAAGCAATTCTAGATAAGCAGAGTGATAGCGTTTATGAAGTAGGCGATAACGTTCGCTTCCAACATAGCTGCTTGATTCTGGAAGGATTGATGTTTTTATTTGGTTGCCTGAACCTTTGATATATCGTTGCTGAGCATGGGCTCTCGCTTGATCGATATCCATCCCTAAGCGTTGAAAAGCGTTCACTAAGCCATAAAAACGCCCACCACTGGCATAGGCGAGTTCTGAACGAACAAAGCCCATCACTTCTGATTCTTGAGCTTGTAGATAATCAATGACTTGCTGTTGTTTTGTATCTCGAACCGATAAGAGGTGTGAGGTGTTTTGCTCTTGAAGATCGGTGCTGTGAGATTGGAGAAAAAAGACCGCAATCACAGTTAAAGGTGTGATACTTAAAACAAGAAAAGCCATCATTAAAGTATTCTGAAGGCGCTTGAATTTTTGCTTTCGATAGAACCTAAACATAAATAAGGCGTTAATTTCCGTGGCGGTTTTGACAACATTGACGAGGTAATCAAAACAGAGTGAAGGATTAAAGGGTTTCTAATCTAACGAAATTAACGAGTTTTTTTACTTTGACAAGTAAGTGTGATGCAAAGCGTGTTCAAAGACGCACTTTTTGCTTAATGAAACGGAAAATAGAGCACAGATTTTATTCTGTACTCTATCAATTAGCTATTTCGACGCGTGGTAAATCGCAAATTTGGTGGTCTTATTTATCGTCGCGCAATTACTAAAAGCTTGCTCGATAATCGGGATGTATTTGAGGAAACTATTCGCCACAATAAGCAGCTGACCTTTACGTGTCATGCGGGTTGGAGCTTTCGCTAGCAGTGTTTCCGTTGCGCTGTAGCTGGTATCTAAACCTGAATGAAAAGGGGGATTACTGATGATAAATTGGTAGTCATCGCTACAATCTGAATAGACATCAGAAGCAAAAACACGACCTTGTAATCCGTTAGCTTCCAGAGTCGCTTGGCTTGAGGCAACGGCTAATGCGCTAATGTCACAGAGTTCTAATTCAATATCTGGATTTTGGCTTGCCATCACTGCACTGAGAACCCCTGCGCCGCAACCAAAATCTAGAACTTTACCAGAAAGTGCTGGTAGGCTATCAAGCAGTAATTTACTGCCAATATCAAATTCACCATGACTAAATACACCAGGTAAACTTTTTACGGTTAACGTCTGTTCTGCGTATTGGACGGTGTAGGTTTTGAACCAATCTTGTAGTGCAAAAGTGGCTACTTGTTCGGTGCATTGTCCCCAATAGAACGAACAACGGCGAGCTGAATCGTATTTTTTCACAGGCCCATAAGCTTGGAACATTTTTTCGATACTTTTTACGCCAGAGCGGTTTTCGCCAACAACGACGATCTCGGTATCTGTACCTAGCTTCGCCAATAACATGGCAAGAAGGTATTCCGCTTCCGCTTTGGCTTTTGGCCAATACAATAAAATCATATCGGCTGGAGTTTCTGCCGTAAATTCAGCACCAAAATATCGAGAGATAGATGAGTGAGCTTCTAACTGGCGGTAATAGCCATAATGAGTTGTGAATACACTCACCGATGCACAGTGCTTTTCTAACTCGATAGGAAACAGATCTTCGACTTCGCCAGCAACAAGTACATGCTTTCCTTCAAAGTAGGCAAGCTGACGTTGGGCGATTTGACTCGGTGTTGTATAAACAGACATGATGAACTCAATTAATGGCAAGCGAAAATACGAAAGGGCAGATTCTCGCATAATCTGCCCTTTGCTTGAAGATATTTTAATGCTCTTCAGCACTCTCTCGTGGATAGAGAGAGTGTGAATTAATTATTGTCTTGTTTATCTAAGAAGTCTTTAAATTCTTCTTCATAGATATTAAACAGCACCATAGTGATAGCGAAAATAATAGGGCCATAGATAAGACCAATTAAGCCAAATAGTTGGATCCCGCCCAGTAATGAGAAGAAAATCATCAGGGTATTCATCCCCGCGCTGCCTTGCATTAAGAATGGTCTCAATAGATTGTCAATAGAACCGACAATCGCAACGCTCCATACCGTTAAGAAGATCGCCCAAGTGGTATCTCCGGTTAAAAATAGGTAAATTGCCGCAGGGATCCAAATTAAGGCCGTTCCTACGACAGGAATGAAAGAGGCAAATCCCATCATGGTTCCCCAGAAAAGTCCTGGGAACCCTGCGATCCACATACCTATCCCGCCAGCAAAGCCTTGTGCTATGGCAGTAAGAAAAGATCCCATCACTGCGGATTTTGACACTTGTTCGATTTCCGAGAGTAGTTTGTCTTCTTGGCTGCGAGATAAAGGCAAGATATGGCGGATCGCACTGATGATCTTGTCGTGATCGCGAAGCAAAAAGAACAGCACAAATAGCATCAAGAAGAAATCCATTAGGAAGTTGGTGGCATCCCCAAGAATTCTCGCACTAATGGCAACCAAATTTGAACCAAATGATGTGGCGAATTCCCCAACTTTTTGGGCAATAGATTGTGGTTCAATAGTGTCAAAAGGAAGATACTCATTGATAAAAGCAAGAGCCTTGACCACTAATGGGTGAGCAAAGAGCTCTTGAATACCACCATGAGATACCCACTGATAAGTATTGTGTGAGAAGGATGAGCCCTGCTGAACAATAGCTGCAAAAACCGCCAGCAATGGAATAACGATTATAAAGGTGAGGATGACACAGGATAATAGGGAAACAATATTGGCTTTATTAGGCAGTTTTTTCTCTAGCCAATTATGAATAGGGAACATCAACAGTGAAATGATAAAGGCCATGACAATCGAATTGACATAAGGCTCTATCAATAAATAACAGGCATAAGCCGCTGCGAGGAGCGCCACAACGATAACCCAATGGCTAGATGTAATTTTGATTTTATCCTGCAAAATTAAGTCTCTAAAGTAGTCTTGATTAAGTTTATAATGACGTTAAAGCAGAAAGTGATCAATCAGGAGTTTTATTTATGGGCTGTTGTGGGAAAGATAGTGGTTGTAGCAAGAAAGCGCCTAAACGTAAAGTTCCATGGTTTTCGTTGCTTCTTGTGGGGTTATTGATACTTGTTGCTGTAAATTGGCAATAAAGAAAGTTGGTAATAAGTAGAAAGGCTGAGTTCAGCCTTTCTACTGCTCAATATTAAGTTATTCTGCTTCTTTTGCGATATTTGCTTCTTTTGCGATAATAGCAAAACAGCGGTCTGCCGCTTCTAGTGTGGCTTCAATTTCTTTAGAGCCATGAGCTAGCGAAGTAAAGCTTGCTTCAAAAGCTGATGGTGCAAGGTAAACACCGTGCTCTAACATCAGGTGGAAGAAGCGTTTAAAGCGTTCAACATCGCATTTTGTCACGTCATCAAAACAAGTCACACTCTGTTGATCCGTGAAGAAGAAACCAAACATACCGCCTACATAGTTTACGAGTAGAGGGATACCATGCTCGTCTGCTCGTTGTTTTAACCCCAAAGCGATTTGCTCTGTTTTAGAAGCAAGGCGTTGTGCATGACCGTCTTCTTTTAGAATAGTTAAACATGCGAAACCAGCGGCCATTGCAACAGGGTTGCCTGACAATGTACCCGCTTGGTATACAGGACCTGTCGGTGCGATATATTGCATTACTTCTTTACGACCACCGAAAGCACCCACTGGCATGCCGCCACCAATGACTTTACCAAGAGTCGTTAAATCAGGTTTGATGTTGTAATGCGCTTGAGCACAGCCTTGAGCCACGCGGAAGCCTGTCATTACTTCATCAAAAATCAGTAACGCACCTTCTTGATCACAAATTTCACGCAGACCTTCATGGAAGCCTTCAACTGGCGGGATGCAGTTCATGTTACCGGCAACAGGTTCAACAATGATGCACGAGATTTCACCTTTATTCGCAGCAAACAGTTCGCGAACCGATTCAAGGTCATTAAACGTAGCGGTTAATGTGTATTTTGCAAAATCAGCAGGTACGCCTGGTGAGCTTGGTTGGCCAAGTGTTAATGCGCCAGAGCCCGCTTTTACTAGTAGGCTGTCTGCATGGCCGTGGTAACAACCTTCAAACTTAAGAATTTTATCTCGGCCTGTAAAGCCACGAGCCAAACGGATAGCACTCATTGTTGCTTCAGTACCTGAGCTCACCATGCGCACTTGTTCCATTGACGGAACCATTTCAGAAACCAATTCAGCCATGTTGATTTCCATTTCGGTTGGAGCTCCGAAACTTAAACCACGTTGAGCCGCACTAATCACAGCTTCACGAATAACAGCATGGTTGTGGCCAAGAATCATTGGACCCCAAGACCCAACATAGTCAATATATGCTTTACCATCAGCATCAAAAATTAACGGACCGTCAGCACGTTCTACGAAAATTGGCGAGCCACCAACACCGTTAAATGCACGAACTGGTGAATTTACACCACCTGGAATGGTGTGTTGTGCTTTTTGATACAGCTCTGATGATTTGGTCATGATATATCCTCTTTTGATTGTTCGGACCAATTGTCACGCATTGTACCTATCACACTCCGAACTAGAAATGTTTTGGCCAAATTTCTGACATTTTTCACGCTTAATCAAAAAATTTGAGTGGTAGATAGAAAATGAAAGGGCTAGAAATGCGGAATAGTATCGGTGAATACTTGAACGAAACAGTCAGGTATTAGATAATCGCGGTATTATTAAAAAAGATACACCTGTTAACATGAGTTTTTACGATACTCAATTTAACGGGTCATTACACGAGAGAGGTTGTCGTGAGCGAAGTAAATGTACCACTGTCTTTTTCAGACGCAGCAGCAACACGCGTAAACACTTTAATTGCGGAAGAAGAGAACCCAGCATTAAAATTACGCGTTTATATTACTGGTGGTGGTTGTAGCGGCTTCCAATACGGTTTCACTTTTGATGAAAACGTAAATGAAGGTGACACGACCATTGTAAATAGCGGCGTTACTTTAGTTGTCGATCCTATGAGCCTTCAATATTTAATTGGTGGCGTTGTGGATTACACTGAAGGCCTTGAAGGGGCTCGCTTTTTTGTGAATAACCCTAATGCAACAACCACTTGTGGCTGTGGTGCATCATTTAGCGTCTAGTGAGTTTTGTAATACCTGAATTTACTAAATCTATAGCAGGTAAAGTGAAACGCTTCACAGCAAATGAAGCCTTCAGCAGTTACTTTATAGAATAACTGTATAAATTTTACGTATAAGGATGTTGCGTGAAATTTTGAGCGGTAATACTGATACCAGAAATGCAGATCGCTGGTGTTGGTATTTACGCTCTAGATCTCTATCTAAAAGGACTTCATATGCCGAATTTTCGTGCTGGTGGCTTTTTTGCTCAGCGACCATGGCTGATATCATTTCTACTCCTTCTGTTACTTTCTCTTTGGCTTGGTCTTGGTGCATTACGTGCTCAAGAAGCGCCGAACAATAATAAATCTCAAACCATCCCATTGGCGAAAGTGGTCTATCAAACTTTCAACGCGCAAGCGACTGATAAAAAGATCGATCTGTACGGTCGTACGGCTCCAGATCGACAAGCGACTTTAGGTGCTGAAATTGCAGGGAAGGTGACGCAGGTTAAAATCAAAAAAGGTGATGCTGTTAAAAAAGGCCAAGCCATTGTTCAAATCGATAAAGGCGATCTAGCCATTCAGCTTGAACGAGCGAATGCGGTGTTACGCTTAAAGCAGAAAGAATTTAAAGCAGCAGATTCACTTAAAAGTCGTGGTTTACAAGGTGAAGTCGCCTATACCTCTGCACAAGCTTCTTTAACGGAAGCTAAAGCGGCAGTGAGTAATGCGAAACTCGCCTTAAGTAACACATTAATTCGAGCCCCTTTTAGTGGTGTGGTTGAAGCATTGAATATCGAAGTCGGAGATTTTGTTGGTGTAGGCGATCCTGTTGCAACATTGATCGATTTAGATCCACTGGTGATAAAAGCCGATGTGAGTGAACGACATATCCAAAGCCTTCAAGCTCAGCAAGATGCAAGGATAAAGCTACTCGATGGTTCGACTGTCGCTGGCAAGCTTCGCTATATTTCTCGTATGTCTTCAGAATCAACGAATACTTTTCCTATCGAAATAGCCATCGCCAATACGGATAAGAAAATCCCAGCAGGGATAAGTGCAGAGGTGACCTTGAGCCTAGAATCTCAACTTGCCATTAAAATTACGCCTGCAATGCTCGCCTTGGATGATGTAGGCAACTTAGGCGTTAAAACTCTGCAACAAGATATGGTTCACTTTGTGCCAATCCAATTGGTTAAAGCTGAACAAGATGGCGTGTGGTTGACGGGGCTTGGAGAGAAGGTTGATATCATTACGATAGGGCAAGGTTTTGTGCGTGATGGTGATTCAGTGATTGCGATTGAATTTTCTGAACAACAAAACTAGGAGGCACTATGTATTCCATTATTGATGCCGCCTTATCTCGCGCAAGAACCATGTTAACGCTGTTGGTGCTGATTTTGATTGCTGGAATTGGTACTTATATAGCCATTCCTAAAGAGTCTAGTCCCGATATAACCATACCTATTATTTATGTATCAGTAGGGCATCAAGGTATTTCGCCAGATGATGCTGAACGCCTTCTAGTTCGTCCAATAGAGCAAGAGTTACGCTCTATTGAAGGTGTTAAAGAGATGACCGCCACCGCTTCTGAAGGGCACGCTTCGGTCGTTCTTGAATTTAACGTTGGTGTCGACCTAAGTAAAGCGATGGCGGATGTTCGAGATGCGGTCGATCTTGCGAAACCTAAACTTCCCGCAGACAGTGATGAACCTACTGTAAATGAAGTGACATTAGCGTCAGAGCAGCCCATCTTATCGGTTGTCCTTTATGGAACGGTACCAGAAAGAACCATTGTCCAGTTAGCAAGGCAGTTAAGCGATAAACTGGAGAGTTACCGCCAAATACTAGAAGTCGATATAGCAGGGGATCGTGACGATATCGTTGAGATTATTGTTGACCCTCTATTGATGGAGAGCTACGGGCTGGACCAAGGAGACATTTACAACCTTATCGCGTTGAATAACCGAGTCGTTGCAGCTGGATTTGTTGATACGGGTTATGGTCGTTTCTCGGTGAAAGTCCCTTCGGTGTTCGATTCTTTAAAAGATGTACTAGAGTTGCCAATCAAGGTTGACGGTAAACAAGTGATCACTTTTAGTGATGTGGCGACCGTGAGACGTGCTTTTCGCGATCCAGAAAGTTTTGCTCGACTGGATGGTAAATCAGCGGTGGTGCTTGATATTAAAAAGCGCGCTGGCGAAAATATCATAGAGACGGTCGAGTTAGTCAAAGCGGTGATGGTTGAAGCGCAGAAGCTTGACCAATGGCCTAGTAACCTTCTGGTTAAATACACCTGGGATGAATCTAAAGATGTCGAGATCATGCTCAATGATCTGCAAAATAATATTCTATCTGCCATCATCTTAGTGGTTATCGTCATCATTGCGATTTTAGGTGTTCGAACCGCGCTGCTTGTTGGTATCTCTATCCCTGGCTCATTTCTAACTGGTTTACTCGTACTGTCTGTTTTTGGATTAACCGTTAATATCGTGGTGCTTTTCTCTTTGATCATGGCCGTTGGAATGCTGGTGGATGGCGCCATTGTGGTGACCGAATTTGCAGACAGAAGAATGCAAGAAGGCACGCCAAAGAGAGAAGCTTACCAAGATGCGGCGAAACGAATGGCTTGGCCAATTACTGCATCAACGGCAACAACACTTGCTGCATTTGCACCACTGCTTTTCTGGCCTGATATTACGGGTGAGTTCATGAAGTTCTTGCCATTGACATTAATTGCCACCTTATCGGCATCTCTTGTGATGGCACTGCTATTTATTCCAGTGCTAGGCAGTTTGATTGGTAAGCCACAGCATGTCTCGACAAAAAATAAAGAGAAAATGCTCGCTTTACATAATGGTGATTTTTCGAAAGCTACGGGTCTGACCAAACTCTATTACCACACGTTATCAATTGCTATTAAGCACCCTCTGAAAATCTTACTGTGTTCAATATTGCTTGCGGTGAGTGTCGGGTTTACCTATTCAAAAGCAGGTTTAGGCGCGGAGTTTTTCCCTGAAGTGGATCCTCCTTTCTTTACGGTGAAAGTGCGATCTTATGGTGATCTCTCTATTGATGAGAAAGATGTGATCATGAGCCGAATTGAACAGGTGATGTTAGATCATGAGGAGTTTGAGAGCGTTTATACCCGAACGGGAGGGGATGATGAAATTGGACAAATTCAGATCACCCCTGTGGACTGGCAATATCGACGCCGTGTGAAGGACATTATTGATGAGTTAAAACAGACAACTAATCAATTCGCGGGCGTTGAAATAGAGTATAAATTCCCTGATGCTGGCCCTCCGGTAGAAAATGACTTAGTGATAGAGATGTTTGCTCGAATTCCTGATTCATTAGATGGTGCGGCTAAGTTAGTTCGTCATTGGGCTGATAATAACCCGGCCCTTACAAACATCAGTGATACCTCAAGTAAAGAGGGAATTGATTGGAAAATTGATATTCGTAGAGGGGATGCGGCTCGTTTCTCTGCTGATGCGACGTTAGTGGGAAATACCGTACAGTTCGTCACTAATGGGCTCAAAATTGGAGATTATCTTCCTGATGATGCAACAGAAGAAGTCGATATCTTAGTGCGCTTCCCTGAAGATAAGCGGGATATAGGACGCTTTGACCAATTAAGAATAAAGACGCCTGCCGGTCTTGTTCCTATTACCAATTTCGCTCAAATCGTGCCAGATCATAAGCAGGACACCATCAATAGAACCGATGGCCAGCGAGTGATCAGTATTATGGCGGATATGGAAGAAGGTTATAACCTTGCCCTTGAACTACCCAAAATTCAGCAAGCGCTCACCGAGTTGAATTTGCCTAGCGGTGTTGAATTTAAAATTCGTGGCCAGAATGAAGAACAAGAACATTCATCTGAATTTTTACAGAGCGCCTTCATGGTTGCATTGGCGGTGATGGGGTTGATTCTAATTACCCAGTTCAACAGTTTCTATCAGGCGTTACTGATCTTGAGTGCGGTGTTGTTCTCTACTGTCGGTGTGTTTATAGGGTTGCTGATCTTCCAACGTCCGTTTGGCATTGTGATGTCAGGTATTGGCGTGATTGCGCTTGCTGGGATTGTGGTTAACAACAATATTGTATTGATTGATACCTTTAACCAATTGATCAAGCGTGGGCTAAGCAAACAAGATGCCATTTTACGTACTGGTGTTCAGCGTTTAAGGCCCGTGATGCTGACGACTGTTACGACCATATTGGGATTAATGCCAATGGTACTGGAGATGAATATTGATCTGATTAATCAAAAGATCGAATTTGGTGCTCCGAGTACGCAGTGGTGGTCACAGTTGGCGACGTCTATTGCCGGTGGATTAGCGTTTGCTACCGTTTTGACTCTCGTGTTAACCCCATGCTTATTGATGCTAGGGCGAGATAAATCCAAGGCGGCAGTAACTGAGCCAAAACAACTGGCAGAACTGAAGTCTGACGATGCTCAAATAGTTAGAGCTTAAAGAGATAAAGTTGAATTTGAGAGCACCAAGAAAGAGCATTAATGAGTTCTCTTTAAGAGGTAGAGATACAGAGGTAAAGAGATAGAGAGTGGCGAGATGTCTATTCACCACTCTCTATTGATCACGATTTCATAACAATTATTGTCTATGCCTATTACTGTTTAGCGAGCAATTGACCGTATCGTTCAAGTTTATTCAATCGAATATTCGCGTTGGCAATAAAGGTTGCTTTCGCTTTGCCTGTTAGCGATTTTGATTGCGGTAGTTTAACCGTGCGCGCGTTCTTATGTACGCCATTTACTAGGAATTCATAATGTAGGTGCGGGCCTGTCACTCGTCCGGTTCCACCTAGTGTCCCTACCGTTTGCCCCTGTTTCACTCGTTGGCCTGTTTTCACCATACGACGTTTCATGTGCAGGTATTTTGTGATGTAGGTATTGCTATGGCGAATGAAAACGTAATTACCGTTATATTTGTTGTAGCTAGACTTTTGCACGATACCATCACCAGCAGCCCAAATAGGCGTTCCTACTGGAGCTGCATAATCCGTACCTCTGTGAGCACGAACTTTTCCTGTCACAGGGTGTTTACGACGAGGGTTAAAGTTTGAGGTAACACGACGGAAATCAATAGGAGAGCGTAGAAATGCTTTTTTCATAGCACGCCCTTTCTCGTCGTAATAGTTGCCCGTTTTATCATCAAGGATGGCGGTAAAGGTATCCCCTTGGTTGGTAAATACCGCGGCCATTATTTTACCTCTGCCAATCACTTCACCTTCCACCACTTTCTCTTGATAGAGCATTTTAAAGCTATCGTTCTCTCGGATGTCTAAGGCGAAGTCAATATCCCAGCCAAATATGCCAGCCAATTCCATGATTTGGTTCGCGGTTAATCCTGATGAAATGCCAGCATTCCAGAAGTTGGATGTGATTTTCGCTTCCGCATAATTGTATTGGTAGTTGATCTCTTTCTTATCGAATTCAGATTGAAACCCAAAGTCAGTCCGAGTGACTTTGAATGTTTCAAATGCGCTGATATTACGTTTGAGCTGTACCATCTCATTGTTTTCATCAAAACCGAAAATGAGCTTGTCGCCTGGTTTCAATTTGGTGAGTTGAGTTTTGATATCTTTATTGGTTGATACGAGGTTATAGAGTAAACGTGCGGATAAACCAATGCGTTTGAAAAGAACAGAAGCACTCTCACCGGATTGAACTTTGTGCGTTTCCCATTTTAGTACTGTCGTAGGCAATATGTCCTGACCAGGGGAAAGCGCCTCTGCATTAATCGCCAAAGGATAATGTCGCCCTAGTTCTAGGCGGCTTTCATCTGTTCTTAGATCGCTAGCATCGGGTAATAAAAACAGCGCAACAAAAATAATGGCGCTAAAAAAGACAATTAATGTCTTATGAATCCAAGGTAGGCGGGTAAAAATCGACAACATGTTCAGGTTCGTTCTGTATTTTTTGTGAAAATAGACAACGGAATAGTTTAACTGGTTTCAAAAAACATCTCTATTCAGTAATATGTCTGGATAACATATTTTGCCAAATCTGTGGGAGCAACCAACAATGGCGAGTTTTGAAGCAGCACTTGCTGAAATTAAACGCGGTGTAGAAGAGCTAATACCGGAAGAAGAACTAATTGCAAAGCTGAAAGAGGATCGTCCTCTTCGTATTAAGCTAGGTGCCGATCCAACTGCACCCGATATCCACCTTGGTCACACAGTTATTTTTAATAAACTGCGTCACTTTCAAGATCTCGGCCATGAAGTTACTTTCCTTATTGGTGATTTCACAGCAATGGTTGGAGACCCGTCAGGTAAAAATACGACGCGTCCACCACTTAGCCGTGAAGATGTATTGAGAAATGCTGAAACGTATAAAGAGCAAGTATTTAAAATTCTCGATCCGGCACGTACTAAAATTCAGTTCAACTCTGAATGGTTATCTGAATTAGGTGCTGAAGGTATGATCCGTTTAGCATCGAACCAAACCGTTGCTCGTATGCTTGAACGTGATGACTTTAAAAAGCGTTATGCTGGTGGTCAGCCAATCGCTATTCATGAATTTATGTATCCTTTACTGCAAGGTTACGATTCTGTTGCGATGGAAACGGACGTTGAGCTTGGTGGTACCGATCAGAAGTTCAATCTACTGATGGGTCGTGAACTACAAAAAGCACACGGACAAAAGCCTCAAGCTGTATTGATGATGCCGCTATTGGTAGGTTTAGATGGCGTTAAGAAGATGTCTAAATCGGCACATAACTACATCGGCATTAGCGAAGCGCCAAGCGAAATGTTTGGTAAAATCATGTCTATTTCAGATGACTTGATGTGGAGCTACTACGAACTCCTTTCTTTCCGCCCACTTGAAGAAGTTGCGGAATTGAAAGCAGGCGTTGATGCAGGTAAGAACCCACGTGATGTGAAAGTTCTATTGGCTAAAGAGATCATCGCTCGTTTTCACTCAGAAGCCGATGCTGATGCAGCAGAGCAAGAGTTTGTGAACCGTTTCGCGAAGAATCAAATACCTGAAGATATGCCTGAGTTTGAATTTGAAGCAGGTATGCCAATTGCTAACGTATTAAAAGAGTCGGCTTTAGTGAACTCGACTTCAGATGCGATGCGTATGATCAAGCAAGGCGCAGCTAAGATTGATGGCGCTAAAATTGAAGATAATAAACTCGTTCCTGAAGTTGGAACGGCGGTTTACCAAGTTGGTAAGCGTAAATTTGCTCGTATTACGATCAAATAATAGTGGTTATCAATAGTAGAACGTAATTCAAAAAGGCATCGTGATGATGCCTTTTTTTATACTTAAAAAACGAAGTAAATGTGATGCTTTACTCATCTAATTCATGGGCTTGGTTTGTTTTTTTTGTTAGAATACCGCCGCTGCCAGTAAGGCAGTATCTTTGGAGATTTTTATGAACCATACCGACCATCCTCCCAGTTGCTGGGTAAAAAGCGCTAAGGGAGCAAAATAACCCGTTTCGGTATCGGTGATCTTCACTCCTACCCAACGGTAGGGGACTATTCCTGTCAAACTGAATGAGCATGACTCTATTGCTTATTTTTAATGACACTGTATCCAGTTTTCCCAATCTATTTTCTCTTATATGTACTTTTGTATAGGTATCTTGCCGTGCGCTTGAGCTATACAGATGGTCGTTACCAATGCCAATCGGGAGATTCGCCATGACGGTAATGAACAACATTTTTCAACACCACAATACTCATTTTTCGAATGCGGAGATCAGCGCTGCGACGAATGCGTTTTTACAATATGAGCAGTCACACCAGATCCACTTATTGACGGTGATGTCGATTGAAGAAGCCGTGGGGGTTTTGAACCACTGCACGGTTGGGTATGTGCAGGAGTTACTCTCACTGTTAGAGCTGGAAGGTTATGACAAACGAGCGCGTCATTATGCTCACCAATTGGGTTTCATTCGTTCAGAAGCGGAGACCACTCAGGGGTATTTGGCGACGAGTGTGCTGGAACACGTTAAACAGCGAGTCGGTTGGATCGTTATTCTGGCTTTGTTCGGGATCATCTCTGGGCTGATTATCGCTCAGTATGAAAACACATTAAGCCAGTTGATGTTGCTCGCGATTTATATGCCAGTTATCGCTGCCGCCGGTGGTAATACTGGCACGCAAGCGGCGACATTGGTGATACGGGCGTTAGCGACTGGAGATCTTAAGAAAAGGCAGTGGATATCTGTTCTTTGGAAAGAGAGCCGGGTGGCGATATGCCTAGCGATTGCGATTTCAGCAGTGATGATGGGGCGCATACTATTATTTGGCGATGCTCAATCAACAGGGGGATTTGATATCCATTTGATTGCTTTTGCTATTGCAGTCGCTCTGTTTATCCAAGTGACGATATCAACGACCTTAGGAGGGCTATTGCCAATATTAGCCAGAGTCATCAAGCTTGATCCTGCGGTTCTAGTTAGTCCTGTACTTGCCTCGATCGTTGATATTTCAGGTATGTGGATCTACTTTACCGTGGTGAATTACTTTTTAGGTTTAGCCTGACTTGCTTTTAAAACATCACGATAAAATTCTTGTTCGAATAATGTGATAGGAGCGGTGACTGGTTTGCCATCGCCGCTCTTACTTGGGAAGTAGTCACTCACAAATTGAATAAACATCGTTTCAGGTTGACCATTTTTATTTAAACCGTATCCCGCCATATTGTAAGTACCGTATAAAGAACCACTTTTAGCGATAAGTTGATCTGAAATTGGGTTTTTTCTCATGCTAGAGCGATATTTCAAGGTTCCATTCTTTCCAGCGACAGGCATCAGTTTTATCAAGTTAAGTTGCTGATCATTTTCCCAGATATAGTGCAGAACATGAGACATGTCTGATGCGGTTATGCGGTTATTTCTTGATAACCCAGAACCATCAACCAGTTGTGCATCTGTTAAGTCTATACCCGCTTTTGCAAACAGTATTTGTTTGATCGCTTGTGTGCCATTACCAAAACTGCCCGGTTGGACAAAAAAGTGCGCACCTAGCGTTTTTGTTAAATTGTCTGCGATTAAGTTATTCGACTTTTTTAGCATGATATCGAGTAACTGTGGGAGCTTTTCTGAACGGTGCTCAGCGATGAATTCACTCGAACCTTTGTTCGCAGGAGCGCCAATGAAAATATCTCCGCTGATTGTCATGTTTAATTCATGCAAAATCTGAGTGATTAAAGCTTGTGTATAGAGTTCGGGTTGCTGAAGAGCAAATTTCAAAGGCAGAGGCTTTGTACGCGACACTAAGCAGCCGGAAAGTGCATAGCGATTATTGTCGTAGGTTTGCAGTTCCAAATCACACTGAGTCGCATTTTGTCCTGCCTTAGATACCGTGGTGGCATTTGAAGAAACGGTGATCGGTTGATGTTGTGGGACGTGAACGCGCGTTGAGCCATTAGTTTGAGTATAGATTGATGCCTGAATACAGTTGCCATCGAGAGTAATTGCGGTAGATGGAGCACTGTAGCAGACCCCTAAAATATCCCAAGGCCAGCCTACCGCACGCGGGTATCCAGTAAATGCTGAATTATCTAACCACAGGTTACCGTCTATCGAATGAGTCCCCATCTGCTTTAGCTGGATGAACAGCTGCTTTAGATGAGCTCTTGTGAGTGTTGGATCACCAGAGAAGCGAATAATCAGATCTCGGCCGCTTCTTTCAAGAGTGGTCGGAAAGTAGAAATCATCACCTAGCTCTAACTTGGTCGCGAGAGCCGTTAATAGTTTTAAAGTGCTGGCTGGAGGATAGAGTGAAGATGAGTCTTGCTTTATGACAGCGTTATCTGAAGACAATGATTGAATGATTAAACTGCTACGGCTGCCATTTGGCAAATGAGAAGTAGGTGAATATGCGAGAGAGAATTGAGAAAACAGTAAACAACAAACAAGCAATAGCGAACGCATAATAAAAACTTCTAGAAAAGGAGTAGTTATGAGTATACATACATAAAAAAACGCCTGCTAGAGAGCAGGCGTTTAAATTCATTTTGTATCTGAGACTAATTTAGAATCAGGTTAGACTTAGAAGTCGTAACGTAGACCTAAAGCTAGTTCATCTTCAGCATCCATAGATGTTGCAGAACCGTTACCAGCACCAACTTCACCTAGCTTGTCGCCTTTAGAGATTAGGTTGAAGTTGTAAGATACGTAGCCACGGAAGTTAGGCTTGAAGAAGTAAGTTGCATCTACAGCAATGTTATCTGCTGATGTTTCGCCATCAGTTTCTGCATTGTTGTAAGTAGAAGAGAATACAGTTTGACCCATAGTGTAAGCTGCTGCTAGCTCGTAACCTGTGTAGTCTGCATCTTTCTTGTCTTTTTCACCGTCAGTGAATACACCAGCGAAGTATAGATCACCCATTGTGTAAGATGCTGCTAGCATGTATTCGTTTTGGTCTGCTTGGTCCGCGTAACCACCACCAAGTGCTAGGCCAGTTTCGCCGATAGTGTAGATACCAGATAGAGAGTAACCATCTTCACCGTTGTCGCCGTATTCGCCAGGGTTAGTTGTTGTGCCTTCAACACGGTCAGCAAAACGGTAGCTTGCTTTAACATCTAAAGCGTTGAAAGAACCTTTGTACGAGATCATGTTGTCTGTACGGTCAGCAGCCGCAAGTTTGTCTGCTGCAGAGTTACCGTGGTAAGCCATGATATCAGTGAAATCTGTGATTACACCAAGAGCACCGTCGTTTTTACCGTAAGTTACTTCACCAAATTCACCACCGATACCAGCGTAAGCGTAACGGTTATCTAAGCTATCAACAGAAACGTCATTACCATTAGTGTCTGTTACTGTTGCTGGGTCAGTTACGAATTCACCTTCGTAGAAACCAACGCCGTATAGGCCATCTTGGATTTCAACTTTACCTAGGAAGTTAAGACGAACACGTGATTTGTCTTCAACTTTGCCATCTTTCATAGATAGACGAGCTTCAGCACGGCCACCCATTTCTAGAGAAGTACCATCTTGATTGTAGAGTTCAGATGCGTTTGCGCCAGTAGCGATTGCAGCAGCAGCTACAGAAAGTGCAATTAATGTCTTTTTCATTGTTATAAGTCCTAAATTTACTGTCCATAAATTATGCGAGAGGAAGTTCCCGCTCGAGTACTCTCTATTTGCTTAAATCTGATTCGCTATATCTGCGATGTACGAAGCAAGCTCAAGTAATCTGTGGTTACTTTTTACCCCTAAAGTTCATCAGCTCGTTAGTAAAATGATATAAATGAAAGTTATGAACACTGTTTTATTGCTTTTTTATAGGTGTAAGCTGTTGTTTTATATTGTTTATGTCGAATGTTCTTTTGGCGGGGATTTGCGTTTTTTTTAGCTTTTTTTATATTGGTATGCCCAATTTCTATCAATTTAGCTATTTTTGATAGCCACGAAAAATTAATTCCTGTGAGTCGAATGGTAGTTTCATGCTTGGAAAAATTAATTAAGATGATTTAGCTCTTGAGTTTGTTTAAACTAATAGCATGTTAGTTAATCCCTACTTTAGCTGTTGTGCTAAGAGGGTTTTTTTGTCCAAAGAAAACTTTGGCATAGAGGTTACGTAATGGAAAAGGTTCCAATGACCCTTCGTGGTGAAAGTAAACTGCGAGAAGAATTAGAAAGATTGTTGAAGCTGCGTCCTATTATTTCAGCTGCAATTGGCGAAGCTCGTGAGCTTGGCGATTTAAAGGAGAATGCTGAATATCATGCTGCTCGTGAAGAGCAAGGTATCTGTGAAGCTCAAATTCGTGATATTGAATATAAGCTATCTGTTGCTCAGATCATTGATGTGACTAAAATGGAAAATACCGGAAAAATTATTTTTGGTACTACCGTTACTTTGATCGATGTTGATACCGACGCAGAAGTGAAATATCAAATTGTTTCTGAAGATGAAGCGGATATTAAATCTGGCAGAATTTCTGTTAAATCACCAATTGCACGCGGATTAGTGGGCAAAATGGAGGGGGATGAAGTGATTATCTCGACTCCTGGTGGCGATAAAGACTTTGAAATTGATAAAGTAGAATATATTTAATTTTCAATTTTAGCGTTGAAAACTAAAAAGGCCGCAATGCGGCCTTTTTCTATTTCGTAACAAAGTTTGCAATTAATGCGAACTGTTATTTACGAGGGATCTCGATTTTACGCTCAGGTGTCTGGCGGAATAGTACTAATGTTTTACCAATAGTTTGTACTTTTTCTGCGCTTGTTTCACGAACAATAGCGTCAATAATCAATTGCTTAGTTTCGCGATCTTCTGATGCGACTTTGATTTTGATCAGTTCATGGTGATTCAGAGCAAGATCTATTTCCGCTAGAACAGCCTCAGTTAGTCCATTTGCGCCCATTAGCACAACAGGTTTTAAACTGTGAGCTAGGCCTTTTAGGTGCTGCTTTTGTTTGGTGCTTAGGTTCATTATGCGGCCAATTTTCTTTATTATAAGGGTTGAAAAAACCTATTTTAGCGCCATCTAATCCCGAAGACTATAATTTATTAGGCATTGATGTCGACCAACGAGTTAGGAATCTAATGAGTAAACAGAAACACTCGGCCAGTTCAGGCCGCTGGTTGAAAGAACATTTTGATGATAAGTATGTGAATGAAGCCAAAAAAAGAGGCTATCGTTCACGTGCAATTTTCAAAATTGAAGAGATTCAGAATAAAGATAAATTGCTGAAACCAGGTATGACAGTGGTGGATTTAGGTGCTGCACCTGGAGGTTGGTCACAATATGCAACAGAAATTGTTGGCGAGGAAGGACAAGTTATTGCTTGTGATATTCTCCCAATGGATTCCATTGCGGGAGTGGCTTTTCTGCAAGGTGATTTCCGTGAAGATGCGGTATTAGAGGCCTTGCTAGAAAGAATTCAGCCTGACATGGTAGATGTTGTGATGTCTGATATGGCTCCGAACATGGCTGGAAATCTTTCGGTAGATCAGCCAAGAGGTATGTATTTGGTTGAATTAGCGTTGGATATGTGTCGACAAGTTCTAGCCCCAAATGGTAGCTTTGTAGTTAAAGTATTCCAAGGTGAAGGATTTGATCAGTACACCAAGGAAATACGCAATATGTTCAAAGCAGTTAAAATAAGAAAACCAGATTCTTCGAGAGCTCGCTCCCGTGAAGTCTATATCGTAGCCACTGGTTACAAAGGTTAACGATTTGCTTGCAAAAGCAAAACTTAACACTATAGCTACAGGTTACAAACTGTAGTACCCTACCTTTAATTACAATTAGTTATCGCGAGGCTTACACCTTGAGTGACATGGCAAAAAATTTAATCCTGTGGCTAGTAATCGCAGTCGTCTTAATGTCGGTATTTCAGAGCTTTGGCCCTGGTGAAAGTAACGGCAGAGCGGTTGATTACACCACATTTGTACAAGAAGTTGGCCAAGGCCAAGTACAAGAAGCACAATTTAATGACAGTCAAATAACCTATGTTCGTCGTAGTGGTGGTGCTAAGTTTGTTACTTACATGCCCGTTTATGACAGCAAGCTTCTTGACGACTTAATTAATCAGAAAGTGAAAGTACAAGGTACTCCGCCAGAAGAGCAGAGCTTACTAAGTACTATCTTTATCTCTTGGTTCCCAATGATCTTGCTTATCGGTGTATGGATATTCTTCATGCGTCAAATGCAAGGCGGCGGTGGCGGCAAAGGCGCGATGTCTTTCGGTAAGAGTAAAGCTCGCATGATGAGCGAAGAGCAGATCAAAACATTGTTCTCTGACGTTGCTGGCTGTGATGAAGCAAAAGAAGATGTAAAAGAGCTAGTTGATTACCTTCGTGACCCAAGCCGTTTCCAAAAGCTAGGTGGTAAGATCCCTACAGGTATCTTGTTAGTTGGTCCTCCTGGTACGGGTAAAACGCTACTTGCTAAAGCGATTGCTGGTGAAGCAAAAGTACCGTTCTTTACTATTTCAGGTTCTGACTTTGTTGAAATGTTTGTTGGTGTCGGTGCATCTCGTGTGCGTGACATGTTTGAACAAGCGAAGAAAGCAGCACCTTGTATTATCTTTATTGATGAGATCGATGCTGTAGGTCGTCAACGTGGCGCAGGTGTTGGTGGTGGACACGATGAACGTGAACAAACACTAAACCAAATGCTTGTTGAAATGGATGGATTTGAAGGTAACGAAGGTATTATCGTTATCGCTGCAACCAACCGTCCTGATGTACTAGACCCTGCATTGCTTCGTCCTGGTCGTTTTGACCGTCAAGTAGTTGTTGGACTTCCTGATGTTCGCGGTCGTGAGCAAATCTTGAAAGTTCACATGCGTAAAGTTCCACTAGCGGGCGATGTTGAACCATCACTAATTGCACGTGGTACTCCAGGTTTCTCTGGTGCCGACCTTGCAAACTTAGTCAATGAAGCTGCTCTATTTGCTGCTCGTGGTAATAAACGTAACGTTTCTATGGTTGAGTTCGAACTTGCCAAAGATAAAATCATGATGGGTGCTGAGCGCCGTTCAATGGTGTTGTCTGAAGAAACGAAAGAATCGACGGCTTACCATGAAGCTGGGCACGCAATTGTTGGTCGTTTAGTTCCTGAACACGATCCAGTGTATAAGGTTTCTATTATTCCTCGTGGTCGAGCTTTAGGTGTGACGATGTACCTACCTGAGCAAGATCGTGTGAGCATGAATCGCCAACATCTAGAATCAATGATTTCTAGCTTGTACGGTGGTCGTCTAGCTGAAGAGTTGATTTACGGTAAAGACAAAGTCTCTACTGGCGCATCAAATGATATCGAACGTGCAACTGATATTGCTCGTAAGATGGTGACTCAGTGGGGCTTCTCTGAAAAACTTGGTCCTCTGCTTTATGCAGAAGATGAAGGTGAGGTGTTCTTAGGCCGTAGCGTAACTCAAACGAAACATGTTTCGAATGACACGGCTAAACTGATTGATGACGAAGTTCGAATTATCATAGATCGTAACTACGACCGAGCTAGAAAAATTCTTGAGAAAAATATGGATATCATGCATTCAATGAAAGATGCATTGGTGAAATATGAGACGATTGATGCTGGCCAAATTGATGACTTAATGGAACGCAAAGGCGATATTCGCGAACCAGCAGGTTGGGCTGATCAAGTTAACGGTAGTGAATCTGCTAAGAGCGAAGCAAAAGCTGAAGTAAAACCAGCAGCTGAAACTCAAGACACAGAACCGAAACCGGACGTTGAAACGAAAGATAAAGATTCAGAATAATTGAATTATGATATTAAGCCCTGAGGAAACTCAGGGCTTTTCTGTTTCTGTCGTTTAGCGATAATGAGCATGAGTATATCGAAGAGCGATATGTGTTTTCTTGGGGTATAACCAACGATGATTTTAAAAGCAAATAATAAACAGCTTCACCTCGATCGCCCACATGTGATGGGGATTCTCAATGTTACCCCTGACTCTTTCTCTGATGGTGGAAAGTATCATTCGTTAGATAAAGCGCTGATTCAAGCTCAGCGCATGATTGATGCTGGCGTAAGCATCATTGATATCGGTGGGGAATCAACAAGGCCTGGAGCCCCGGATGTTACGTTGGAAGATGAGTTGAACCGAGTCATTCCTGCCATTAAAGCGATCCGAGAAATATCCGATGTTTGGATCTCTATCGATACCAGTAAAGCTGAGGTGATGCAGCAAGCGATTGCCGCTGGGGCAGATCTAATTAATGACGTTCGGGCACTTCAAGAGCCGGGAGCGTTAGAAGTGGCAGCAAAGGCGCAAGTTCCTGTTTGTCTTATGCATATGCAAGGGCAGCCGCGCACCATGCAAATCACACCGTCGTACCAAGACTTGTTGGTTGATGTAACGTCATTCTTACAAGAGAGAATCGCGGCGTGTGAAGCGGTAGGAATTCAGAAAGAACAGCTGATTTTAGATCCTGGATTTGGCTTTGGGAAAACAATCGATCATAATTACCAACTTCTTGCGCATTTAGATCAATTTCATGCTCTTGGTTTGCCGATTCTTGCGGGGATGTCACGTAAATCAATGGTATTTAAGTTACTCGATAAAGCGCCTGCGGAATGCATGGTCGCAAGCGTAACATGTGCAACGATTGCTGCTTTAAAAGGAGCTCAAATTATTCGAGTCCACGATGTTGAAGAGACAATAGAAGCGATGAAAATTGTCAACGCAACTACTCGAAATTTATAATTGAGCCAAATAATAATTTAAGGAATAAACATGTCAAACAGACGTTACTTCGGCACAGATGGTGTCCGTGGGAAAGTTGGTCAATATCCGATTACCCCTGATTTTGTATTAAAACTTGGTTGGGCTGCTGGTCGAGTGCTAGCAAAACAAGGCACGAAGAAAGTCATTATTGGTAAAGATACTCGAATTTCTGGTTACATGCTTGAATCTGCATTGGAAGCTGGTTTAGCGGCTGCGGGTTTGCAAGCGACGTTTACTGGACCAATGCCAACACCAGCTGTTGCGTATTTAACACAAACTTTCCGAGCGGAAGCGGGGATTGTCATTTCTGCATCACATAACCCTTTTTACGATAACGGTATTAAGTTCTTCTCTTCAGAAGGAACAAAGTTATCAGATGAGATTGAGTTAGCGATCGAAGCTGAATTAGATAAAGATATTGAGTGTGTAGAATCAGCAGATCTAGGTAAAGCGGTCCGTCTTAATGATGCCGCAGGTCGTTATATCGAATTTT
Source organism: Vibrio genomosp. F6 (assembly GCF_005146325.1). NCBI lineage: Bacteria > Pseudomonadati > Pseudomonadota > Gammaproteobacteria > Vibrionales > Vibrionaceae > Vibrio > Vibrio genomosp. F6. The sequence goes on along the minus strand of NZ_SYUT01000031.1, from coordinate 207,105 downwards.
GTAAAAGTACATTCCCAAGTCATTTAAGTCTTGCGGGCATGAAAATCGTAATCGACTGTGCGCATGGAGCGACATACCACATTGCGCCAAGCGTTTTCAAAGAGCTTGGTGCTGATGTAATCGCTATGGGTGTTGAGCCTACTGGTACTAACATTAACCATGAAGTCGGAGCCACCGATGTTCGTGCACTGCAAAAACGCGTAGTCGAAGAGAAAGCGGCTCTTGGGCTTGCATTTGATGGTGATGGTGACCGTATCATCATGGTGGATGAATTAGGTAATAAAGTCGATGGCGACCAAATTGCTTATATCATTGCTCGTGATGCACTACGTCGCGGTGAACTAAAAGGTGGTGTTGTTGGTACGCTGATGACAAACCTTGGCATGGAGAACGGACTTAAACAGCTTGGTATTCCATTTGTACGAGCGGCGGTAGGCGACCGTTACGTCATGGAACAATTGCTGCTTAAAGGCTGGAAAATCGGTGCTGAGAACTCAGGTCACGTTATCTTGCTCGATAAAGTGACAACAGGCGATGCTATTGTTGCTGCTCTACAAGTGTTAGCTTCTGTTATCGACAGTGAAATGACATTAAATGAGTTGGCTCAAGGCATGACACTGTATCCACAAGTTCTTATCAATGTTCGCTTTAGTGGTGATTCTAATCCGTTAGATGCGGAAGCAGTAAAACAGTCTGTTTTAGATGTTGAAGCCGAACTTGGTGAAAAAGGACGCGTACTGTTACGCAAGTCTGGAACCGAGCCATTATTGCGTGTAATGGTTGAAGGTGAAGATGCTGATTTAGTGCAGAGATCTGCAGATAACATTGCAGAGGCAGTCAAAGCAAGCTGTTAGGCTCAAATGACGAAAGTGCAGGTTCCTTGTCATGGTTGGATAGGGAACTTGGCATTGTTTGTCCTTTTTTTGACCGTTTAAACTTGAAGTTGACGCTTTTTAGCAATTTCTTCTTGTCAGTTAAGCATCCTTTCGCTAGTATTGCTCGGCCTTCAGTTAGGAGGTCGTTAGCTTTGTTTTAAAATATAATGATTTAAAGCAGTGCTGGCTCAACTATTCGGAACATAGGTGGAAAAATGTTTTCAGTTCTACTTGTGATTTACCTGTTGGCAGCGGTTGGTGTAATTGGCCTCGTGTTGATTCAACAAGGTAAAGGCGCAGATATGGGAGCCTCATTCGGTGCTGGCGCTTCAAACACAGTGTTTGGTGCTGGTGGCTCAGGTAATTTTTTAACCCGAATGACAGCAATTTTTGCAACAGTATTTTTTGTTCTTAGCTTAGTGCTTGGTAATATGTCTACACATAAAACTGAGTCTCAGTGGGTTGATCCTACTCAAGGTCAAGTTATCCAACAAGCTGATGACACAATGAGCGAAGTTCCAGCTAAATCTAGCGACGAAATTCCTCAATAACTTTTTTTCGAAAAAGTTCTTTGATGCCGAGATGGTGAAATTGGTAGACACGCTAGCATGAGGTGCTAGTGCCTTAGGGTGTGAGGGTTCGAGTCCCTCTCTCGGCACCATATTTACAAACTTGTAAAAACCTTAATTGAGAGTGTATAATCTCATTAAGTCGGACGCGGGATGGAGCAGTTTGGTAGCTCGTCGGGCTCATAACCCGAAGGTCGTCGGTTCAAATCCGGCTCCCGCAACCATTTTTGATTATTCTTTAATGATTGATTTGGTCGCAAGTTTGCGCAGTGTGAACCTCACTGCGAGTTAAGTGTAAAAGTCCTCTGAGACTATATACTTAACACATCAGGGTCCAGCAACATAAACCTCGATTTTCGGGGTTTTTTGTTATCTGTACTTTTCGATTTTCGAAATTGTATGGGTAGTTTGCTTGGGATTTAAATTGGGCTCTGAGCCCTTTTTTTGTTTCTGGAGTGGTTAAATGACTGGTTTAGAAAGACAACTTACTGAAATGCTAGATGCGCCAGTGGCTGCATTAGGCTATGAGTTAGTTGGATTGGAATTTATTCGTGCTGGTGAGCACTCAACACTACGTATCTACATTGACCATGAAAATGGAATTTTTGTAGAAGATTGTGCTGAAGTTAGCCGTCAAGTAAGTGCAGTGTTAGATGTTGAAGATCCTATTTCTGTGGCGTATAACCTAGAAGTATCTTCACCAGGTTTAGAAAGACCACTATTCAATGCAAATCATTACCAACAATTTATTGGTCATGAGGCAAGCATCGTATTAAAAATGGCCGTTGCTAACCGCCGCAAGTGGAAAGGTACGATCAATGCAGTTGAAGGTGAGACCATCACTGTAACTGTTGACGGGCAAGAAGAACATTTTGCATTGAGCAATATTTCTAAAGCTAACCTAATCCCTAAATTTTAGTTCTCCTAGAGAGAAGAGCTTAAGAGGCTAGATTAATGAACAAAGAAATTTTAGCGGTAGTTGAGGCTGTTTCTAATGAGAAAGCACTTCCTCGTGAGCGTATCTTTGAAGCACTAGAGATCGCATTGGCTACAGCCACTAAGAAAAAACACGCTTTAGAAATTGAAGCTCGTGTTGTTATTGACCGTAAGAGCGGTAATTTTGAAACTTTCCGTCGCTGGGAAGTGGTAGCAGAAGTTGAATTCCCTACAAAAGAGATTTCAATTGAAGCTGCACAGTATGAAGATGAAACCCTAGAGCTTGGCGGTTTTGTTGAAGACGAAATTGAGTCAGTGACGTTTGACCGTATTACTACTCAAACAGCAAAACAAGTTATCGTACAAAAAGTACGTGAAGCTGAACGTGCTCAAATCGTTGAACAGTTTATTGATAACGAAGGTGACTTAGTTACTGGTGTTGTGAAAAAAGTTAACCGCGATACAGTTGTTCTGGATCTTGGTAACCAAGCAGAAGCGGTAATTTTACGAGATGACCAACTTCCTCGTGAAAACTTCCGTCCAGGTGACCGTGTTCGTGGTTTACTATATGCAGTTAAGCCAGATGCTCGTGGTTTCCAACTGTTCGTAACTCGTTCAAAACCTGAAATGCTAGTTGAATTATTCCGCGTAGAAGTGCCTGAAATTGGTGAAGAGCTAATTGAACTGAAAGGTGCTGCTCGTGATCCTGGTTCACGCGCGAAAATTGCAGTGAAAACTAACGATAAACGTATTGATCCAATCGGTGCGTGTGTTGGTATGCGTGGCGCTCGTGTTCAAGCTGTTTCTGGCGACTTAGGTGGCGAACGTATTGATATCGTTATGTGGGATGATAATCCTGCGCAATTCGTTATCAACGCAATGGCTCCAGCTGACGTAGCATCAATCATTGTTGATGAAGATTCGCACTCAATGGATATTGCTGTTGAAGCCGATAACCTAGCTCAAGCTATTGGCCGTAGTGGTCAAAACGTACGTCTAGCTTCACAACTTACTGGTTGGGAACTTAACGTAATGACAGTTGCTGATCTAGAGAAGAAGCACCAAGAAGAATCAGTAGCTGCTATTGAAAGCTTCATGAAGCACCTTGATATCGAACAAGATTTTGCAGAAATGCTTGTTGAAGAAGGTTTCTCAACACTTGAAGAAGTGGCTTACGTACCAGTACATGAACTATTAGAAGTTGATGGTCTGGACGAAGGTATTGTTGAAGAGCTACGTGGCCGAGCAAAAGATGCTCTAACTACATTAGCCCTTGCTCAAGAAGAGACATTCGATGGTGTTGAGCCAGCAGAAGATCTATTAGGTCTTGAAGGTCTTGAGCGCGAGATGGCATTCAAATTGGCAGCAAAAGGTGTAGTAACACTTGAAGATCTTGCTGACCAAGGTGTAGACGAACTTGAAGGTATCGAAGATCTAACAGAAGAACGCGCAGGTGAGCTAATCATGGCTGCACGTAACATTTGTTGGTTCGGCGACGAAGCATAATTCAGCAAGGAGAGAGCGGTATGACAGATTTAACAGTTAAAGCACTGAGTGAAGAAATTGGTACTCCAGTTGACCGCTTATTAGAACAACTTGCTGATGCTGGAATGAAAAAAGCAGGTAATGACCAAGTTTCTGATACAGAGAAGCAACAACTTCTTATGCATCTTAAGAAAGAACATGGTGATACTTCTGGTGAAACAGAACCGACTCGCTTAACACTCCAGCGTAAAACTCGTAGTACACTAAGTGTTGCTGCTAGTGGCGGCAAGAGCAAGGATGTTCAAGTAGAAGTACGTAAGAAGCGTACTTACGTAAAACGCAGCGCTATCGAAGACGATGCAAAACGTGAAGCTGAGGATGCGGCTAATCGTGAAGCTGAAGAGCTAGCAAAACGCGAAGCTGAAGAGCTAGCACAACGTGAAGCTGCAAACAAAGCACAACGCGACGCTGAAAATAAAGCAAAACGTGAAGCGGAAGCAAAACGTGAAGCGGAAGAAAAAGCGAAACGCGTACAAGCTGAAAAGGCTAAAAAAGACATGAACGCAAAGAATTCTGATGTAAACACGCAAGCAAAAAAAGAAGCTGATGAACTAAAACGTCGTCAGGAAGAAGAAGCGCAGCGTAAAGCTGAGCAAGAAGCTGCGAAGCTAGTTGAAGAAGCTCGCAAGCTTGCGGAAGAGAACCAAGAACGCTGGTCTGAAGAAGAGAAGAAGAAGAAAGAACTTGAGAAATCTGCGGATTATCATATTACGACTTCGACTTATGCTCGTGAAGCAGAAGATGCTGCCGACCAAAAAGAAGAAAAAGCACCTCGCCGTCGTAAGAAGAAAGCGCCAGCGGATGCGAACAAACGCGGTGGTCGTAATAACCAACGTGGCGGTCGTAACAACCGCAGAGATCAAATGGCTAAGCCTACATCAATGCAACATGGCTTTGATAAGAGCGCAGCTGTTGCTAAGCAAGATGTTGTTATTGGCGAAACGGTTGTTGTTTCTGAACTGGCAAACAAAATGTCAGTAAAAGCAACTGAAGTTATTAAGGTAATGATGAAGATGGGCGCTATGGCGACTATCAACCAAGTTATCGACCAAGAAACGGCTTCTCTTGTTGCCGAAGAAATGGGCCACAAAGTTATTCTTCGTAAAGAGAATGAACTAGAAGAAGCAGTACTGTCTGATCGTGATAACGATGCTGCTCTAGAAGGTCGTGCTCCTGTTGTTACTATCATGGGTCACGTTGACCACGGTAAAACATCTACACTGGATTACATCCGTCGTGCACACGTTGCTGACGCGGAAGCTGGCGGTATTACACAGCACATTGGTGCATACCACGTTGAAACTGACAACGGTATGATCACTTTCCTTGATACTCCTGGACACGCGGCGTTTACTGCTATGCGTGCTCGTGGTGCTCAAGCGACAGATATCGTAGTACTTGTAGTTGCTGCCGATGATGGTGTTATGCCACAAACAATCGAAGCTATCCAACACGCAAAAGCGGCTGGTGTACCTCTGATTGTTGCGGTAAACAAAATCGATAAAGAAGGCGCTAACCCTGATAACGTTAAAAATGAGCTTGCTCAATATGACGTTATTCCTGAGGAGTGGGGCGGCGAGAACATCTTTGTACATATCTCTGCTAAGCAAGGTACAAACATCGATGGTCTTCTAGAGTCTATTCTTCTTCAATCTGAAGTACTTGAATTAACTGCGGTTAAAGAAGGTATGGCATCAGGTGTTGTTGTTGAATCTCGTCTAGATAAAGGCCGTGGCCCAGTTGCTACTGTTCTTGTTCAATCTGGTACTCTAAACAAAGGCGATATCGTTCTTTGTGGTCAAGAGTACGGCCGTGTTCGTGCAATGCGCGATGAAAATGGTCAAGAGATCTCTGAAGCGGGTCCATCTATCCCAGTAGAAATTCTAGGTCTTTCTGGCGTTCCTGCATCTGGTGACGAAGCGACAGTTGTACGTGATGAGCGTAAAGCTCGTGAAGTTGCAAACTACCGTCAAGGTAAATTCCGTGATGTTAAACTTGCACGTCAACAGAAAGCGAAACTAGAAAACATGTTTGCGAACATGGAAGCTGGTGAAGTTGCTGAATGTAACGTTGTACTTAAAGCGGATGTTCAAGGTTCTGTTGAAGCAATTGCTGATTCACTACGTAAACTATCAACTGACGAAGTTAAAGTTAACATCGTAGGTTCTGGTGTTGGTGGTATTACTGAAACTGATGCAACGCTAGCAGCGGCTTCAAACGCAATCATCTTAGGCTTCAACGTACGTGCTGATGCAACGGCTCGTCGTACTGTTGAAAATGAAAACCTAGACTTGCGTTACTACTCAATCATTTACCAACTGATTGACGAAGTGAAACAAGCGATGGGCGGCATGCTTGCACCTGAATTCAAACAAGAAATCATCGGTCTTGCACAAGTACGTGACGTATTTAAATCGCCTAAACTTGGTGCGATTGCTGGTTGTATGGTTACTGAAGGTACAATTAAGCGTAGCAACCCAATTCGTGTACTACGTGAAAACGTTGTTATCTACGAAGGTGAGCTAGAGTCACTACGTCGCTTTAAAGACGATGTTCAAGAAGTTAAGAATGGCTACGAATGTGGTATCGGCGTTAAGAACTACAATGATGTTCGCGTTGGTGACCAAATCGAAGTATTCGAAATCGTTGAAATTCAACGTACTCTCGACTAATTGACAAAGTTATTAACTTGCCAAAAAGGTAAGTGATACGGTTGTTGAATACACCATGGGGGGCTGATAGCCCCCCATTCTTTCTATAGTGAGAAAAGAAATGTCAAAAGAATTTAGCCGCACACAACGTGTGTCGCAACAACTACAAAAAGAGCTCGCTCTTATCCTTCAACGTGAAGTGCGTGATTCACGCATTGGTATGGTTACCATTTCAGATGTTGAAGTATCACGTGATCTTGCTTACGCAAAAGTATTCGTTACTTTCTTATGTGTGGGTGAGCAAACACCAGAATCAAGCTTAGCAGCACTTAAAGAGCATGAAGTTCCTGTTCGAATGATGCTAGGTAAGCGTATTCGCCATCGTTTAACACCTGAAGTTCGCTTTACTTACGACAACACGCTTGTTGAAGGTATGCGTATGTCTAACTTAGTAAGCGAAGTTCTAAGTGAAGATAAGCGCAAGCAAGTTGAATCAGGTCGTGAAGACGAAGCTGAACAGAAAGATGAATCTGAGCAGAAAGGTGAAGAGTAATGGCTCGTCGTCGTAAAGGTCGTCCAATTAATGGTGTGATCCTTTTGGATAAACCAACTGGAATTTCATCTAATGATGCGCTGCAGAAAGTAAAGCGTATTTATTTTGCTGAGAAAGCGGGCCATACCGGCGCACTTGATCCTCTTGCGACGGGTATGTTGCCTATCTGTCTTGGTGAGGCGACGAAGTTTTCTCAGTTTCTTTTAGATTCTGATAAACGCTACGTGGTGATCGCTAAGCTTGGTGAACGTACCAATACCTCTGATTCTGATGGTGAAGTGGTAGAAACTCGTGATGTAAACGTGACTCAAGAGCAACTTGAGAGCTGTATCGAGACCTTCAAAGGTGAAACCGATCAAATTCCATCAATGTTTTCAGCATTAAAATACCAAGGTCGTCCTTTGTATGAATATGCTCGTGAAGGCATTGAGGTTCCGCGTGAATCTCGTAAAATCACGGTCTACTCAATTGAACTCCTTCGTTTTGAAGGCGATGAAGTTGAGATGGAAGTGCATTGCTCGAAAGGGACATATATTCGTACGATTACCGATGACCTTGGTGAGATGCTAGGCTGTGGCGCTCACGTTAAGTACTTGCGTCGTACTGGTGTGGCAAAATACCCTTACGAGAAAATGGTGACCCTTGAGCAGTTAAATGAACTGTTAGAGCAAGCTAAAGAGCAAGATATTGCACCGAAAGAGCTGCTTGATCCGTTGCTAATGCCAATGGATACCGCGGTTGAAGACTTACCAGAAGTGAACATGAATGCAGAGCTGACTGATTTGGTTCAGCACGGTATGCAAGTTCAAGTTTCAGGTGCTCCTGCAGAAGGTGTCGTTCGAATGACAAGCGGTGAGGAGAAGCTCTTTATTGGGGTTGCTGAAATTGATGATGATGGCCGTGTCGCACCTAAGCGCTTGGTTGTTTTCAGAGAAGAAGAGCCGCAAGCATAAACAGCAATTAAACTGCTATTTTAAAACCGAGGTCATTTGGCTTCGGTTTTTTTATATGCTGCTTTTGCTTAGATTGATTTGAGGGGAAGAGAATCGTAAATTGCGCGTTATTTGCTTTCAAATATCTTGTGTTTAAACTTTAGCCCCCGTATAATCCGCCCCTCGCGTAGCAGCTGAATCAGAGATTGGCTGTTACAAATTATAAACTTACTCTTATCAGGAGAGAATTATGTCTCTGAATGCAGAAACTAAAGCAGCAATCGTTGCAGAATACGCACAATGTGAAAACGATACTGGTTCACCAGAAGTACAAGTAGCACTACTTACTGCTTCTATCAACCACCTTCAAGGTCACTTCAAAACGCACATCCACGACCACCACAGCCGTCGCGGTCTGCTACGTATGGTTTCTAGCCGTCGTAAACTTCTTGACTACTTGAAAGGTAAAAACCTTACTCGTTACCAAGATCTTATCAAGCGTCTAGGTCTACGTCGCTAATAGCGATGTCTACAAAGACAGTTTGAAGAAAGGGGAGCGTTTATCGCTCCTTTTTTTGTGCCTGAAAACCCAGTATTTTTTACCGCTTGAAATACCTCTCTAATTAAAAATAGTTTATACTATGCCTCGTTGAAATAACGTTATGTTGTTTCACATATTAATCTAACTCATCGCTTTACAGTCACCGAAGTCGACCAATTGGTCGCGACTATTACAAATTATCTTTTTCGAAGTCAATTTGTACTAGTCGCGATTAGTATTGCTTTGAGTATTCATTTAATCATTCTAAATCTCATATGAGTTTAGAGTAAGGAAATCAAATGTTCGCGAATCCAGTCGTAAAATCATTTCAGTACGGTAACCACACCGTAACTCTAGAAACAGGCGTAATAGCACGCCAAGCTACCGCTGCTGTAATGGCAACAATGGACGATACGTCAGTATTCGTTTCTGTAGTAGCAAAAAAAGAAGCGGTAGCAGGTCAAGATTTCTTCCCGCTAACAGTTAACTACCAAGAGCGTACTTACGCTGCTGGTAAAATTCCTGGTGGTTTCTTCAAGCGTGAAGGTCGTCCTTCTGAAGCTGAAACACTAACAGCTCGTCTTATTGACCGTCCAATTCGTCCACTTTTCCCAAGTGCGTTTAAAAACGAAGTTCAAGTTATCGCTACGGTTGTTTCTATCAACCCTGACGTAAACCCAGACATGATCACTATGATCGCAACGTCTGCTGCACTTTCTATCGCTGGTGTTCCATTCAATGGTCCTATCGGTGCTGCACGTGTTGGTCACATCGATGGTCAACTAGTACTTAACCCTTCAAATACAGAGCTTGAAAACTCTAAACTAGACCTAGTTGTGTCTGGTACTGAAGGCGCAGTTCTTATGGTTGAATCTGAAGCTGATAACCTATCTGAAGAAGAGATGCTTTCTGCTGTTGTTTACGGTCACGATCAACAACAAGTCGTTATTAAAGCTATCAACGAATTTGCTGCTGAAGTTGCTACTCCTGCATGGGATTGGACAGCTCCAGAAGTAAACGAAGAGCTTAAAGCTAAAGTTGCGGAACTTGCAGAAACTCGCCTTTCAGACGCGTACCAAATTACTGAAAAAATGGCACGTTATGAGCAAGTTGGCACAATCAAAAATGAAGCAGTTGAAGCGCTTCTAGCTCAAGACGAAGAACTTAATGAACGTGAAATTCGCGGCATGCTAGGTTCTCTAGAGAAAAACGTAGTACGTAGCCGCATCATTGCTGGCAACCCACGTATTGATGGCCGTGAAAAAGACATGGTTCGTGCGCTAGACGTACGTACTGGTGTTCTTCCACGTACACACGGTTCTTCTCTATTTACTCGTGGTGAAACTCAAGCACTTGTTACGGCAACACTTGGTACACAACGTGATGCTCAAATCATCGATAGCCTAATGGGTGAGAAGAAAGACCACTTCCTTCTACACTACAACTTCCCTCCATACTGTGTAGGCGAAACTGGTTTTGTTGGTTCTCCTAAGCGTCGTGAAATTGGTCACGGTAAGCTAGCGAAACGTGGTATCCAAGCAGTTATGCCTTCAATTGAAGAATTCCCATACACAGTACGTGTTGTATCGGAAATCACTGAATCTAACGGTTCATCTTCAATGGCTTCTGTATGTGGTACTTCTCTAGCGCTTATGGATGCTGGTGTTCCAATCAAAGCATCTGTTGCTGGTATCGCGATGGGTCTTGTTAAAGAAGGCGATGATTTCGTTGTTCTTTCTGACATCCTTGGCGACGAAGATCACCTAGGTGACATGGACTTTAAAGTTGCGGGTACTAACGACGGTATTACTGCTCTTCAAATGGATATCAAAATTGAAGGTATCACTAAAGAGATCATGCAGATCGCTCTAAACCAAGCACAAGGTGCGCGTAAGCACATCCTTACTGTTATGGACGAAGCAATCTCTGGCGCTCGTGAAGATATCTCTGAGTTTGCTCCACGTATCCACACAATGAAAATCAACACTGATAAGATCCGTGATGTTATCGGTAAAGGCGGTGCGGTTATTCGCGCTCTTTGTGAAGAAACAGGCACAACTATCGAAATCGAAGATGACGGTACAGTTAAAATTGCTGCAACTTCTGGCGAACAAGCTGAAGACGCAATCAACCGTATCAAGTCACTAACTGCAGAAGTTGAAGTGGGTACTATCTACACGGGTAAAGTTGCTCGTCTAGCTGACTTCGGTGCATTCGTAACGATTCTTCCTGGTAAAGATGGTCTAGTACACATCTCTCAAATCGCTGACAAGCGTATCGAGAAAGTGTCTGACTACCTAACTGAAGGTCAAGAAGTTCAAGTTAAAGTTCTTGAAATCGACCGTCAAGGCCGTGTACGTCTAAGCATGAAAGAAGCAGTAGAACAGCCTGCAGCTGAAGAAAACGCTGCACCTGAAGCTTAATTGCTTAAGGTGATGAGCTTAGGGTTTATTAGCCTATAAGTCTCAAAGCATGTTATAAAGGGGAGCGATATCGCTCCCCTTTTTCATGCGGGTTTAACAGGAGTATCTATTTGTGAAATGGTTTCAAACCGCTAGTCTATGCATAATGCTGGTATTGACTGGATGTTCATCAACAACAAAGCAGTCAAGTCAGTGGATCTATCCACCGATGGCAGTGCCTCTTCAATCGACAATTAAGCAAGAAGTACAAATTGCTCGTTTGACTCAATTGTTGCAGCGTTCTGATCTTAAAGATGAAGTTCGCGCCAAGATGTTTTATGAACGGGGGAATTACTACGATAGCGTTGGGTTGCGAGATCTTGCTCGTTTAGACTTTAATCAATCTCTAGCATTAGATCCTGCTCAGCCTGACATCTTCAACCTATTGGGAGTGTACTTTACTCAAGTTGGTGAGTTTGATGCCGCATATGAAGCTTTTGATTCAACGTTAGAGCTTGATCCCTCTAACTCTTATGCTGAAAGAAACCGAGCGATTGCACTCTATTATGGTGATCGTATTGATTTAGCATTTGAAGATATGACCAAGCATTATCAGGATGGTCCCAGCGATCCATTTCGCGCCTTGTGGTTGTATATAATTCAATACGAACTTGACCCTATTGAAGCGCAACAAGCGCTATTAACACGCTATGAATCGAAAGATGAAAGCTGGGGCTGGGTGTTAGTGGCATTGACTCTGGATAAAATTACGGAAGAGCAAGCATTCAAAGCCGTGCTAACAAGTAGCCGTGACAACACACTGCTGGCGCAACGACTCACCGAAGTCTATTTTTATTTGGGTAAGCGTTATCAGCTAGTCGGTGACTATGCTAATGCCGTCTCTCTCTATAAGTTAGCCCTGTCATTTAATGTGTTTGAGTATGTGGAACATCGTTACTCATTTTTAGAGCTTGGACGGATTTTTGAAGAGGTGAAAGCTCAGCGTTTAGCCGAAACCAACGATAAAAAAATGAGTGAAAGTTCAGAGAAAAGCGAAGTAGTAACGCAATAGCCGCATAATAATTGAAAGAAAACCGTCCACGTGGCGGTTTTTTTTGCTTTTAAAACACTCAAATAGTAAACTAGTTAGCCTTGCTAACTAAAATGAGCGATACATGAGTTTAAATCACCACCTAGAAGAGCTAGAGCGATTTTCAGCGAAAATTTGGAGAGTGCACAGTAAGGAAGATCCGATTGCTCAGCTCAGTTTCAATGAGTATGACTACCTCAAAGTCATTCAAGCTGCCCCTGAACTGATTCGCTTGACCGATTTAGCAGCCGAGATGCAAGTCACGAAACCATCGGCAACGAATATGGTGAAACGATTAGAGCGTAAAGGGCTAGTGGAGCGGAAACCATGCCCCGAAGATGCCCGTTCTAAACGGGTTGGCCTAACGCCTTTAGCTACTGACAACCTTTCGTTGGAAAGTAAAGTCTATGAATTAATGTCGGATCGTTTGATGAAGGGTCTGACGGAAATTGAAGCTCAGCAGTTAAATGAGCTTCTGAAAAAGGCGTTGAAATAAGATTGAATTTACCCATTTAGTTAGCCTTGATAACTAAATTTATAGATTAACTAAGTTTATCGATGACTAAGTTTATAGATAACTAAATGCACAGATAGCTAATGAAAAAGAGATTATGACAAATTCTATTTATCGCCAGTTTTGGCGCTATACCATTCCTACCGTTGCTGCAATGCTAGTCAATGGCTTGTATCAAGTCGTTGATGGTATTTTTATTGGTCGCTATATGGGGGCTGAGGGGCTTGCCGGTATTAATGTCGCTTGGCCTGTTATTGGGTGCATTCTTGGTCTCGGAATGATGATTGGGGTCGGGACTGGTGCGTTATCATCGATCAAACAAGGTGAGCAAAACAGCGAAAGCGCAAAACAAGTACTGGCGACTGGCTTGATTTTATTGGCAGGTTTAGCACCAGTGGTATCCATCTTACTGTGGTACTTTTCAGATGCTTTCCTATTAGTGCAAGGAGCGGAAGGGCGCGTATTAGAGCTTGGTTTGCAGTATTTACATGTTTTGATTTTTGCGAGTGTCTTCTCGTTAGGTTCTATTGCACTGCCATTTTTATTGCGTAATGACGATAGCCCTAACCTTGCTACGGTATTGATGATCATTGGTGCTGTCATCAATATCGCTCTTGATTACGTTTTTATTGTGTGGCTCAAATGGGAGTTAACTGGAGCGGCGTTGGCGACAGGCATTGCTCAAATGATCGTAACAGTATTAGGAGTAGGATACTTTTTCTCTTCTCGAGCAAAACTGCGGCTCACTAGGCGCTGTTTAGTGTTACGTTTGAACTATGTGCCTCAACTGTTTGCTATCGGTGTTTCAAGCTTTTTTATGTACGCATACGGGGCTATGATGGTGGCGTTACATAATGCACTATTTACTCAGTACGGTAATACGTTGATCATTGGATCATATGCGATTTTGGGATATATCGTAACGGTTTACTACTTAACGGTTGAAGGGATCGCGAATGGGATGCAGCCACTGGTTAGCTATAATCACGGTGCTAAAAATAACCATAATATTAAGCAGTTACTTAACGTTGCGATGATAACGTCTATTGTGGGCGGCGTGCTGTTTATTATCCTATTGAATATCTTCCCTTATGAAGCGATATCGGTTTTTAATTCACAAGATTCGGAGTTGATTGATAATGCCGTGCTAGGGATCCGCTTACATTTATTCGCTCTATTCTTAGATGGTTTTCTTGTGGTTGCAGGCGCTTATTACCAAGCGATAAATCGTGGGGGGAAAGCAATGTTTGTGACTGTAGGTAACATGCTAATTCAACTGCCATTTTTGTATTTATTACCAAAAATACTTGGACTGACAGGTGTGTGGATTGCTTACCCTCTATCCAATATAGCATTGAGTATTGTGGTTATTATCATGATGGTTAAAGATATTAAAAGGCTATCTAGTCAACAAGATATAGAGCCCAACCATCAAGTACTGACGAATTGATGCAATAATGTATGCGGCTGGTTGATTGCTGGATATAAAAAGAGCGACATTCTAGTCGCTCTTTTTATCGTTTTAGTCTATCTGTTTGACTTCTAAACCCGCAAGTTGATGCCAGTAACCATTACACTGATGGCTCTGAATTATCTTGGGTTGCGTACCAGATTCATTCGCTCTGAAGCGATCGACTTCTGAGAACGTATCAAGACCGAGAGGGCTCAGGCGAACCACATCGACTAGCCCTTGCATACTAGGTAAATCATTAATCAAGTTATAACAGTAACCAGATTGAGTTTGAATGCCATTCAAGTTAAATACTGACTGCCCCTCTTGGCTATCAACTTGAAGCCCCGTCGGATATTTTATGCAGCATGTCTCGCAATCATCTTTGGCTTTGTTCTCGGCTCTAGCGGTAAAGCAGCGAGCAGAATAAGCCAGAGGTAGATAGCCATGGCTAAAGACTTCGACTTCAAACTTATTACGAATATTCAAAGACTCACACTGAGTCATTACATTGCTTAACCATTCACGAGATAGTTCAACAGGCATGCACCAACGAGTCATCCCCTGTTTAAGGAAAAGGTTCAGTGTTTGAGCGTTGTAAGCATTAACCGCAGGGCCAACAACGAAAGGCACTTTGTGTTCGTAGGCAAGCTGAATAGCAGAAACATCGTTGGCCTCTATCGCAAAGTCACCATTATCGATGTATTTCTTTAAAATGCTGACTTCGCTCGGCGCTTCAAGAAGTGCCATGGTAGACAGAACAACTTGCTTGCCAGATGCCGACAGCTCTTTTGCAATTTCAAACCAGTTTTTTAGCTTCATTTCACGGCGTTTTGAGCACACCGATTCCCCTAAATAGATGATATCAGCTGAGCTGGATTGTGCCTGCGCGTAAAAATCTTCTACATTCTGTTTTGGCCAAAAATAAAGTAATGGACCAAGGGCGTATTTCATCGTGTTATCCATTGTTTATTCTCTATTGCCATTTACGGTGGTAAGCACCAAGAGTGGTCTGGGTGCCTTCAGAAACGTTCGCTAATGTTGCATTCCACGCTTGCTCAACTTGGTAATCTTCTGGGTCTGCAAGGTAGCGATCAATCGCTGCGCGCCAAGTTCGTGTGACTTGTTCAACATAAGCGGGGCTACGTTGGCGGCCTTCAATTTTCACTGAAGCCACATTTGCGGCAAATAGCTCTGGAAGCATTGAGAGGGTGTTCAAACTGGTTGGTTCTTCAAGAGCGTGATAACGTTTTCTTTCACCGTCAATATCCGCTTCAAAACGGCCTTTGCACAATGTTGGGTAACCTGCGTTTTCACCGGCTGAATACTTATCTATTAAGATCTCATTAAGGCGAGACTCAAGACCGCCATCGGTTTCTTGCCAGCGAACATATTTAGCGGGAGAACAGGCTCCAACGGTGTTTGGAGATTCGCCTGTCATGTATGAAGAGAGGTAACAACGGCCTTCAGACATAATGCACAAACTACCGAATGCAAATACTTCTAACTCGACATCACTGGTGATATTTCGAGATAACTGTTTGACTTGATGAATCGATAGCACGCGAGGTAATACAACGCGCTTTACATTGAAATTTTGATGGTAAAAATCGACAGCAGCAACGTTGGTGGCTGATGCTTGTACGGATAGATGCAGTTCTAAATCAGGGTATTTATTTGCTGCATAATCGAGTACGGCTATATCAGCAACGATCAGTGCATCGACACCTAAGTCTGCGGCGTTATCGACGGCGTTGGTCCAACGTTCAAAACCATTTGGATGGGCAAACGTATTAAGCGCCACATGGATTTTTTTATTGTGATCGTGAACATATTGCACGGCGCGATCGAGCTTCTTGCCCGTAAAATTTAAACCAGCAAAATGACGAGCATTGGTGTCATCTTTAAAACCAATGTATACGGCATCAGCACCGCAATCGATGGCTGTTTTTAAAGCAGGAAGGTTACCTGCCGGACATAGGAGTTCCATTTGCTCACTACCAGATATCTAAATAAGAGTACCCGCATTTTATGAAGAAATATGAATGGCAAATTTGATGTGAGGCAGGTTTACGTGAATAAAGTCGTATTTACCCCATAAGGATTACTTACAGGGTTAATTTTTGTGTCGGCGATTTTGGGCAAACAGCTCTTCGACTTCTTGTTTCGGTTGAGGTCGATGAAAGTGGAAGCCTTGAATTGAGTTGCAATTAAGGTTTGAGAGTAGCGTTGCTTGCTGATGAGTTTCAACACCTTCTGCTACCACGGTTAAATTGAGTGACTTACCCAAATTAATGATATTTTCAATTACCGTGATCTGCTTGGGTAGCGTATCAATATCAGTGATGAAAGCACGATCAATTTTGAGCTCATCAAGAGGGAATCTAGCCAAATAGGAGAGTGATGAGTAGCCAGTACCAAAATCATCAATTGATAAGGCAAAGCCCAGTTTTTTGATCGCATTTAGCATTTGAAGAGTGTGGTCGCTATCACTCATTACGGCGCTTTCTGTGAGCTCAAATGTAATGCAACTTGGATCTAGCTCTGTGGTTCTGAGTAACTTCTCCATGTAATCGATCAATTTCGGATTACCAAATTGCTCTGGAGATAGGTTAATCGCCACTCTGCCAGGTAGAATACCTTGAAGCTTCCAGCGTTTTACTGTGGTAAATACATCGCGCATCACAACTCGGCCAAGGTGCTCAATTAAACCTGCTCGTTCTGCTACAGGGATAAAGGCGGCCGGGCTGATGTAGCCTTCAACAGGGTGTTTCCAGCGAACTAGAGCTTCAGCGCCATTGATGCTGAAATCGCGTGCATTCACTTTAGGTTGGTACCAAACTTCTAATCCGTTTTGTTGCAGTGCTTTTTGCAGTTCAATCTCTAGCCAAAGCCTCATTCGAGCTTCTTTGTTCATCTGGTCATTAAACTTAATGAGTCGATTACGGCCGCGATCTTTTGCCTCATACATTGCGGTATCGGCATTTTGCAATAAGATCCGAGCATCGTTGCCATCTTGTGGAGAGGCAACGCTGCCAATAGAACAGGCTAAACGCTTGCTGAAGTGGTGCAGATCGAAGGGCTGATTAATAATGGATATAATGCGTTCAGAAAGTGATTCAGCCATACGATTATTTTCAGGTTCAGGCAGAATAATCCCAAACTCATCACCACCTAAATGCCCCAGAACCGCTTGTTTAGGCAGTAATCGTTTTAACCTTGAAGAGACCTCTTTGATGACTTTATCACCAATGTGGTGACCTAGAGAGTCATTGATGTTTTTAAAGTTATCAATATCAAGATACAGCATCACAAGTGGTGTTTTGGTGTGGATGAACTGCTCTAAACGCTTGGTAAAGCCAAAACGGTTATAAAGATTGGTCAGTGAATCGATATGAGCATCTTCATTGACGGTGCTAGACAGTGGTTTTGGTGCGTCTTCGGCATCTTGAATTAATACGATTTGTGAAGCGCTACCTAAAATGAGAGTCGAGTCTGCATTGAGTTGGAGTTTTCTCTCAAACCCGCAACGAGATCCTGTTAAGCAGACAAACGGTTTCTCTGAAAGCAGTGAGCCTAATTTCGTATTAAAGACGGTTTTTGTATTAACATCGATAAATAGGCGCCCGAGCTCTTCACCTAATAACTCGTTCGCTGAATTGAAACCGAGCAATCGTGCTGCGGCTGGGTTCGCGGACAAAATGCAGTCATCTTCAACTAACAAAAGCCCATCGGGGAGTAGCTGAGTTAACTTAGAAAATTTATTTTCGGACTCTTCGAGGGAGCGAATGAGGATCTGTTTTTCAGACGTATCAGTAGCATGAAAGATTACATGGTCGATTTTCTTGTCATTATGAACGGGAGACAATGAAAAATGCAGACTGGTCTCTAAATCCGTCTCATTGAGAGTAATTTCGGCTTCAATGACTTCTCCAGCAAATGCTCTTTCATAGTAAGGCTGTAAGTGCTGGTAAAACTGCTCTCCGAGGATCTGTGAATCACTCATACCAACCAGTTCGGTTTGGCTAAGTCCTGAAATATCGCAATAGCGATCATTGACCATGCAGTAGTTGTGCTGATCATCCAATATGGCAAAAAAGAACGGACTGTTTGACGTTAGTTTTGCGAACCAATGTTGTAACTGCTGGGATGACATCAATTTACTACCGATTCTCCACTGGGCTTATTTTTTACACAATGAGTGAAATATTCGTAATACACTAACTATAACTGTGATTCTATCGATGTGAAACATGTCAACGCGATGTTTCTTGACTCATAACAGGAATCCATTCAATCTCATCCATTATGATGAGATATTCTTCTTACAAAGTAACGGATAAATAGCGTGATTAACAAGATTCGCACCCAACTAGTTCAAAACGCAGCATCAATTTTGCGATCTCCAGTCCACTTATTGCCTCAAACTGTACAAAAAAAAGCCTTGCTAGAAGGGTTGAAAACGGTTTTTCACGAAGCGCTTGAAGACGGTGATTTTGAGTTCCTTGAAGATAAATGGTTAAAAGTATCAATTAAGGATATGAACCTTAGTTGGCATATCAGTTACCAAGATGAAAAACTTGTAGTATCAGAGACTTCAGAGCAAGAAGATGTCAGTTTTAGTGGCAACTTGAATGATCTTATTCTAATTGTAGGACGAAAAGAGGATCCTGATACGCTCTTTTTCCAACGTCGTTTAAGCATTGAAGGGGATACAGAATTAGGCCTAGAAGTTAAGAATTTAATGGATAGCGTGGATCTGGAGTTGTTACCTAAACCGCTGCAATTATTTGTAAATCAATTAGCTGATTTTGTGCATAAGGGCGTACAATCACCGTCTACACAAAATGAGGTTATAAATGCTTATTCGAACTGAAGCTCCAGCAGATATATTAACGATTGATCGTTTAGTTAAATCTGCATTTGAGACTGAAGCTGAAGCCAACTTGGTGATGAAGCTTCGTGAAAATAGCCGTTTGACGTTATCTTTAGTGGCGTGTTCTGATGATGGAGAGATTATCGGCCATGTCATGTTCAGCCCGGTTCAGGTTGATGGTGAAGATCACAACTGGCAAGGGCTTGCTCCTTTGTGTGTTAAAAGTGAATATCAAAATCAAGGAATTGCTACCTCTTTGATTAAGGAAGCATTTGTATCTCTAGTTGATTTTGGTTATCCAGGATGCGTTGTTTTGGGAGACCCAGCTTTTTATCAAAAGTTTGGTTTTAAAAATGCCGATATATTCAACTTTAACTGCATTTGGGATGTGCCTGAGGGCGCATTTCAGGCCATTGAACTCGTGGATGGTTGTTTTCAAAATCATTCAGGTTTAATTGAATATAGCCCTGAATTTTCTGAGTTGTAGGGCTCAACGCAGTCGTTCAGTTAGATTAAGAAACAAAGGAGCGATATCGTTCCTTTGTTTTTTATGCCATCAGCGTTATGCTTGTTGAGAACGCCTTATCCTGATTATCATGTTGTGCTTATTATAAGTACTTAACGCCTCTGAATTGATAGATATTTTTAGCCATGGGCCTAATTAAATCGCTATGTCTCAACTGATTACGCAATCCCAATTATTTATGCAATCACAGCAACTTATGCAATCCCAACAACAAAGCCAATTTCGACAAGCTTGCTACTTACAAGAAATGGGCATCAGCCAGTGGGTTTTGGCTGACCCTAAAATGTTTGAAGGCTATCAGCCTGTAGATTTAGAACTTCCTGACTCATGCAAGTTATTACTTATCTCACCGATGCCACCAAGTGGAGAGATCGTTACGATGTTTGAGCGCGTTTTAAAAAGTATTCATTTACGGCTTGATCAGGCGTTGTTCATTCAACCGTCACAACTATCTCAACTAGGTGAAAATCAACTTGAATGGGTATGGTTTGCTGGCTGCGAGACTTCTGACGGCGTTCAGGTTAAAAAAGTACTTAACTCACCTTTGTTATCTGAAATAGATGGTAATGTTCAACACCGACGAGATTTATGGCAGCAGATCTGTTCTTATGACTAATCAATTAATCAAACTTCGACCTGAACATCTCAATGATGTTTGGAATATCGAACAAAGTGCACATTCTCACCCTTGGGCGCAATCTAATATTAATGATCTCGACAGTCGAGGTGGAAATCATCATGGTTTGTGGGTGAATGAAGAGTTGGTGGGGTACTTTTACTCGCAAAATATTGTGGGTGAAGTGACATTACTGAATATCGCGATAGCACCTGATAAGCAGGGTAAAGGTTACGGGCGTATCTTGATGGAGGCATTCATTAAGGCGTGCGAAGAATCTAACGCTGAAAGCATCTGGCTTGAAGTTCGAGAAAGTAACCTCAAAGCGTTTCAGTTATACGAGTCGCTCGGTTTTAATGAGGTCGATAGGCGCTATAACTACTACCCAAGCGCTAATGGAAAAGAAGACGCGATTATCATGAGTTATTTATTCTTCTCTTTTTAGCGAGCTCTAGGCTCTTCATTGAGAAAACCACTAATACTAAACATCGTCTTAGTTCAACGATAACTTAATTGAATGGGTTTGCTGCTTATTATGTCGAGTAATAAGCAGCAAGTCTTCAAGATATCGTTAACTTGTTTTAACTAAAGCGGCTTGGTTAACCGCGGTTTCAATATTATAAGGGCTGTTTTTTAGCTTGATGGCGATCTCTTTTGCTGGCAGTGGTTTATCAAATAAGTAACCTTGGAACTGTGTACAGCCCAGATCTTTAAGCGAATTGAGCTCAAGGACTTCTTCAACACCTTCAGCAATGACTTCTAGATTCAACCGTCTTGCGGTCATAATGATGGTATCAACAAGGGCTTGATCGCTTTCATCTAAATGCAGTTGAGTCACAAAAGATCGATCTATTTTTAAAACATCGACCGCTAAGTGTTTAAGATAGCGCAATGAAGAGTAACCAGTCCCAAAGTCATCTATCGATATTTGTATATCTCGCTCTTTCAATTCGGCCATTTTCTTGATGGCGCCTTCAATGTTCTCTAGCAGCAAACTCTCTGTTATCTCTAATTCGATATGTTGACCACTAATCCCTGCTTGCGCTAGAGCATCGAAGATATGATCGACAAATGATTCTTGTGAGAATTGGAGCGGACTGATGTTGATGGCTAGGCGCTTAAATGTTGGAGGTAGAACCCCTTCTTTTTTCCATGCGGCATATTGGTAACAAGCCTGCTCAATGATCCAGTCGCCAATTTGTAAAATTTGCCCTGTCTCTTCGGCAATCGGCATGAATATCCCGGGAGGGAGTACCCCTTTTTCTGGGTGATTCCAACGAATGAGTGCTTCTACGCCAATGATCTGCTGATGTTGATTGACTTGCGGTTGGTAGTAAAGCTCCAGTTGATGCTTGTTTAGCGCCTCATGTAGCCCTTTCTCAATCTCCAAAAAGGATTCTACCTGCGCCTGCATCTCTGGCTCATAGAACATGTAATTGTTTCTACCCGCGACTTTCGCTCGGTATAGCGCAGTGTCGGCTTGCCTTAACACATCAATACTGGTGCTATCGACGGAAGGGAAAACCGATATTCCGATACTCACGGTACAATAGAGTTGATGATCGTCGATTGAGTACGGGTTGGAGATCAGAGAAAGTAACTGTTTGGCGACATTGGTTGCTTCTTTTGAAGTGAGGCCAGGGACTAAGATGGCAAATTCATCACCACCAATTCTCGCCGCAACGTAGCCGGGCTTTAGCCAAGCATCAATACGAAGTGCAATGGCTTTGATTAAATGATCCCCAATCGTATGACCTAATGAGTCATTGATGGTTTTGAAGCGGTCTAAATCAAGATAAAACAGTACGCCGCTGGTACGCGTTTTTGCGGAATCGGTAATGGTTGAGCTTAGAGTTTGAAGTAACAAGCTACGATTCGCTAATCCTGTTAATGAATCATAGTATGCGAGTTGATTGAGCTTGCCTTCTGCTTTTTCTCTGTCTTGCCATAAATCATGGAATGACGTCGCGAGGCGGCTCAGCTCATCATTTCTGTCTTTTGTTGGCAGCGGTTGAGCCTTGTTTTTATCCTGCAGAGATTGAACCCATTCAATGAGAGTTACGATAGGTTTCGACAATTTATAGTAGAAAAAAATCAGTAGGATAATGGTTAGAAGCACGTTTCGGATTAAATCGAAAAGTAAGATTCGTGAGGATTTTGCGATGAAGTCTTGTGCGATGCTCGTGCCATTAATTGAGAAACTAAGTGAGCCGACGATAACCTCAGAGTTTGGCTGATGTAATGCCGTTATGTAATGGGTTGAGGTCGGGGTTAAATAATCAGACAAGAGTTCCGAAAGGCTACCCTGGCTGACGACTTGTTTATCTTTGATTGTGAGAATATCGCCAAAATCGTCAATAATTTTTACATTAAAAATGGCAGGATCCATCATAAGGCTGGACGCCACTTGTTCTGCTAAGAGATGATTTAAGTGGTAGGCGGCTTGGCTTGCGTTAGAGTAGTTCTGGAGCAATTTGAATTGGTAGTGCTCTTCGATGCGTTGTTGCTCTTGGTGCAAATCGACTAAAATGTAATAGAAACTAAAAAACAGCCCCAAAACGACTGAGACTAAAAAGACGGTTTTTGCTTGTTTAAATGCCAGAGAATGTACTTTTTTTGCTTTCAAGGTATACCCAACTCAATCTCATCACTTATTAAGTTATAGCTCAATTTCATCTATATTTTTATAGGTTATTTGTTTTCTTGAAGATTTTGTTATCTAGGGCATGATACCACGTGGTTTACCGCTTTTTATTGTGAATGCAGACAAATTTGCCCCGAACGCAAATATAGGGGAAAATACGCGCAAAATTGATTCATATCGCTAATCCAGAGTGCAATCTGCCCTGATGGATACATGTTAGCCCAAAGAAGATTACATTAATGTCAAATACTCCGTTTATCGGTGAAGTGTCTAAACGTAGAACCTTCGCTATTATCTCGCACCCGGATGCGGGTAAAACCACTATTACTGAAAAAGTACTCTTATTCGGAAACGCTATTCAAAAAGCGGGTACGGTAAAAGGTCGTGGCTCTAACCAACACGCTAAATCCGACTGGATGGAGATGGAAAAAGAGCGTGGTATTTCGGTTACTACCTCTGTGATGCAGTTTCCTTACAACGACTGCCTCGTTAACCTACTTGATACTCCTGGACACGAAGATTTCTCGGAAGATACTTACCGTACATTGACTGCCGTTGATTCGTGCTTGATGGTTATTGATGCCGCTAAAGGTGTCGAAGATCGTACGCGTAAATTAATGGAAGTTACTCGCCTACGTGATACGCCTATCGTGACGTTCATGAACAAATTGGACCGCGATGTTCGTGATCCAATGGAAGTGTTAGATGAAGTCGAAAGCGAATTAGGCATGGCCTGTGCACCTATCTCATGGCCTATCGGTTGTGGTAAAGAGTTTAAAGGTGTGTATCACATTCATCGCGATGAGACGATCTTATATGAATCAGGCCACGGTCATGAGATCCAAGACGTTCGTATCATTAAAGGTCTAGATAACCCTGAGCTTGATATTGCTGTCGGTGAAGATCTTGCTGCAAGTGTACGTGATGAACTAGAACTTGTTATTGGTGCATGTCCTGAGTTTGATCACGAGCTTTTCCTTGCTGGTGAGTTAACGCCTGTTTACTTCGGTACTGCATTAGGTAACTTTGGTGTTGACCATATGTTGGATGGCCTAACGGAATGGGCACCTGCCCCACAAACTCGCAAAGCAAATGAGCGTGATGTTGTGGCAACCGAGGAAAAATTCTCTGGTTTTGTATTTAAAATTCAAGCGAATATGGATCCAAAACACCGTGACCGCATTGCTTTCATGCGTATCGTATCGGGAACTTACAACCAAGGTATGAAGATGAACCATGTTCGTACCGGTAAAAATGTCAGTATTTCTGATGCGGTAACCTTCATGGCAGGTGATCGTACTCGTGCTGAAACAGCGTATGCGGGTGATATCATTGGTTTACACAACCACGGCACGATTCAAATTGGTGATACTTTCACGCAAGGCGAAAATTTGAAGTTTGCAGGTATTCCGAATTTCGCCCCTGAATTGTTCCGTCGTATTCGCTTAAGAGATCCTCTAAAGCAGAAACAGCTATTGAAAGGTTTAGTTCAACTTTCGGAAGAGGGCGCGGTACAGGTATTCCGTCCACTGCAAAATAACGATCTTATTGTGGGCGCGGTTGGTGTTCTTCAGTTTGATGTTGTTGTGGCTCGTTTGAAAGCGGAATATAACGTTGAAGCTATCTACGAAGGTGTCAACGTTGCAACAGCGCGTTGGATTGAGTGTAGTGATGCTAAGATGCTTGAAGAGTTTAAGCGTAAGAACCAAAGTAATTTAGCATTGGATGGTGGCGATAACCTATCTTATGTTGCTCCAACGATGGTGAACCTTAACCTTGCGTCAGAACGTTTCCCTGACGTTCAGTTTAGAGCGACTCGTGAACACTAATCTGATTTGATCGATAGTTAGCGATAATTATTGGTTCGAACATGTAAAACGCCTATTGTTAAATCAATAGGCGTTTTTTATGCGTTCAATCTAATCTTTTATACTTTGGCATTTATTTCTATTCATACGCTCTGATTACCGAGTTCTTATGACTGATCCTTTATAGCTGAGCCTGTATAACTGAGTGCCAAATAACCATGCTACACGGAGGAGTAATATGATCAAATGGCTACGAGGGTGGGTGGCTCGTTATGATCTTTGGTGTCAATCTATGGGATTAACTCCAGAGCAAAGACGCAGTTGTGTTCCATATAAAGAGGAGCAAAAACGTGAAAATAATGAAGAATCAATGAAAAGAGAGTCAACGAACGAATGAATGATTCGATTCGGCTATTTGACACTCACTGCCATTTTGATTTTGAACCCTACCGACAGCATTTTAGTGATGAACTTGAAGCGGCTAAAAACCAAGGCGTAGAGAAAATTCTCATTCCGTCTATTGGAATGAAGAATTGGGCAGAGATTCAGCGCTTATCTATACAACATGATGAGATCAGCTATGCCTTAGGTTTTCATCCTTACTTTTTGAATGACTATTTAATAGAAGATATAGATGAGCTAGAGAGAGAGTTGCAGGTGTCACCGACAAAATGCGTGGCGATAGGAGAGTGCGGTTTAGATTTCGCCATTGATATTGATCCTCAACAGCAAGAAGCGTTTTTTATCCGTCAAATCCAGCTGGCAAACTTAATGAAATTACCGCTTATTCTCCATTGTCGAAAAGCTCACAATAGAATGATTCAGCTACTGAAGAAGCATAGACCAGAGAAAGGAGGTGTACTGCACGGCTTTTCTGGAAGCTATCAGCAAGCGATGAATTTTGTCGCGTTAGGGTTCTATATCGGCGTTGGCGGTGTCATTACATATCCTCGAGCGAATAAAACTAGGCAAGCGATTGCATGCTTACCATTAACCTCACTGGTACTAGAAACGGATGCTCCAGATATGCCAATAAATGGGTGTCAAGGCCGTGCAAACCACCCTAAAAACGTGATTAACATTTTTGATGAGTTGGTTTTGATTAGAAAAGAGACAGAGCAAACGGTTGCTTCTCAAGTGTGGGAAAATAGCCATTCTCTCTTTGCTATGTGTGAATAAAATCGAAACAAAATGTTCCCTTGATGAGAAAGTTATCACTTATTGGTGATCTTTGTCACATATGCGGGTGAATGACTTATGAATCTTATAAGAAAGTGTGAGGTCGGCATTACTTTATTTCTGAGGGCGTGAGTATAATTGCCCCCGCTTTTTAGTTCCATTTTGTTACACGCCAATACACAACTTATAAGGAAGTCATAAACTATGAGCCTGTTTATGAGCCTAGTCGGCATGGTAGTTTTAATTGCAATTGCAGTCCTACTATCAGATAACCGCAAAGCTATCAATATCAGAACAGTGGGTGGCGCTTTTGCTATCCAATTTTTCATCGGTGCATTCGTTCTTTATGTACCTTGGGGTCGCGATCTTCTAGCAGGTTTCTCTGCTGGTGTTGCAAACGTGATCGATTACGGTAAAGACGGTACAGGTTTCCTATTTGGTAGCCTAGTTAACTTCTCAGTTGACGGTATCGGATTCATCTTCGCGTTCCAAGTTCTACCAACGCTGATTTTCTTCTCTGCACTTATCTCTGTACTTTACTACATTGGTGCGATGCAAATAGTAATCAAAGTTCTTGGTGGCGGTCTGCAAAAAGCATTAGGTACGTCTCGTGCGGAATCTATGTCTGCTGCGGCTAACATCTTCGTTGGTCAAACTGAAGCACCTCTTGTTGTGCGTCCGTTTGTTCCAAAAATGACACAGTCTGAACTATTCGCAGTAATGTGTGGTGGTCTAGCTTCTGTTGCTGGTGGTGTACTTGCTGGTTACGCTTCAATGGGTGTTCCACTAGAGTACCTTGTAGCGGCATCATTCATGGCTGCACCTGGTGGTCTACTGTTTGCTAAAATCATCAAGCCTGAAACTGACACTCCAGATGAGAACCTAGGTACTGACATCGACGGTGGCGACGACAAGCCTGCTAACGTTATCGATGCAGCTGCTGGCGGTGCTTCTGTTGGTCTTCAACTTGCTCTTAACGTTGGTGCAATGCTACTAGCATTCATCGGTCTAATCGCGCTAATCAACGGTATGTTGGGCGGCATCGGTGGTTGGATTGGTATGCCTGAGCTAACTCTAGAACTTATTCTAGGTTGGATCTTCGCACCTCTAGCATTCGTTATCGGTGTTCCATGGGAAGAAGCGACAATCGCTGGTACTTTCATTGGTCAGAAAACGGTAGTTAACGAATTCGTTGCATACCTAAACTTTGTTCCTTACGTTGGCGATAACGCTCAACTAGTAGCAGAGACTGGTAAAGTAATGTCTGAGAAAACTCAAGCAATTATCTCGTTCGCTCTATGTGGTTTCGCAAACCTTTCTTCTATTGCGATTCTACTAGGTGGTCTAGGTGGTATTGCTCCTAACCGTCGTCACGACATCGCTAAGATGGGTGTGAAAGCGGTAGCAGCAGGTACTCTATCTAACCTAATGGCTGCAACAATTGCTGGTTTCTTCATTACACTTATGGCTTTTTAAGTCCATATAGTTTAGTTAATCAATAACTATATAGACGCCATTTAAATAGAGCCCCGTAGCAAGAAATTGCTGCGGGGCTTTTTTTTTGTAAAAACGGAAGAAGAGAGCCACACCTATTTGACAGAATTAGGAAGCGTTTGTTTTCTACAGATTTGGTTAAATAGGGGGCTTTTCTAAAGTATTTTGAGATACAAACCGTTTGCGTTCTAAGGAGCACTACATTTTTTTATAAAAATCTATAATGTATAAAGCATAGAGATAGGATTCTCTTGTTGGCTTAAGCGCTTTAATTAGCCTAGGAATATAGCTAAACTTATACATGTTAGACACAACATGACTGAATTGTTGTGCCATAGACCAAACTGGTACTGTGCGGTGACAAGGATAGCAATTGATAATACGGGGTGTGTTATCAAGTCTTCAGGGAACCAAGTCCGTTCATTTGTGACTACTGAGCAAAATTATTATTCCTATCTATACTAGGTAGGGGCAAGGTAGTTGACTATTTGAATATATTGATCGGAGATAGAAATGAGCGATTTAAAAGCAGCAGCTCTACGTGCACTAAAACTTATGGACCTAACTACGTTGAATGACGACGACACTGATGCAAAAGTGATTTCGTTATGTCATGACGCGAAAACTGCAGTAGGTAACACCGCTGCAATCTGTATCTACCCTCGCTTTATTCCTATTGCAAAGAAAACACTACGCGAGCAAGGTACACCAGAAGTACGTATTGCAACGGTAACAAACTTCCCACACGGTAACGATGATATCGCTATCGCGGTTGCGGAAACAAAAGCTGCTGTTGCTTACGGTGCAGATGAAGTTGACGTAGTATTCCCATACCGTGCCCTAATGGCTGGTAACGAAGAAGTCGGTTTTGAGCTTGTTAAGCAATGTAAAGAAGCATGTGGTGATATCACGCTTAAAGTGATCATCGAAACAGGTGAACTAAAAGAAGAAGCATTAATCAAGAAAGCATCTAAAATCTGTATCGAAGCAGGTGCTAACTTCATTAAAACTTCAACAGGTAAAGTGCCTGAAAATGCAACACCAGAATACGCACGCATGATGCTAGAAGTTATTCGTGACATGGGCGTAGCAAAAACAGTTGGTTTCAAACCTGCTGGTGGTGTTCGTACTGCTGAAGATGCTGCGCTATACCTAGGTATGGCTGATGAGCTTCTTGGTGGTGAGTGGGCTGATAACATGCACTACCGTTTTGGTGCTTCAAGCCTACTAACAAACCTACTGAATACATTAGAAGTGACGGACGAAACTGCAGATCCTGCAGCTTACTAATCCTTAATTCTAACTAAGATGGAGTGAGTGATGAATCATTGTCACTCCATCTTGTCTCTTATCCTACAAACCCAAAACTCTAGCAAAGAGTCGGGGAGGCACTAATGTATTTACCACAAGAAATCATCCGTAAAAAACGCGACAACGAAGTTCTTACTACTGAAGAAATCAACTTCTTCATTCAAGGTGTTGCAAAGAATACTGTATCTGAAGGCCAAATCGCTGCATTCGCAATGGCGATCTTTTTCAATGAAATGACGATGCCAGAACGTATCGCACTTACCTGTGCAATGCGTGATTCAGGCATGGTTATCGATTGGTCTCACATGAATTTTGGTGGTCCAATTGTCGATAAACATTCTACTGGTGGTGTTGGTGACGTAACTTCTCTAATGCTTGGCCCTATGGTGGCAGCATGTGGTGGTTTTGTACCAATGATCTCTGGCCGAGGCCTTGGTCACACTGGTGGTACTCTTGATAAACTAGAATCAATTCCTGGTTACAATATCACACCAACTAACGACGTATTTGGACAAGTAACCAAAGACGCGGGTGTGGCTATTATTGGTCAAACAGGTGATCTAGCCCCTGCTGATAAACGTGTTTACGCGACTCGTGATATTACAGCGACTGTTGATAACATCTCACTTATCACAGCTTCAATTCTTTCTAAGAAATTGGCAGCAGGTCTTGATTCGCTAGTAATGGATGTAAAAGTAGGTTCAGGCGCATTCATGCCAACTTATGAAGCCTCTGAAGATCTTGCTCGTTCTATTGTAGCGGTTGCAAATGGTGCTGGCACCAAGACAACGGCAATTCTAACGGATATGAACCAAGTGTTAGCGTCTTCTGCAGGTAATGCTGTTGAAGTTCGTGAAGCGGTTCAATTCTTAACTGGTGAATACCGTAACCCTCGTCTTCTTAACATCACTTTAGCATCATGTGCTGAAATGTTAGTGCTGGGTAATCTTGCAAAAGATTCAGATGAAGCTCGCGCTAAACTGATGGAAGTTCTGGATAACGGAAAAGCGGCAGAGTGCTTTGGTAAAATGGTTGCAGGCCTTGGTGGCCCAGCAGACTTCGTAGAAAACTACGATAACTACCTAGAGAAAGCAGAAATTATTAAACCAGTGTACGCACTTGAAAGTGGCATTGTTTCAGCAATGGATACGCGTGCAATTGGTATGGCTGTTGTAGGAATGGGCGGCGGTCGTCGCGTGGCTACAGACAGCATCGATTATGCAGTAGGCTTTGATGGGTTCATTCGTTTAGGCGAAACAGCAAGCAGTGATAAGCCACTAGCAATTATTCATGCCCGCACAGAAGAGCAATGGCAAGAAGCGGCGAAAGCGCTGCAAAGTGCTATTGTTGTGGGTGGCACTTACGAAGCAACTCCAGATGTGTACCGTCAGATTCGTTCTGAAGACGTATAACATTTGGTGGAGAGAGCAATGAAAAGAGCATTTATTTTAGTTTTAGATTCATTCGGTATTGGCGAAGCACCTGATGCAGAAAAATTCGGCGATGTAGGTTCTGATACTCTAGGTCATATCGCCGCTCATTGTGCGCAAGGTAAAGCTGATAATGCAGATCGCAAAGGTCCATTAAAGCTACCTAACCTATCTAAACTAGGTTTGGCTATGGCACATAAAGAAGCAACGGGTGAATTTGCTCCTGGTCTTGATGCGAATGCTGAGATCATTGGTGCTTACGGCCATGCGGCTGAACTTTCTTCTGGTAAAGATACGCCTTCAGGTCACTGGGAAATCGCAGGTGTTCCAGTACTGTTTGATTGGGGCTACTTTACAGATAAAGAAAACAGCTTCCCGAAAGAGCTGACAGATAGCATTCTTAAGCGCGCAAACCTACCTGGTTTCCTAGGTAACTGTCACTCATCGGGTACAGAAATCCTAGATAACCTAGGTGAAGAACACATGAAGACTGGCTTACCAATCTTCTACACTTCAGCAGACTCTGTTTTCCAGATCGCTTGTCATGAAGAGACATTCGGCCTGCAAAACCTATTAGACCTTTGTCAGATTGCTCGTGAAGAACTAGCAGACTACAACATCGGTCGTGTTATCGCTCGTCCGTTTATTGGTGCTGGTAAAGGTCAATTCGAACGTACGGGTAACCGTCGTGATCTTTCTGTTGAGCCACCTGCAGCAACGGTTTTACAAAAACTCGTTGATGAGAAAGGCGGACAAGTACACTCAATTGGTAAGATCTCTGATATCTACGCAGGTTGCGGTATTTCTAAGAAAACGAAAGCGACAGGTATCCCTGCTCTATTCGAAGCAACGAAAGAAGCGATTACAGCAGCAGAAGACAACACAATCGTATTCACTAACTTTGTTGATTTCGATTCAGCTTATGGTCACCGTCGTGATGTTGCGGGTTATGCTGCAGCTCTAGAGTATTTCGATAACCGTTTACCTGAAATCTTAGAGATGATGGGTGAAGATGATATCGTGATTCTAACAGCAGACCACGGTTGTGATCCTACTTGGCCTGGTACTGACCATACTCGTGAGTTTATTCCAGTATTAGCTTACGGACCAAAACTACCAGCAGGTTCATTAGGTCACCGTAGTACTTTCGCTGATATCGGCCAAAGCCTAGCAGAGTACTTTGGTACTTCTGATATGGATTACGGAAAAAGCTTTCTATAAGCAATAATGAAATAGGGGCGCAATAGCGTCCCTTTTTATATACGAATAGGCATATTTGGTGCTTATTCGTATATTCAATTGAAACTTGAAACAGAGGATAACGTTAATGGCTACTCCACATATTAATGCTGAAATGGGCGACTTTGCTGATGTTGTATTGATGCCTGGTGACCCTATCCGTGCTAAATACATTGCAGATACATTCCTAGATGATGTTGTTCAAGTATGTGATGTTCGTAACATGTTTGGCTACACTGGCACATACAAAGGTCGTAAGATTTCTGTAATGGGGCACGGAATGGGTATCCCATCTTGCTCTATCTACGCCACTGAATTGATCAAAGATTTTGGTGTGAAGAAAATTATTCGTGTGGGTAGCTGTGGCGCGGTTAGCGAAGACATTAAAGTTCGTGATGTTGTGATTGGCATGGGTGCATGTACAGACTCTAAAGTGAACCGTATTCGCTTTAAAGGCCATGATTTCGCTGCAATTGCGGATTATAAAATGGTTCGTAATGCTGAAGATGCAGCTAAAGCTCGTGGTATCGATGTGAAAGTTGGCAACCTATTCTCTGCTGAACTTTTTTATACTCCAGATCCAGAAATGTTTGATGTGATGGACAAATACGGAATCGTAGGCGTAGAGATGGAAGCGGCTGGTATCTACGGCGTTGCTGCTGAATATGGCGCAAAAGCTCTGACTATCTGTACGGTTTCAGATCATATTAAAACAGGCGAACAGACGACTTCAGACGAACGTGCGACAACGTTTAATGACATGATGGAAGTTGCATTAGATTCAGTATTGCTAGGCGATAAAGATTAATCTAACGTTCTATTATGAATAAAAAACCTCGCATTTAACGTAAGTGCGAGGTTTTTTTGTATTTGGCAGAGAAAAATTAAGAGGTTAACCTACATTTTTTAACAGTAAGTTTTCCCCTTTATCTCTTGGCTTTCTTCGTAAGATAGCCACAATGAGCATGCCACTGAGGAAGCTCATCATCAGCATTAGATACATGTAACGATCACTTTTTCGATAATGGTGATCAGAAATAGCCGTTACTTTACCCGTTTCGAATGTGATCCTCACAAAACCAATGATATTACCATCGTTAAACACCGGTTCTAACAACTGCTGCCTGCCAATACTTGCGGTTGAAAGAGGCGTATCAAGCCCTAAAACCTCACGAGCCGTCAGCGCTTTATCACTTGAAGCGAGCCGAACCCCCTCCGCGTCATAAATCGTGGCATCAAACACTAAGCGATCTTGAGAAAGTTGGTTGGTTAATTTTAGTAGTCGTTCCTGATCTTGCTGTGTGATCATCTCGCTAGCCGAAAGTGCGGCTTGGGAGATCAGGACTTTAGTTAATGTCTCAAGCTGTCGAGACTGAATTTTTTCATTACCTTTACTGATCACAACACTATTTTTGATTGTTGTAATAAACATGACGACCAAAAGCGCCAAAATGAGAATACGAAATGCATTTCTCAGAGAAAATAACGAACCGTCAATTTTTGATACGTCCATTTGGGTCCCATGGAAACAAATTTACATTTCATCCATATTGAGACTTGCGTTTTTAAATTGCAATAGGTTAACGTCTTAGGAGGCCAATTAGGAATCATATACATGGAAGCGTTAAAGATTTTGCCAATAAAGAGGCACACCTCGTTACTGACTCGTTTACCTGAGACAATAAAAACATCACAACTCGCCCGAGCAAAGGCGACATGGATCGTTTTCGGAGAGTTTTTATCTCCTGAATGTTTTGATGAGATAGATGAACATACAGGGATCGAGCATATTATCTTAGATACATGGAAGGTCGGCCATTATGAGGTTGCCTTGATGTCAGGAGCATTAACCGAGCAGCACAAACAAGTGCTTCATGCTTTAGAGCTCGATTATGCCAACTTAAGTGAAGTTCCAGATCTATCAAAACCTGGATTGATCGTCATGGATATGGACTCAACCGCAATACAGATTGAGTGCATTGATGAGATCGCCAAACTGGCGGGTGTGGGAGAGCTTGTTTCTGAAGTGACAGAGCGAGCCATGCAAGGTGAACTCGACTTTGAACAGAGTTTACGCCAAAGAGTGGCAGCGTTGAAAGGTGCAGATGAATCCATTCTAGAACAGGTGAGATCAACTCTCCCATTGATGCCTGATCTTGAAGAGCTGGTTAATACACTCAGTGCATTAGGTTGGAAAACCGCTATTGCATCAGGGGGCTTTACCTATTTTTCCGATTATTTGAAAGATAGCCTAGATTTGGATCACGCTCAGTCTAATACATTGGAAATCATCGATGGAAAATTAACCGGACAAGTGCTGGGGGATGTTGTATCGGCAACAACGAAAGCGGATATCTTGTTGGAACTTGCTGATAAATATAATGTAGAAGTACACAACACCGTTGCTGTTGGTGACGGCGCAAATGACTTAGTGATGATGGATATCGCAGGCTTAGGGGTCGCTTATCATGCAAAACCTAAAGTGGAAGAACGAGCGCAAACCGCAGTTCGCTTCTCTGGTTTAGGTGGTGTGCTATGTATTTTATCGGCAAAATTAGCGGTACAGAAAAAAATCAGTTGGAAGAGTAAACCCTAGCGGATTTTGATTTTTCTAAAAGTTAAAAGTTAAAAGTTAAAAGTTTAAAAACGGAAGAACAAAGAGTGGCATTGCAGCCACTCTTTTTCGTTCTGTTTAAGTGAGTTCTAGGCGTATCATTACTTCCTCGGTGATATCAACAATTTCACCATAGCCAATGATCGAACGGATCTCTTTATCCAGTTTTCCTGCGTCATGGATACTCACTTGGGTTAGCTCATCAATGTCATATTGAAGCAGTGAAGTAGTTGAGTTAAACACCGGTGCGCCTGAGATCCGAAGCACATAAACTTCTCCCATCTCTTTGGCTTTTTTGATGAAATCGATTCGTTCTCTAGCGTGCTTAAAATCATCAGATAATTTGGTATGAATCGATTGAAGCTTTCCACCAAATTTAATCGCTGCAATATACACTTCATGATACTGCAGCTCTGCGCCTTCAATTCTCTTGAGGGGAGTTGCCAGTAGGGAATTACTGCGCCCTTTAAATATAGGCTCTAGTGATAAGCACTCCTCATGGCCCAATTTTGCAAGTAGTACTAAATGGTTCGGGAGTGGGTAATTCACCCCTATAACCTTAGTTCTTAAATTCGAATCATGCTTATCGATAAAAATAGGCGAGCTGACTATTTTATTGAGTAATGAGTTATGTAGGCTTTCAAGTAAACTGTTGCTAGCCAATAGCTCGTGTACCTCTTTTAATTTGTCTTTATTGTGCTCAATAATACTATTGAAAAAGGCAATGGTTTTAGTCGTTCGACTCGTATTTTCAATAGCCAGTTGTACACACCTTGCATTTGGGCTGATACGAATCACTTGATACGGAACCTCTCCCAGCGGAAGCGATTTATCGTACAACTGTAGCTCTTTAAGATTGACAGAAAGAGAGTCACCAGCCTTAAGTGGAGCAGCGGTATCTAGAATTAGGCTGATACCATGTTTTGAAATATCAATGGAGTGGCCTGTGAATGGTAAGGCGTCTGATGT
Source organism: Vibrio genomosp. F6 (assembly GCF_005146325.1). NCBI lineage: Bacteria > Pseudomonadati > Pseudomonadota > Gammaproteobacteria > Vibrionales > Vibrionaceae > Vibrio > Vibrio genomosp. F6. Next base: position 172,341 of record NZ_SYUT01000031.1, on the reverse strand, counting down.
GGTGATCTCCACAGGTGACTTAAACTGATAACGAGGCTCTTTTCGTCGTCCTTGAGCATCAAAAAAGATAGCTTTTGGTTGACCAAGGATCTGTCTTGAATGACGGAATTGGTTGAGTTCATTACTGGCCAGGCGAGGGCGTTCCGTTAGTAGATAATCTGAACTAGACTGCTCGTTGCCTATCTCTTGTAAGATGCCGCAGTGAGTGAGCCCTTGTGAACTATCGTTCAGTTCAGTTGAATGCTGCGCTAACGATTGACTCTCTTCTTCTGAAAGCTCAAATATTGAAAGTCGAAAGGCTTTCCAGCTCGGTCTTTTCGCTCCGATGTGCCAGAAGAGTTGCCTTTGTTCTCTGCTCGCTTCTGGGAGCATCATTGAGTAAAAAAGCGTCTTATTTTGATGAGTATGGGTAAAAGAGTAGATGACGTTACTTGATCCCTTTAACCCCGGTCTCGTCAATAGATCCATTCGTTCAGAATTAAATAATGTTCCGAATGCTTGTTGGTTTCGCTCATCATGCCAATACTGCCATAGTGGTTGATTATTATCGGTGAGCAGCGCCAGTTTGAGTTCACTGCCGCTGAAAAATAGCGGTAGATTCCCAGTGTGTTTCAAATAGGCGTGTTCATAACCACGGGTTCTTGCTTGGATGATTTTATCTTGATTATCATGACGAGTTTTTTTGCTATTGCTTGTTAACGATTCAGTGATCACTTGATTAACGATATCTGTTTCAGTTAAACGCATTGTGCGTAAGAACTTTATCGCGTCATTTTCGTGTGAATCATCAATGCCTAAAATTCGGTATACGATAGGTTTATCTATTCCAACCACTTCGGACTGTTTCATTAGTTCCGTGAAAGTCACCGCAATTTCTTGTCCCAAGTTATAGTCAAATGCGCTAGGCACTTTAAAGCGAGCACCGGAACCCGATAAATCAACACTCAAACCGTGTATAACTTGGGATTTTGGTAGCTCAATTTTAACTTGAGAGAAGACTTTTAATCGGTTTTCTTGGCGCTTGAGGCTGTAACCTAAGTGAATAGGCTCTGCTTCATATGGACTATCAGGGTTAGTAATACTTTTTGATTGTTTAGCGTTGGGCTGTTGATTCAATACCCTAAAATTATTTTTCGTATTATTTAACGCCTCCCAAACCCCTTCAGTGTAACTTCCGAAGCGTCTGGTATTTTTATGGTAAGCATTAAAGGCAACATCATCGAGCCAATGCTGTATTCCATCTAACTCATATTCTCTGCATTCACCCTGAACTTTGCCGCGAAGATCAATTTTCTTCGAACAAGGGGCCATAATTCGGTTCAACTCCATCTTAACTAAGAGTTTTACGGATGGAGGCTCTCCATTTGTGACTTGAGATAAGACATAGTCAAAATCGTCGGCGTGATAAGTGGAGATTAGCCGTTCTGTTAGTGAGAGAATTTCAGATTGCTGCATACTTTTCTGTTAGAGTGAGTTTGTCATATAGAACATCGGCGGATTGCCTTAGAACTTTAGCGATGAGTTACACCTGCTCAACTAAATATTAACCTATATTGACCATTTTTGTTTATATAGTTGGAAGAGAAATTAGAGGTAACATGGCAAAAGCAAAACGAGCGTATGTATGCAATGATTGTGGAGCGGATTTTCCGCGTTGGCAAGGTCAGTGTAATGCATGTGGTTCATGGAATACGATAACGGAAGTGCGACTTGCCGCATCCCCTCAAGTCGCAAGAAATGAGCGATTATCGGGTTATGCAGGTGCGGTAACTGAAGCTCAAATTCAAACGTTATCAGAGATAGATCTCCAAGAGGTGCCTCGTTTTTCGAGTAGTTTTAAAGAATTTGATCGAGTACTCGGTGGCGGAATTGTACCAGGCGCTGCTATCCTTATTGGTGGTAACCCTGGCGCAGGTAAATCAACATTACTTTTACAAACAATGTGCCGACTTGCTGCTGAAATGCCGACGTTATATGTAACGGGTGAAGAGTCACTTCAGCAAGTGGCGATGCGAGCCTCTCGGTTAGGGCTTCCAAAAGAGCATTTGAAGATGCTTTCGGAAACTAATGTAGACAAAATTTGTCAGATCGCTGAAAAAGAACAACCTAAAATAATGGTGATCGACTCGATCCAAGTGATGCACGTGGCCGATGTTCAATCATCACCAGGTAGTGTTGCTCAAGTCAGAGAGTCTGCGACAGCACTAACTCGTTACGCCAAGCAAAATAATGTGGCCGTTTTTCTGGTTGGGCACGTAACAAAAGATGGAACACTGGCTGGGCCAAAAGTGCTAGAACATATTATTGACTGTTCTGTATTACTTGATGGTAGCGCTGATAGCCGTTTTAGAACATTACGCAGTCATAAAAACCGTTTTGGTGCGGTGAATGAGCTAGGCGTGTTTGCAATGACAGGTCAAGGTTTAAAAGAAGTAACGAACCCTTCCGCTATATTTTTATCACGAGGTGAAGAACAGACCTCTGGAAGCTCTGTGATGGTTGTATGGGAAGGTACTCGCCCGTTACTCGTTGAAATTCAAGCGTTAGTGGATTATTCACAGCTCTCTAACCCGAGACGAATTGCGGTGGGGTTAGATCAAAACCGATTGTCACTTCTTTTGGCGGTGTTGCATAAACATGGTGGACTTCAAATGGCTGACCAAGATGTCTTTGTCAACGTGGTCGGGGGTGTTAAAGTAACAGAAACAAGTGCTGATTTAGCGTTAGTCATAGCATTACTGTCTAGCTTTAAAGACAGAGCGCTACCTAAAGATGTGGTTGTTTTTGGTGAAGTCGGTTTGGCGGGGGAGATCCGCCCTGTGCCTAGTGGGCAAGAACGTTTAATGGAAGCAGCAAAACACGGTTTCACTAAAGCAATCGTTCCTTTTGCTAATATGCCAAAAGGTGGCGTTGAAGGTATGCAGATCCATGGTGTTAAAAAATTATCGGATGCAATTAACGCTTTCGATGAATTGTAACTTATGTAAATATGCAGCAATGATTCAAGTAAATTAATGACTTTTATATAAATAACAATCCCTTAAAAATCAATTGCTTATTTTTTTTAAGTCAATGGCTCTTTTGCTTTATGCAGTAAAGTGAAAGTTTTTTAATCTCAAATGCACGCAAAGCTATCAGTCTTCACAGATTGTGATATACTCTGCGCGCATTTTATATCCTATTAACAGAGTAAAACGATGACTGATTTATCAAAATACAGAAACATTGGTATTTTCGCGCACGTTGATGCGGGTAAAACCACTACAACTGAGCGTATCCTTAAACTTACTGGCCAGATCCACAAAACTGGTGAAGTTCATGATGGTGAATCGACTACCGATTTCATGGAACAGGAAGCTGAGCGCGGAATTACTATCCAATCAGCAGCAGTAAGCTGTTTCTGGAATGATCACCGTTTAAACGTTATCGATACTCCTGGACACGTTGACTTCACAGTTGAAGTATACCGTTCACTTAAAGTACTTGATGGCGGTATCGGTGTATTCTGTGGTTCTGGTGGTGTTGAACCTCAATCAGAAACTAACTGGCGTTACGCTAACGAATCAGAAGTATCTCGTCTGATCTTCGTTAACAAACTAGACCGTATGGGTGCAGATTTCTACAACGTTGTTGACCAAGTTAAAAACGTTCTAGGTGCAACTCCTCTAGTTATGGTTCTACCAATTGGCCGCGAAGATGACTTCGTTGGTGTTGTAGACCTTCTAAGCCGTAAAGCATACGTTTGGGATGACACTGGTCTTCCTGAAAACTACGAAATCAAAGATGTTCCTGCGGACATGGTTGATGACGTTGAAGCTTACCGTGAAGAGCTAATCGAAACTGCTGTTGAGCAAGACGATGACCTTATGGAAGCTTACATGGAAGGTGAAGAGCCTTCTATCGAAGATATCAAACGTTGTATCCGTAAAGGTACTCGTGACCTTGCATTCTTCCCAACATTCTGTGGTTCTGCATTTAAGAACAAAGGTGTTCAAATCGTTCTTGACGCAGTTGTAGATTACCTACCTGCTCCAACTGAAGTTGATCCACAACCTCTAATGAACGAAGAAGGCGAAGAGACTGGCGATCACGCTATCGTTTCTGCTGATGAAACTTTCAAAGCGCTAGCATTCAAAATCATGGATGACCGTTTTGGTGCACTAACTTTCGTTCGTATTTACTCAGGTAAGTTGAACAAAGGTGACACAATTCTTAATGCTTACACTGGTAAAACAGAGCGTGTTGGCCGTATGGTTGAGATGCAAGCTGATGACCGTAACGAACTAACTAGCGCACAAGCTGGTGACATCATTGCGATCGTAGGTATGAAGAACGTGCAAACTGGTCACACTCTATGTGATCCTAAGCACCCAGTAACACTTGAGCCAATGGTTTTCCCAACTCCAGTAATCTCTATCGCTGTATCTCCAAAAGATAAAGGCGGTTCTGAGAAAATGGGTATCGCGATCGGTAAAATGGTTGCAGAAGATCCATCTTTCCAAGTTGAGACTGACGAAGAAACTGGCGAAACTATCCTGAAAGGTATGGGTGAGCTTCACCTAGACATTAAAGTTGATATCCTTAAGCGTACTTACGGTGTTGACCTTACAGTTGGTGCTCCTCAAGTTGCTTACCGTGAAACTATTACTCAAGCAATTGAAGATAGCTACACGCATAAGAAACAATCTGGTGGTTCTGGTCAGTTCGGTAAGATCGATTACCGTATCAAACCAGGCGAAACTGGTTCTGGCTTCAAGTTCTCTTCTTCTGTTGTTGGCGGTAACGTACCAAAAGAATTCTGGCCTGCAGTAGAGAAAGGCTTCGCTGGTATGATGGAGAACGGTGTTCTTGCTGGCTTCCCAACGCTAGACGTTGAAGTTGAACTATTCGACGGTGGTTTCCACGCAGTCGATTCATCAGCAATCGCATTCGAAATCGCAGCGAAAGGTGCATTCCGTCAATCTATGCCTAAAGCTGGTGCTCAACTTCTTGAGCCTATCATGGCTGTTGACGTGTTCACTCCAGACGATCACGTTGGTGATGTTATCGGTGACCTTAACCGTCGTCGTGGCATGATCAAAGATCAACAAGCTGGCGTAACTGGTGTTCGTATTAAAGCTGACGTACCTCTTTCAGAAATGTTTGGTTACATCGGTCACCTACGTACAATGACTTCTGGTCGTGGTCAATTCTCTATGGAATTCGCACACTACGCAGCATGTCCAATGAACGTTGCTGAAGAAGTTATTGCTAAAGTTAAAGCAGAGAAAGAAGCTAAGTAATTAGTCTTTTTCTTTAAAATAACTTAAAAAAGCCCCGCTAGTCTGACTAGCGGGGCTTTTTGTTATTGGTTTGTGGCTCTTGGGACGTTTAGTAAAAAGTGAGCGAGAGATAACAGGATACAAGTTTCACTTTCAAAGAGACTTAAAGTATCGGCCTGAGTCTTATCGCTCTAGTCACTAGCGTTTTAAGTCAATATATAACTTTTCAACTTTAGCGCGTGCCCAATCGGTTTTTCTTAAAAACTTTAAGCTCGATTTAATACTTGGGTTACTCTTAAAGCAATTCACATTCACTATATGGCTCAACTCTTCCCAACCGTAATGATCAACGAGTTCCGTCAATAGTTTTTCTAAAGTAATGCCATGTAATGGATTGTTCGCTTGTGTCATGCTGTTATCTCTTGATAAATATTGCGTCTAGTATAACAGCATCTTGACGGCCGCTACTTTATTCTTCCCATACAACAAGCTTATCTTTTGGCCAGTTATGACCAATTTCATGGTATTTCTGCTCCAAAACATGACGCTTAATTTTTAATGTCGGTGTGAGAACGCCATTTTCGATACTCCAAGGTTCCTTGATCATCAATACGCCTTTAATTTTTTCATGCGAAGCGAGCTTGGTATTCATTTTTTCGATAACTCGTCGAGAGGTTTTTTCATAACGAGCTCGATCAAAATTTGGGAAATCATGAGGAACGACAAGTAAAATCGGGCCAGGTAGACCAAGACCAATTAAGCACATCATCTCGACACGGCTGTATTCAAAGAGCTTATTCTCAATAGGAACAGGTGCTACAAACTTCCCTTTCGCTGTTTTGAAGGTGTCTTTTTTACGACCTCTGATCGTTAGATAGCCCTCGCTATCAATGGACCCGATATCACCGGTATGCAACCAACCCTCATTATCAAATGACTCTTTAGTCGCGATGTCATTTTTGTAGTAGCCAGAGAATAGTCCATTGCCTCGAACCATAATTTCATCATCACCAGCAATTTTTAATTCGATTCCAGGGCCAGCGCTTCCAACGGTACCAATCTTTTCTGCTCGGTATGGGAAGTTAAGCGTGCTATAGGCAAACGACTCGGTCATTCCCCAGGCTTCTGAGATATGTAAACCGATGCTCTCATACCACTCTAGTAGCGCGGGAGATACTGGTGCTGAGCCACACCCAAGTACTCGAGCTTGATCAAGCCCTAATCCATCAGCCAGTTTTTTCTTGATGATAGAATTAATGAAAGGGATCTTCATCAGAATATTCAGCTTACGTTGAGGCAGTTTATCTTGGATACGCTGTTGGAACAGAGTCCATAAACGCGGCACTGAGATAAACAGTGTAGGGCGTTGCATTTTTACATCTTCAATAAAGGTATCAAGAGACTCAGGGAATGCGGTTTGAACGCCTCCCATGATTGATGACCCAAAGATATAGACTCGTTCAGTAATATGAGCGAGAGGTAAATATGAGAACAAACGGTCATTAGGCTGAATGCCGATATGGTTAATGAGTTGCTGAACGGACCATGCAAAGGCTCCATAAGTTAGCATTGCCCCTTTAGGGACGCCTGAGGTGCCAGATGTATAAACCAGCGACATGAGTTTGTCATCATGATGTAGCGGGCGAAACTCACTTGGAGCGTGTTGCTTCATTAGCTCACTAAATTGGTATTGACAGTTTGGAGCACTATCATATGGCAGAGCAATACTGATCAAATCAGGCAAGTTCGCAAGGACTTGTTGGGTGGCCTTTGCATCATCGAGTTTTCCTGCAAGCAGAATTTTACTTTCACTATGGGTTAAGCAGTACTCAACAGTATCTGCTCCTGCTGTGGGGAAAATAGGGACGCTGACATAGTCACCTAGCATCATAGCGAGATCACAGATAAACCACTCAGCACAGTTCTTTGATATGAGGGCTATCTTATCGCCGGGTTTAGCACCTAAATCTTGCAAAGCAGAGACTAATTTAAGTGCCTGTTCTGCGACGTCTGAATAGGTATACTCGACGAATTGACGGTTGATAATCTGCTTTAGATAGACCTCATCAGGGCGTTCCTGTGCCCATTTCAAGATCATTTCATTTGGTAGCGGGAGAGCGCAAGTTGTTGTGCTTAACTTGTTAGGCTGATTCATTGTCTAACTCCATGTTATTGGCAACGATTATATTGTTATTATGTTAATTTCTTGTTAATTCTAGCATGTAACCATCACAAGGGAAAAGCGGATCTACTGTTTAATGTCTAGAAATCATAGCTATAGCGATGAACGCTGTTAGAAATAAATTCATTAGTGATTCGCCCTAAAAGTACCCGGACTCATACCTGTTTTCTTTTTAAAAATGCGAGAAAAATAGGAGACATCCTTGTAACCACATTGATATGCAATAAAGGATATTTTGATTTTTCGATCTGAAATGAGCATTTTTTTTGCGTTGTTGATTCTTTTATTACAGACATAATCACGAAAGCTAATACCTACAACCTTATGAAATAACTTAGAAAAATAAGTAACGGAATAATGACACTCTTTGGCAATATCATCTTCTTTGATCACTTTATCTAGATTGTCTTCCACGTAACGTAGAATACTAATAATCTCTTTACCGACATTATTTTTTATGATTAAAGGCTCATCTTTTACCTGTTCTAGTACTTCTCGATGTGAATCAAAACTTAAATGTACCTTCAGGGTAAAATCTTGGAGCCATGAGCTAAAATTATCACTGTCGACTGATATCTGGCTATAGATAACACTATGATTCAATAGATCTTTATTTACTCTTCCTTGATACAAAATAATTAAATTTTTACCTAAGTTTTGGGCAATTTTTTGCGCCACCAATAGAAGTGGGTAATTTGACGCTTCATCTAAAAAAAAGAAAGAGAACTGAACGTTGGGGTCACTGAGAATAGAGACATCACTATGATGCTCTTTTAAATCAAAATATAAATCCAGCTCAGCAAATACGTCGTGAGGTAATTGAGTTAAAGATTTTCCTAGCCAGTGGCCAGTTCGTTGCACATCCATATGCATAAAGTATCCAATTATTTTCTTAAACCAAAAGTATTAAATTCGTTCTTATAGTTAGAGTAGAAGTTGTGCGGAAAAGTGCAAGAACATAACAAAAAAGTCCTAACCGTTATTGATAATAATATCTAGATTTAAAAAGCAATCGGAATGGAGTTGCATTGGAAGGAGACCAAATAATGAATAAATTTATTACGAACTGCAAAGCATTTATGCAAGATGAAGAAGGGTTAACCGTTGTCGAGTATGTTGTAGGCGCAGGGTTACTTGTTGCTGGTTTAACTGCCATATTCAGTAATATGGGTAGTGATTTAGATGATAAATTATCAGCGACCATTTCTAGTATTTCATAAGTTATGTATATGGATGTACTGTAATTTAATAATATATCCTACAGTACATTCAACATGACAATTGGAGAGACGCAATGAAAAGCAGCTTATGCCATATAAAGATTTTTCTTGGAAATGAACAAGGCCTAACAGTAGTAGAGTATGTTATTGGGGCAGCTTTTCTTGTGGGTGGGCTAACGATATTTTTTTCAAATTATGGCAATACGTTGAGTGATTTTTTTACAGCAACTATTAATAGATAATAATGTGTTTGGTGGGTATATGAATTTAGCAATTTGGGGGTGTTTAATAACAATCGCAGTTTATGATGCGAGAGATAATAGAATTCCGAATAAGTTACTTTTATTTATACTGTTTTTGTTTGTAATTGAAAATATTCTTGCTGGGACACCGTTAACCACTCTAAGTAAAGCATTTATCTCTGGTTCTCTATTTTTTTCTATAGGGCTCGTTTTTTACTTTTTAAAAGCGATGGCTCCTGGTGATGTGAAATTATTGGGAGTTGTAGGGGTAATTATGGACTGGGGCTCTTTGTTCACAGTATCTTATTGGATATTGCTTTCTGGGGCATTAATTGGCTGTTTTTATTATTTGGAGATGGCATCAGTAAATCCTATCAGATTCAAATTATGGGCTGATAAGTGGTTAGTTTATTTCTTATACGGGGTAAAGCGAGATACTTACCAACAAACAGTACGTCAATCAGAAAAATTAAGAATGCCATTTGCACCCGTTGTTGTTATTGGGTTAGCACTACATAGCTATTTCTAATTAGAGAAGGGGTCTCTATGGAAATGAATATTAAATCAGGACATAAGGACGATCTGACACCGCAAGCTGCTGCGCCTAAAGTGCCAACCTCTTTTGATGCTCTCAATATACCTCAAGTCGTGATCGAGAACCTTCTCATTAAGCAATTAGCTGCTTATCCAAAATCTGATATTTTAGCTCTCACTCGTTTAATGGGTATAAATAGCCACATGATTGAAACCTTGATCGCTGTGTTAAGGAAAAAATCGTTTGTCGAAGTGTTTCAGGCGGCCAGTGAAACTTTCGCCTCTCAAAGTAACTCTGGTCATGTGCGATATGCTTTATCTGAGCAAGGAATGCAAGAAGCGGACACTGCGTTTAAGAAAGATGCCTACTTAGGTCCAACGCCAGTCTCTCTTAGTGATTATGATCGAATGGTGAAGGAACAAGACGTTCGAGCTCATTTAGTCACAAGAGGCGATGTGACTAGTGCATTAAGTGATGTTTATGGTGCTGAACGCATGGTCTCTGTTCTTGGTCCTGCGATCAATTCAGGTCGGGCACTGCTTCTCTACGGGGATGCGGGAACAGGGAAAACGTATGTTGCAACTCGTTTACTTAACTCTCTGAACACCTCTGTTTATATTCCTTATGCCGTATACGCGGCAGGAAACATCATTAAAGTTTTTTCTCCGCAACATCATAAAAGAGTGGATAGCAACCATATCAATGACTCTATCTCTTTTAAATCTCAATATGATAAGCGTTGGGTGTTGAGTGAGCGTCCCAGTATTCAAGTGGGAGGTGAGCTCACTATGGATATGCTGGAAGTTAATCATACCGAACACAACCGAGTTTGGATGGCACCGCTTCAAATGATGGCGAATAACGGCATATTCATTATTGATGATTTAGGTCGTCAACCGATGCCAGTTGATACGCTACTGAATCGCTGGATTGTTCCTATGGAGTATTTCTTCGATTACTTGTCGCTTCCAAATGGGCAACAAATATCCATCCCATTCATTCTCACTTTAGCTTTTTCAACAAATTTAAAGCCAGAGACGATCGCCGACCCTGCATTTTTGCGTCGTCTAGGTTACAAGATTCAGTTTAATCCACTCAAAGAGGATGAATACCAAGCCTTATGGGAGTTAATGGCACAAGGTAAGTCATTAACTCTAGAACATGATTTATTTAAACCATTACTACAACTGCATCGTCAACATAATGTGGGTTATTACCCATGCCTACCTAAGGATATTGTAGGTATCAGCAAGGATATTATTGCATTCGAAGAGACAGACCCTGTGATCACTCCAACGATATTAGAGCGAGCTTGGGAAGTCTACTTTACTGCCGATGGCAAAGGAGGAGGTGCAAGATGAACAGAAATCAGGTCATTTTATTGTTTTTATTGTCGATTATCTTTGGCTTGGCTGCGGTGTTTTTTGCTAAGCAGTGGATGGATAGGCAGTCACAGCCACAAACCGAAGTGGAAGTCGTATTACGTGAGCCTGTGATCATCGCAGCACAAGAGATCCCGGCGGGAACGGTGATTGAAGATCAGCACCTTACCACTAAGTTGCTAGAGGAAGATTGGCGCAACGAATATCAATATACTGAAGCTACTGAGTTACTAGGACAAGTTGCCGCCTCCTCCATCTATTCTGGGGAAATCGTGAATACTCAAAGGATGTCGGTCGGTGCTGAAGGTTCCGCTCTTGCCTCATTAATTCCTGAAACGAAACGAGCGGTGACTATTCGTGTAAATGACGTGATTGGTGTAGCGGGTTTCTTATTACCGGGTAATAAAGTGGATATTCTTAATACGATTTCGTACGGGAAAGGATCGGCGAATACCGTGACAGTTTTAAAAGATATCAAAGTATTAGCGGTCGATCAGACAGCAAGAAGTAAAGAAAACAAGCCGATTATCGTTCGAGCGGTGACATTGGAAGTTTCACCGAGAGAGGCGGAAAAATTATTAACGGCGAAGAGTAAAGGAGAGATCCAACTCACGTTGCGTAACCCACATGAGCCGAAAGAAAAAGTGGTGCGTCGCTATGTATCTCCTAGTGTCACCATCATCAAAGGGACACAGTCTTCTAATGTTCGAGTCAGGGATTGAGGTGATACATGAAGAAAGTAATCATAATTGTATTCGTGTGGTTGGTAAGCAGTTTTGCCGTTGTAGCATCTACACAGACAGGGAAAGTAGTAAAAGTCCCTCATCATAAATCAACACATGTTGAATTATCAGGTAAAGCCAAACGAGTCTCGTTAGGGGATCCTGAAGTGTTAGATATCGTAATGCTTAAGTCCGATGAATTGTTCCTAATTGGTAAGAAGTTAGGATCCACCAATTTAATGGCTTGGGATAGCCGTGGGCAACTGATTGAGTCAATAAATATTGAGGTGACTCATGACCTTAATAGCTTGAAATCAAAACTTTACGAATTCTTACCAGATGAAACCGTCGAAGTTCATAGTGCTCAAAATAGGTTAATTCTAAGTGGTCAGGTGAGCTCCCAAGAGAAGATGAATGTTGCTTTACGGGTTGCTGAAACTTATGCATCAGGCCAAGAAGCGGATGCAGCGAAAAGCTCCCTTAGTGTACAAACGCAACAGACAGGAATCATCAACTTGATGTCTATCGGTGGTGCGCAGCAGGTCATGTTAGAAGTAACGGTAGCTGAAGTTCAACGTAGCCTTGTTCGTCGTTTTGATGCCAGTTTTCACTTCTTTGAGCAGAACGGGAATTTTTCATGGGGCGGAACGTCTGGTGGTGGGATCCTCGATGATATTGGCGGCTCTGTTGGGCCCATTTTTAACAACCCAACCGTGACTAAAACGGGCATCTTAGGGGCATTTGTTGATGGCGATACGCTGTTCACGTTTGCTCTTGATATGGCTAAGCAGAGTGGTGTGGCAAAAGTGTTAGCGGAACCGAACTTAACGGCATTAAGCGGTTCTAAAGCTGAGTTTTTAGCTGGGGGCGAGTTCCCAATACCAGTGCCCGATGATGATGGCATTACCATTGAATACAAAGAGTATGGGGTCGGCCTTAAGTTTATTCCTACCGTTCTTAGCGATAAAAAAATTAACTTAAATTTAGCGGTAGATGTCAGTGAAATTGCCAGCGCAAATAGCCTGACTTTGTCACCAAATGGCACCAATGGGACTTATTATATCCCTCCGATTACCCGTCGTAGTGCGTCATCAACGTTAGAGTTGGCTGATGGTCAAACCATTGGTATTGCAGGCTTGCTCAGTGAAAATGTTCGAGATGCATCAAATAAGATGCCGGGCTTTGGGGATATTCCAATATTGGGCCAGTTGTTTAATAGCCAAGAGTACATTTCGGGCGAAACTGAGTTGGTGATTCTAGTCACACCTCGATTAGCGGCTCCAATTGATCGAAATAAAGTCACCTTACCGACCGACGCATTTGTTAACCCTACCGACCTGAAATACTACTTACTGGGAATGGGCGCATACATTGATTCATCGGTTAAACCTTCAGTAAATCAAGCACCTTCCGATCCTGAGTTTTTGGATAATAGTCAAGGTGGCTCAGAAGGTTCATTTGGACACAGTTTATAGGAGAGGATGATGAGAAATATAATGTTAGTGACCACTTCTCTGCTTTGTTTAACCAGCTTGATTGGTTGTGCAAATGATGCACCTTTAGGTAGCCATGTGGCCCAGCTAAAGCAAGAGCAAATGTATAACAAACAAGCGACAGAGGAAAATATGGGGGTTATCCCTACTGGTAGTGGTGAAAGAATGGAAGGCGCATATCACGTCTATACTGGTAAGAAGGGTGACAGTTTAGCGGGTTCTGATAGCCAGTTTATCGAAGGGTTTAGCCAATAGGTATTCTGGTCTACAAGCTCTAAGGATTTATCATGAGAACGATGACGAGCAGTAACAAGAAAGTGCTAAAGCAGAAAGGCTTAGTTTTGGTCATGGTGACGATGGCTATGTTGGTCTTTGTCGCGATAGCTGCATTTTCGATTGATATCAACCATCTCATGGTAAATAAGACACGGCTCCAAAATGCGGTGGACTCAGCGGCTCTTTCCGCGGCGGTATTAATTGATAGTGACAGTAGTATCGCTGATGCAACGGCAGCGGCAAACACCACGTTTACCAATATGGCAGGCGCGGTGGGTAACAGTGAGATGGATATGTCGACAGCCAATGTATCGGTGACTTATTCAAATGACCCGCAGACTTTTCCTGATTCTAGCTTTGATAGTTCGTTAGATGTATATGTGCGAGTCGAAGTAACGAGCTTGGATATGGACGAATTTTTTATTCAAGCATTCGGGCTTCAAAAAACGGTATCCGCGAGTGCAGTTGCAGGGCCAAGCTCTGCATCGATAAAAGCGTGCAATATCGTTCCTATGTCAGTGTGCTCTGGTGGCGGAACCTCTACCGATGGTTATGAGCGAGGTGAGCTATATATGCTTAAACTTGCGAGTACAAGTCAAGGAACGATGGGACCCGGAAACTATCAACTCCTCGATTTTGGTTCCGGTGCGAGTACCATTCGATCTGCATTGGCTGGGGGGTATGACGGGTGTATTACGATTGGTGAGAATATAGATACAAAACCAGGAGGCAATGTAGGGCCTGTTGGTCAAGGGATTAATTCTCGATTTGGTGTTTATAGTGGGGGCGGAATCTCTGCATCTAGTTACCCTAGCGATATCTATGTTAAGGAACCATCAACACTAGCAACAGCAGACTCAAGTGGGAACATTACTTATAGCGATACTAGTGGTGAAAGCGGTGATCCTTGGGGTTACAGTGACTATCTTGCTGCCACACCAAATTGCACAGGGAAGAGTGGTTGTCGGATTGGGCTTGGCGGAAAGGCAGACAGACGAATCTTACCAGTCCCAGTTGTTGATTGTTCTACGGCATCAGGGGGGACTTCAAACGTCAAAGTGACAGCCATAGGTTGCTTCTTCTTATTACAACAAGCCCCAACCAATAATGGAAGTCATGAGGGGGTCTTTGGAGAATTTATTGAAGACTGCACGGTAGACCATAGTAATTCCGGTCCAACCCCTGAAGATGAAGGACCTTATAGAATACAGCTCTATAAAGATCCACTAAGTACGGAGTCTTGATATGAAAACGATACTTAGGCATAAACAAAATGGATTAGCAGCTGTTGAATTTATTATCGTTTTTCCCGTGCTGTTACTACTATTAGTAGGAGTCATTGAAATCGGTAACATAATGTTGGAGCAAAATAGCTTAAATAAAGGGGTACAAAACGGGGCTCGATATGCGGTAACGGAAGTGTATGGCACCTCCTCTTATGATCAAATTGCCGATGAAGATGAGATCAAAAATATTGTGCTTTACGGACAATCGAGTACTGGTAGTCACCGAATTTTAGACTCTTTAGCGGTGAGTGATATCTCGGTTTCTCATGTCAATGGCTATGTTACGGTTTCGGCAAGTTATGACTATTTACCAAGCTTTTTAGTCTTACCAATATCCAATACCTCTTTAGCTGTCACATTGAACGCATCGTCAGTAATGAGGACAGGGCCATGAACAGTCATCGAGAACACCAAAGTGGGCTAGCGATTATTGAATTTACTGTGGTGTCGAGTGCGTTGTTACTGATGTTATTCGGCATTATTTCGTTTGGTTATTACATGTTTTCTTTGCAAATGGTGAACGAAATCACACGAAAAGCGGCGCGTTTAGCCAGTGTGTGTTATGTCACGGATTCAGCGGATATTAATACCTTGGTTATTGACAGTAATGCACCTTCAGATTTCACCACAAGCCATTTGGTGATCGAGTACTTAAATGAATCAGGTGGAGTTGTTACTGGTGATTTAGAAGATGAAGATACATTTACATCAATAAGGTTTGTTAGAGCAAAAGTAGAAAACTATGACTACCAGTTTATTTCTCTTTTTAATTATTTAGGAAATAACGGACTAGTATCAGTGCCTAGTTTTGAAACCACACTACCAGCAGAAAGCCTTGGGGTAGTTAGGCCAAATAAAAATAATACAAATGGAACCAAGACCGATTGCTAAGGAAGGGGATCGACTATGGGAGAAGCGGTGAAACTAACGATGCAAGACGATAACCAATTAAGGTTAAAAACGAATCTGTGCATATGGGTTTTGTATTCAAATGATCGTTTTAAACTTCACATGGGGCAAGAGCTTGAGAAGTGTCGAAATCTGACGTTCGAAATGATCTCCATGTATAGCTTAGACGTGGGAAGCTTAAAACAACTCACCCCTCCAGATTTAATTTTCGTGGAGACGGGGCCAAATTGGGCGCAGAAGATTGTGATCTTACAAGAGTATGAGCCACCAACATCGGAGTATGAAGCTTCTCTTGTGGTATTTGGTGATGAAAGTGATAACGGCGCATTAAAAATCGCATTACGAATTGGCGCCGCTGATTTTGTTTCAGATCGAGTGGTTCTCAGTGAACTCTTTCCATTGCTAAAAAATGTCGCAGAAGAAAAAATCGCGAGTCGTAATATGGGAGAGTTGTTCATTTTTATGAATACCAAAGGGGGCTCAGGGGCTTCAACACTTGCATTAAATACCGCGATGGAGATTGCAAGTTATCATAAAGATGAGGTGCTGCTTCTTGATTTAGATATGCAGTTTGGCGTGATATCGGATTACCTAAATGTGGCTCCCTCTTATAGCATTTCCGATGCAATCACCAATGTCGCTGATTTAGATGAAAGCTCATTGAGCAGTATGGTTACAAAGCACCCATCGGGGTTACATATGCTGAGTTTTGGTCTTGAAAACAGTAATGAAGATTTCGATCAAGCTAAAAATATTGGAAAGCTATTACCTACATTAAGGGAGTTTTATCCTTATCTCATCGTGGACTTATCAAGAGGCATCGATAAGCTATTTTCCTCTGTGATCTCGTCAGCCAGTAAAGTATTCCTCATTACTCAGCAAAATCTAGTAGCTGTAAAAAATACGACTCGAATTAGTCGTGCACTAACGTTTGAATACGGTATAACACGAGAACAAATTGAGTTGATTGTTAATCGATATGAAAAACGCCAATCAATAAAAATCAAAGATATTGAGCAGACGATCAATGGGGTAAAAGTACATATGATTCCCAATGATTTTAAAGTTGCAATTGAAAGTGCAAATCTAGGCAAGCCGTTTATAGAGTCAAGGAAAAGCAGTCCAATTACTAAATCGGTCGTGGAGTTTTCACACTTAATATCACCGCCAGAAGAGTCCAAAAAAGGATGGCTGAAACGATTGTTTTCATAGAATTAGTTTCAGAACAGAATAAGGGATTGCTATGTTCTTTAAACGAAAAAATATAAATCCAGACTTTCAAGAGAAAGCGTTGTCAGTTGATGATACTAGGGTACAAGATGACAGCCCCGTTGATTTTTCTAATGAGCATCCGGAAAATAAAGTCGAAAGAAAACTGCGAGAAGCTGAAGCAAAAAATAAAGCGGTCGATGAGGAAAAAAAGATCCTCGAACATGAGTTGGAGATGAAGCACTACTATCATCAGCGCTTACTCGAAACCCTTGATTTGGGGCTGTTATCTAGCCTAGAAAAGGAGCGAGCACGCAAGGATCTTCATGACGCTATTGTTCAGTTAATGGCTGATGATAAAACCCATCCAATGAGTGCCGAAGGGCGTAAACGAGTTATTCAACAGATTGAAGATGAAGTGTTTGGGTTAGGACCATTAGAGCCTCTTCTTAATGACCCAACAGTATCAGACATCTTAGTGAATGGACCGAAGAACGTATTTGTAGAGCGCTTTGGTAAATTAGAGAAAACCCCATATACCTTTTTAGATGATCGTCATTTAAGAAACATCATCGATAGAATTGTAAGCCAAGTTGGACGACGAATTGATGAAGCATCACCGATGGTTGATGCGCGTCTACTCGATGGTTCTCGTGTTAACGCCATTATCCCTCCCTTAGCTCTCGATGGCCCTTCTGTTTCTATTCGTCGTTTTGCGGTTGATAAGCTGACAATGAATAATTTATTAGACTTTAATTCACTGTCAAAACCAATGGCTAAATTTGTCGAGGCGGCAGTAAAAGGTGAGCTTAATATTTTGATATCTGGTGGTACGGGTTCCGGCAAAACAACCACGTTGAATATTTTTTCAGGATTCATTCCTAGCGATGATCGTATTGTCACAATAGAAGATTCAGCGGAACTACAACTGCAACAACCTCATGTAGTTCGTTTGGAAACGCGTCCAGCAAACCTGGAAGGAAAGGGGGAAATAGGGCAGCGTGAGCTGGTCAAAAACTCACTTCGTATGAGGCCCGATAGAGTCGTTCTTGGTGAGGTTAGGGGGAGTGAAGCCGTTGATATGCTAGCGGCAATGAATACCGGGCATGACGGTTCGTTGGCGACGATACATGCTAATACACCACGTGATGCGCTAAGTCGGGTTGAAAACATGTTCTCAATGGCAGGGTGGAATATCTCAGCGAAGAATCTACGTTCCCAAATCGCTTCTGCGATCCACTTGGTTGTACAGATGGAGCGTCAAGAAGATGGTAAACGGCGCATGGTGAGCATCCAAGAGATTAATGGAATGGAAGGCGAAATTATCACCATGTCTGAGATATTTAAATTTCACAGACAAGGGGTTGATGAAGACGGCAATATCATCGGTTATTACACCGCGACAGGTGTTGTCCCCTCTTGTCATGAACAGCTGACTAAGCGTGGTCTTGATCTTCCATTTGAGCTGTTTAATGAAACCTATTAATAAGGAGTAGCGTTATGGAAAACGACATTACTTTCTTCCTCGTTCTGCTCTTTTTTGCTGTTGTGTTTATATCTCAAGCGTTGATTTTGCCTGCAGCCGGGAGTAAAGCAAAGCACCAAGAGCTAGCCAAACGCTTGAAAGAGACACAATCCAATTTGGATGAAGAGAGTCGTTCACTATTGCAAGAGCACTACCTTCGAAGCTTAACTCCACTTGATCGTAAACTCGTGAAGTATTCGATATTTTCATCGTTAAAAAAATCATTAGAGCTTTCAGGTTATGACTGGTCATTGAGTCAAACCTTGGCTGTTACTGGGCTTCTGAGTTTATCATCACTCGTCTTTCTACTACTGATTGGCCAGTTCTGGTATGTCGCGGTCTCTGCTGCTTTAGGTGTGTGGTTTATCATGCATTTTATCTTACAGAAAAAGATCTCCGATCGACTGGCTAAGTTTGAAGAACAACTCCCAGATGCGCTAGATATTATCAAGCGAATGTTGCAAGCGGGACAACCAGTGACACAAGCATTTAATGAAGTTGGGAATGAAATGCCAGCCCCAATTGGTGTCGAATTCAAGAATACCTTTAATCTCCTAAATTATGGTTATGACATGCGTCTGGCGATTATGCAAATGGCAGACAGGACGCCCACCGTCTCTATGCTCGCCTTTTCCAGTGCCGTTTTATTACAGAAAGAGACAGGGGGGAATTTATCGGAAAACCTAGAGAAGGTGTCTCAGGTATTAAGGGCGCGGTTTAAGCTGACTCGAAAAATTAAGACAATTTCCGCAGAGAGTCGAATGTCCGCTTGGATTTTGGTGTTATCGCCATTTGTTCTTTTTATATTTATGTCTTTTATTAATCCGGTTTATTTGGAGCCTCTTTATCAGGACCCCCGGGGGATTAAATTAATTAGTATTGGGGTGGTGAGCCTGTTTTTTGGTGCGCTTTGGATACGTCAAATAATCAACTTTGAGGTGTGATATGGATACGATTTTAGATCTCATCGTTAATTTTGAAATCAATGAAGAGACGCTTTTTCTCGGTATGATTTTGTTGTCTACATCTCTTCTTATAGTGAGTATAAGTTTCATCGTGATGGGGACCCGCTCGCCAATCAAGCGAAAATTAGAAATCATGCAACAAGAAGGGGGTGGCGCTAAACCTAAAAGAAACCAAACGATTGATAATACATTAGAGTCTTTAGCGCCCATTATTTCCTCTCGGGATGTGAAAGAGAAAGAGAGCCTTCGACACAAATTAATGCATGCCGGCTTTCATGACAGTAATGCACTGACTATATTTTATGCCATTAAAGTTTTTTCGATGATTCTTGGTCTTGGGACAGCTGCAGCTTTCTATTTTTTTCTACCTGATTTAGGAAGTCTAAACTTGGTGATGATTGTGAGCGTCGCCGCGGGTCTTTATCTGCCTAATGTTGCGCTTAGTCATTTTGTCAAAAAGCGCCAACGCCGAGTTCGTGGTGGCGTTCCTGACGCATTAGATTTGCTGGTGGTTTGTACCGAATCAGGACTTGGATTCAATGCTGCTTTAAGAAGGGTGGCTGACGAGTTAATGATCTCCCACCCTGATTTTGCCGATGAATTGGATACCGTTTGCGCCAAAATTAAAGCAGGGGTCGAAATGTCTGACGCTTTCGAGGATTTAATTGAGAGAACGGGATTAAGTGAGATTACTGGTCTGGTGAATATGCTTTCGCATGCCTCAAGGATTGGGGGGAGTCTATCTCAAACATTGCGAGATTATACTGAAGATTTTAGAGATAAGAGAAACCAAGAAGTAGAAGAAATTGCAGCAAAAATACCGACTAAGATGATATTTCCGCTGTTGATATTTATATGGCCATGTTTTTTCATTGTTGCAATAGGGCCTGCGTTGATTTCACTGTCTGATGCATTAGGCAGCTAGGGAGTTTTAATGAATAATTTATGGAAAACGTTCTTTTTAGTATCAAGTCTGTTCGTGCTATCAGGGTGTGCGAGTAGTGAGCCAGAAAAACCAAGTTTTGATAGTTCTCTTTATGAAGGACGCCCAATAGACACCTTAACATCGGATGCGGCGCCGCTGAGTGAAATGGAGGCGATTCAACGAGGTGATATTGCACTAAGTAATAATAATATTGATCTCGCCTTGTATGAATATATACGTGCCCTTTCATTTCCAGACGCTCAACACCAAGATAAAACTTTATACACCATAGGCCGAATCCACCAATCCAGGGATAATACGCTTTATGCAGAAAAAGCATTTCTCGCGTCTGTTGAGTACAATCCGAATAATGTTCAGGTACTGGAACAATTAGGATCAATTTACATGAAGCAGGGAAGTGTTCAGCAAGGAAAAAGTTATTTTTATCGGGCGCTTAATGCCGATCAGGTGAGGTTGAAAAATCCGAATACATTAAGTGATACCGTTGAGCTGGTAGAGATTAGGCAATTGCAAGTGGATAAGGATTCGCCAGCCTTAGCTTATATGGGATTAGGGATTGTTGCTGATATTGAGGCTCAACATGAATACGCAAAAGTTTTCTATCACAAGGCGATAGAGGTAAAGCCTAACTCGGTTAAAGCACTTTTGAATCTCGGTTACTCTTATTATATGAGTGGAAATTACACTTCGGCTAAACGCTATACCATGTCAGCACTGGAAAAAGATCCAAACAATGAAAAAGCACAAAATAATTTAGCGCTTATTTACTTAGGTAAAGGTGAAATTAAGCGGGCGATAAACGTTTTCATGCGCCATATGGATGCAGCAGAAGCGCTCAACAATGTAGGGTATTTTCTTATTCTTCAAGGCAAACCAGACAAAGCGGTGCCTTATTTGCAGCAGGCTATCGATAAGAAACCCTCTTATTATCCCGTCGCAAATGAAAACTTAGAGAGAGCGCTTGCCGAAGTTAGGGCTATTACGCCAGATGCGGCAGAGACATCCAATGCGCTTCAGTAGATAGGAGTAATAGAGCCATTCAGTAAATAGAAGTAGTAGAGCCTGCGGGTTGGAATACTCTCGCCAATAGAAGTGGTGATCCATTGTAGGATCACCATTTTTTGTGAATTAATTTGAATGATTTGATAAGAGGGCTCAATCTTCATCATTAATAGTTCATCGCTATAGGTGGCTTATTCCCACCCCAGATACAGCGAAAAGTAGCACTAAATAGACGATGGGTATTTTCCACTGTTTCAGTAAGTAGAAGCCTAAGATCACTGCGGCTATGTCTAAACCTGAAGCGACAGCACTGACAAAAACGGGTTGGTAGAGTGCTGATAGAAGTAAGCCTACAACGGAGGCGTTAATTCCATTGAGCACTCCCGAAACGAAAGCGTTACTTGCTAGGGTTTGCCAGTTTTTTAATACACTAAGAAGCAGTAAAAAGCCCGGAAGGAATACCGCAAGTGTCGCCAGCAATGCCCCGAAAATAGGCGTGTTAGGCAGTAATTGATAACCAATATAGGTAGCAAAAGTAAACATTGGTCCTGGAACCGCTTGAGCTGTGGCATAGCCCGTTAAAAAGGCTTCCTGAGTTAATTGGTCACCAACAATGTTTTGCAGTAGTGGAAGAACGACATGGCCTCCACCAAAGACCAAACTCCCAGCTTGAAAGAAGTCTGAAAATAGCCCAATTTCAGGTGTAGCCTTACTTATGAGCGGTAACCCGAAGAGCAAAAGAGCAAACAGTAAAAGAGGGATCAGTGATATTTTATGTGGGCTTGGGGGCTGGGTTTGTCTGTCTTGTAGCTTGACCGCTCCAACCATGCCACATAGCAATAAAAGAGATACCTGAGTGCCGATGCTAGGAATAAGTAGTAGACCTAAAGCAGTGATGACGCATAGAGTGACAGACAGGCGTGATTGGCAAAAATTTTTGTACATTCCCCATGTCGCATCGGCAACGACCACGACGGCGAGAAGTTTTAATCCATGTACTACATTTTGAAATAGAGGGGATTCCGTTAACTGACTGCTTAGAACCGCAAGTAATAACATGATTAAGATAGATGGAAGTGTAAACCCAAGAAAAGCCATGAATGCTCCACTTAATCCTCCCTTTTTATAGCCTATAGCAAAACCCACTTGGCTTGATCCCGGGCCGGGAAGAAACTGGCTCAGAGCGACTATCTGGGCATAATCTTTATCACTTAGCCAATTTAATTTTTCAACGAATGTTTGTCTGAAGTATCCAATGTGGGCAGCCGGCCCTCCAAAACTGATCCAACCTAATCCAAAGAAAACTTTGAAGATAGAAAACATAGTGTGTACTCATAAAATTAATCATCGTGGGTAGAGTACGATTTGAATTATAATGATTCAAATTGATAGTTTTTCTAGTATCTATGAATGAAATAGGATTTGATGTGGTTGACTTGAATTGGAAAAATGTGGATTTAAACTTACTGGTTGCTTTTTCTCAGCTATATCAGAGTCGGAGTGTGAGCGCGGCCGCTGAAAAAAGTTACGTTAGCCAATCAGCGATGAGCCACAGTTTATCTCGATTGCGTTTACTGTTTAGCGACCCACTTTTTGAACGTAAAGGCCACAGCATGGCACCGACAGATCGTGCTCACGAAATCGCTCCGATCATAGAAACGATCCTCACTCAAGTTCAAACCGATCTATTATGGACTAACCATTTTTCGCCAAGTGAGTACTCTGGAGTATGTCGAATTGGTTTAACTGACTACGCTGAATTGATCTTTGCGCCAGCGATTTATGATGCGATTCGCCAATCAGCTCCTGATGCTCAAGTCAGCTTTATTAATGTCTCTCGTCACAACTATATTGAGGCTTTTGATAAGGATCGGCTGGATCTTATGGTTGGGAGTATTACGCGATTAGACGATCAATTTGAAGCTCAAAAATTATACACAGAAAAGCATGTTTGCTTGTACGATCCCGCCCAGTATCATTTTGGTTCAGAACTCACACTACAAGAGTTTATTGATGCCGAGCATGCGTTAATTAGTCCTGATGGCATACTTGAAACACAAAGTGATCAAAGATTAAAAGCATTAGGTGTATCGCGGTTCATACCCGTTGCGTCACGCAGCTTTTTGACCGTAAGACGCTTAATTCAGAATCGAAAATTGATTGCGACAGTCCCAAGATTGATGGCTCAAGCTGATATGCTCAATGATAACTTGACCACGGCATTGCCTCCAATCTCGATAGATGACTTTGATATATCAATGATTTGGAATAAGGCCAGAGCGAGTGATGAGAAGCAAATTTGGCTTCAATCTTTAGTGTTGGGTGTTTTTGATTCATTTGAATAATATTGGCCCTGAGCAATTGTATCCAAGCCAAAACTGAGGTTTAAGCTGAACTGAAAATTCTTGATCAGGGTAGTTGGTTATTCGAAGATACAATTTATTCGCTGTTAACAGGGAGCTTAACAGTAACACTCCAACGATCCCGTATTGGAAATATCGATGTTTTATTTTTGATGGATGAGAAGCACAAACTGGGTGATGTTTTTTACATGCGGACCAAAAAATAGCGAGTGAGATTACTGCCAGTAACTGGCTAAGCGGAGAGTCGAGAACTCCGGAAACGAGGCTATAAGCAAACCCAGCTAAAACACTTAATCCTGTCACTCGAACCCAGCGATGGTAGGTCGTAATGACGGTTTTCAGTGTGAAAAAAAGTAAGAAACCGTAGCAAAGTAGAGGAATGAGCCCCCAATTTACCAAGACTAAAAGTGCAGAGTTATGTGGGCGACCAAATAATTTGGATGAACATACAAAACCATCACCTCCTAGCCCTAACAGCGAAGACAGGGTTATTGCTTCGGCCCACAGCGCCATGCGCCCGGGAGAGTCGGTTCGAACTTTTGGCCATGTCCACAATCCATCATTAAATAGATAGGCAGGTAATGGGGCAAGAAAAACAATACGAAGTAAACAGCCAAAAATAATACTGAATAGCAGTAGTTTAAGTATTTGCGATCTTAAGGGCTTATCAATTTTAGCCCAGATAAGAATGGCTGTAATGATGGCAATGGAAATCCCACGAGCATCCAAAGCAAAAATAATAGCTACATGAGTACAAAGTAGAAAACGTAATGCGTTATAAAGCCATCGCTTTCTTCTAAAACAGAGAGTGAAGTAGAGTGTCGGAATAATCAGCCACACTTGAACTTGATTCAAAAATCGGGCGTTTGCAAATCCAAAAATGGTATGAATATTCGTTTCAAGTTGATAGTAAACTCGAAGCCAAAACCCGACACTGACCGAGAGAAACAGTAAAAGCGTTATCCAGCAGAAATAGCTATAAAGTCGCACTTTTTGGGATTCAAACCCAATAGATAGAAAGGCGGTCAGTAGCGCTAATCCTAAGAAATAGAAGTAATCCGTTTGAGCTCGCCAAAAATCAATACCTTGAAAATTGGCGATAGCTGCAAAAATACCGAAAATAACAAGAACCCACCCAACGCTAAGGCTAAGCTCCGTAAATTGTTGTGTTATACGAACTCGCCAGTGGCGGTCGCTTAAAATAATAAGGTTAGAGATAAGAAGTACGGAACAGATGAAAACGCGTTTTGCGTCGTACAGCAAGAAGACACTATTTCGAGGTATAAAAGTGTTGAAACATAACACCATGATTCCTAAGAAAGTGAATCCCATTAATAGAGTGAATTTCCACTTGGATTGCACCATACAACGGCCTTTTATTATCTTTTTAATAGCTTAGACCAAAGTGGAATCAGGTGTTGTTTTGATACCGGTTAAATCTAAACGGTGTGATCTGCAATATTAGAAAATGGGTCTGGGGGCATATGTTGCTATTTACCAGTTACACTTCAATATAAAAATGGCACATATCATTCACCAATTTCGTGAAGCTACCAAACATCCATAGTCGCTACTGAATAATGCGTTGTTTTTCTAACTATGAATGACCTATCGTCATCAAAATTACTTGCCTTTGCTGTTTGTTCATAATCATTATTAATGCTCTACACACCAATAGGTCTAAATTATTCCATCGTGTCATTTAGACTTCTTTTGATTTTGTCTTTTTGACAACGAAAATGTATTGTCATTGTCTTAACCCTTTAATTATAAAGCATTAAATTCTTGGCCTGAATAATGCAATGTACAGAGTATAATCTTGCTAAACTATTATTAGTGCTTTATCGGGAAGTACCAATAAAGGAGCCACCTTGCTAAATATTACAGACAAAAGTGTTGAAGAGCGTATTCCTGCCTATCTTCGCCTTGGTTTTCGTCCTTTCTTTTTCTTAGGCAGTATTTACGCTGTTATTGCCATTATCGCTTGGGTCATTATGTTCCAAAATGGCCAACCAGACATGCTGCAAGTCCCTGCTTTGTGGTGGCATGTGCATGAGATGCTATTTGGATTTTCGATGGCGATTGTGGTGGGTTTTGTATTAACTGCAGTGCAAACATGGACTGGAGTCAATGGAACCAAACACTATCGTTTGGCTTTCCTTGTCATGCTTTGGATAATACCTCGCATTTTATTTTGGACACCAGCACCGTTATGGCTTATTTCATCAATTGAAGCGTTATTCTTAGCGCTGTCGGCTTATGAGATCGGGTTTAGAGTGGTACGTTCTAAAGGGTGGAAGAACCTGTTTTTCATCCCGCTCTTTGTGCTTGCTATTGTTGCTAACTTTGCTAGCTATGCCACGATAAAAGGAATGCCTCCATTTAGCTCTGCGGCGGTATGGCAGGCGATGCTGTGGTGGTTTACATTATTATTGTCCGTTATGGGTGGGCGTGTTATCCCATTCTTTACCGCGAAACGCTTTAATTTCGAGAAAGCTCAACCATTGGTGTGGTTAGAGTGGGTGGCAAATTTGCCGTTAGTGAGCTTGTTCGTATTGAGCTTCTTCCCATTAACTTTTTCTCAAATTGGGCAAGAAGTGATGTTATTTGCCGGCATCGCGCAGTTTGTCCGTTTCGCTCGCTGGAAACCGTGGACAACTTTAAGTGAGCCGCTTGTCTGGAGCCTGCATAGTGCTTACCTTTGTATTCCATTAAGCTTGGTGTTGCGTGGCGTGATTGATAACCCATTTGTCAGCCATAACATGTTGCACTTATTTGCGATTGGCGGACTGGGTGGTGTGATTTTAGCGATGATAGCTCGAGTCACAATGGGCCATACGGGTCGTGCTATTTATAAAGGCCCAAGTATGTGGTTGGCCTTTTCTGCTGTTTTACTTGCGGCTTTAGTTCGTAGTTTAGGCGTCGCCTTTATGCCAGAACAAATGATGCTGATGATCAATATTAGTGCTGTGTTATGGGCGCTGTCATTTGGTATGTTTGTGTGGAAGTTTGGAATGATGTTATTAACGCCAAGAGTTGATGGTCATCCTGGATAATTCACGTGATTAAATGAAACATAAAAAAAACGAGCTCAAATAGAGCTCGGTTTTTTTATTATCTGTAGCGAGAAATTCAAAGCTTGGAATTGGATCCGTCAGCCTGAATTAATTAGTTATTACTGTGAAGCTCGCTGTTTAGCTCAACCGCAGATTTATTGGTTAAGCACTCAATTTGACCAGTAATCGAATTACGACGGAAAAGAAGATCAGCCTTACCAGCAAGGTCACGTGCCTTAGCAATTTCTACTTCTTGGCCTTGGTTATCTAGCATGCGAACTTTTGTTCCTGCAGTAACGTATAGACCTGACTCTACCGTACAACGATCGCCCATAGGGAAACCAAGGCCAGCATTTGCCCCTAACAGACAGTTCTCGCCGATAGAGATCACCATAGTACCGCCACCAGACAGTGTACCCATGATTGATGCACCGCCACCGATATCAGAACCATTTCCAACCACAACACCTGCAGAAATTCGACCTTCAACCATGCTCACACCTGTAGTACCAGCATTAAAGTTGATGAAGCCTTCATGCATTACAGTTGTGCCTTCACCCACATGTGCGCCAAGGCGAACACGGGAAGTATCAGCGATACGAATTCCTGTTGGAACAACGTAATCGACCATTTTAGGGAATTTATCAACGCAATCGACCGTTAACGCTTCACCTGCAAGACGAGCATCAATTTGACGTTCTGCAAGCTCAGGTAAATCGATAGGGCCTTGGTTTGTCCATGCAATGTTATGTAGCAAACCAAAAATGCCATCTAATACTGTGCCATGTGGTTTCACTAGACGGTTTGAGATAAGTTGCAGTTTAAGGAAACCTTCCGCGACCGATTGAGGCTTCTCATCTGTTGCGAGAATAACGGCAACTAATGGCTGGTTTGATTGCGCCGCTTTTTGAGCGAAAGAAGCATTTGCAGTGTCATTGTTTGCTGTGAATACGGCAACAAGCGCTTCGCTTTGAACCGCTGAAATTTCAAGGGCTTGGTTGCCTTCAGTGTAACCAATCACTTCAGCGACAGCAGAAACGAGTGCATCGCTTGGGTTTAAGAGTGGGCTAGGAAAAAATGCTTCAATGATCTTTCCATCACGGTTTTTAGTTGCTGTGCCGAAGGCAAGAGAAAAAGTCGCCATTATTTAATAATCTCCATATTTGAATTTGTTTCAGTTGGCCAAGCTTTATTGTCTTTCTATGCTGAGCAGGCTTGGACCGTTAAAATCATTTGTTGATAAACATCATAGAGAGAGCGCCCTTCAGATGAAAGAGGGCGCGGGTAGAAAGTCTGTAAATAGATATGTGTTGTCTTTATAGCGATAGCTGTCGTCTATAAGAAATTAGCGTGATAGACGTAAAATCAGTTTAAATCGCGAGTGCTTTATAGGCTTGTTCAATCCCTTCGATTAGCATCTGCATTCCAATAACAGCCAAAATAAGCCCCATCATTCTAGTGACTACATTCAATGCGCTTGGTCCAATTGCTTTGACAAATTTTTCCCCAAAAACAAAGAGCACATAGGTTAAGGCACACAGTAACCCGAATGAGATGATGGTAATCACCATTTCGTAAATGCCGCCAGTTGTCGCAAAGTTCATCGCGGTTGCGATGGTTCCTGGTCCGGCGAGAATGGGCATAGCTAATGGGGACACGGCAATACTGAGCGCAGAATCATTTTGCGCATCTGATTGAACCTTCTCTTTTGCTTTGCCATGAGTCGAATCACCTTGCAGCATGTGAAAGCCGATCAAAAACACTAATATTCCGCCAGTAATACGCAGTGCATATAGCGTAATGCCAAAGAGATCGAAAATAAGACGGCCTGAAATAGTAAATACAGAAATGATAATGAAGGCGATCAACACTGAACGAAAAGCGATAGATTTAACAGTTTGACGATTCTCACCGTTGGTTAAACCAAGAAAAATCGGAGTATTGGCGATGGGGTTCATTATGGCAAAAAAGCCCATGAAAACCGTAATGGTGTGGATAATTAGCTCTTTCATCTCTTTCCTATTAGCAAGTATTCGTGGTATGTATCAGCATCATAGAAGATATTGAGAATAAAAAATAGCCAGCAAATTGCTGGCTATTGAAAATTGATATTGAATCGAAAGTAGACGCTAAATACTTATGCTGCGTCGTCTTCTGCTTCATCCGCCACGGCTTCAACCGCTTTTGGTTTTTTAGGCGTTGGTTTGCGTTTTGCGCCTAAAGCATAAAGCACTTCTTCTTTATTTTTCGCAAGGTACATCGCAAGCTCTTCTTGCTTACCTTCATCTTCGATGAGCTCACTACCATTAATCAATGTAAAAAGCTCATCTGCCATATCTAACATTTTGTCGTAAGCGTCAGCTTCAGCTTTAGAGGTAAAAGTCATCTTTTCTTCTCCGTTGCGCTCGACCACGTACTTGACGATTACAGCCATGGTTATTCCTCAATAATTGATAACTATTTCTACTGGCTTTTTATACAGTTTCAAGTTTTAAATGTCCAGTTGAAGGCAGAGTTTTGAGAGTTGAACGGTTAGAGAACCGACATCACCTCCTGATTTATAGCATTACTTTTGTATTGATTGGCAGTAATGCATGAAGGCTTTTAGCAGCGGGCTCTGATATTTCTCCTTATGGACTAACAACCAAAAGCGTCTTTTCATATCGAGAGGCGTTTCAATGAGGGCAACACGTCCGTCGTTGATGGCGGTATTGACGGCCAAGCGAGATAAGCAAGCCAACCCAAGCCCTGCTGAAACGGAGTTAATAATTGCTTCAGTGGTATTGAGTTCAAAAGCTTCATGCCAACTCTCTAAGCGAGGAGCAACGGTACGTAGGAAAAACTCACGAGTGCCCGATCCCGGTTCTCGTAGTATCCAATGACTTTGCTCTAATTGATGCAGTGCTATCGGCTGGCTACTTGAGGCTAATGGGTGATGAGTTAATGGGTGATTAGGTGCGGCAACAATGCACATTTCATCCTGACTAAATTGGCGTGATATCAATTCAGGGTTCAATGTTTTCCCTTCAATTAGCGCAATATCGAGTTCGTAGTCGATCAGCTTTTGGCAGATCAACGCAGAATTTGAAATGAACAAGCTTTGAGATAGATGTTGGTACTGTTGACGAAACCCACTGAGAAGAAAAGGGGCAACTTGGTTACCAATGGTGTCGCTGGCGCCAATTTTAAGACTGCCACTGAGTGGTTGATTGTCTTCAAAAAGGTCATCGATTCCTTTTGCCCGATGTAATAGCTCATCGGCAAGCGGCAAGAGTTTTTGACCTTCTTGATTCAGAATTAAACGGTTATTAACGCGGTCAAACAGTGAATGTCCCAGCTGTTTCTCTAACTCGGATAGTGCCATGCTAACGGCTGCTTTGGAGAGAAATAACGCTTCGGAAGCGGAGGTTAAAGTACAGTGCTGAGTAACGGTGACAAAAACTTTTAGTTGCTTGAGTGACACATTATGAGCCATTTACTCTCTCCATCTAATTACTTGTGCCAACTTATTACTTACGTGAACTAAGCAAACATTGATCGTTGTTAGGATAATGCGAGTTCGTTAAGTATATCTTAACGCCTGTTTAATATGATTAGATATATCAGAACGTATTGCAAGCGTATGATGACGTCATCGGAGTTTACTGCTGTTGCAGATTGTCCAATAGCTCCAAAGTGAGGCGGAAATGATAAATAGAATGAAACTTAAAGTGATGGGAGCGCCAACTCCTATGGCTGGGCTCGCACTGGCTATTGCAAGTTTAGGGTGGAGTTGGGAAAACATGGTTGATTGCGGAGGCTACGCACAATGGACGAGTGCGGTGATAGCGTCGATTTTATTGGCTATTCTTGCGGTTAAGTTTTTAGTGCATCGCCATTTACTTCGTCAAGACTTAGCGCATCCGGTTGTTGGAAGTGTTGTCCCGACATTTGCGATGGGCACCATGATCGTTTCAAGTTCTGTTGGCTATTTTTACCCAATAGTGGGTGATGCCATTTGGTTTGCCGCAGTACTATTGCATGTCATCTTTTTGGCTAGTTTTATGTATCACAGAGCAAAAAGTTTCGAGTTACATCATATGGTGCCAAGCTGGTTTGTACCACCTGTTGGCATTATTGTTGCCGATGTGGCTTTTTCGGGCACGCCAGCGCTACAACCTATTGCTGATATAACACTACTGTTTGGCATGGTAGCTTACGCCGTGATGTTGCCCATTATGATCTATCGCTTAATGTTTACGCATGAAATTCCGGATGCAGCAAAACCGACAATTGCTATTCTCGCGGCGCCAGCCAGCTTATCTTTGGCAGGTTATCTCAGTGTCACTTCAAGCCCGTCACCGGTTGTGATCGCGACTCTATTTGGTATCGCGATTTTAATGACCACAATCATCTATCTCGCGTTCTTTAAATTGTTGAGATTACCGTTTAGCCCTGGGTATGCGGCATTCACATTCCCCATGGTAATAGGAGCAACGGCACTGTTTAAAACTGCGAACTGGATGCAAAGTGTTGGTGTTGATGAAGAGTACGTGGCTCAGGTGTGGTGGTTAGCAGGAGTTGAATTGTGTGTTGCCACGGCTGTGGTAGGGTATGTTGCGATTCGTTACTTTGCTTATTATCAGCCATATAAAATGAGACCGGTAGCGCTCTCATAACAGCGTTAGGCTATCTATTTGATGAAAGAATAAGCTTGTTAAGATGATAAAACCTAACAAGCTTATTTTTTGTTTCTGTTTGGCTACATAGCGTTTTCTACTGTTAACCTAAAGGTGCCGATCTCTTTTAAAAGCCACGACTTATTAAGAAACATTACTTATTAGAAGCAACGCTCTATAACACTATTTTCTATAAAAGCGAGACATGTCTTCTAGTGACTTTTGTATCGCATCAATAGGAATCTTTTTATCAGATTCTGGCTGCAACTGATTATCAAGTTGGCTTGAATTGCCTGCTGGGTTGACGACAAGCATCGTCTCTTTGCCAACAAGCGCATAATTGTAGTAACTGCCTGAGATAAACCAATCGCGCGGTGTTGAACCATCAAACAAGTTTGCCCCTACACTATAATCAGACACATCTGATTGAGTAGTAAAAAGCGTATCCATTAACGTCGGAACGACATCGAAGTGAGTGGTGCGATAATCGATCTCTTTTACGACTTTATTTGGTTGATAGACGTATAACGGCACATGAATTTGAGCCTGACTATAGTTGCCAGTATGCCCCCAGTAGTTCAGTTTATTATCATTAAACTCTTCGCCATGATCAGAGGTGATCACTACGATGGTATTGTCTAGATCAACCTTTTCGAGAACTTTCCCAATTAACCCATCAATATAGAAAAGAGAGTTTTTATAGCGGTTATGGTAAGGCTCAGGATCAAAGTCATTATCAAGAAGAATATGATCCACTCGAGAAAGATAAGGCTTGAATTTAGCCCCTTCAGGCTCTGGAAATTCAGTGCCATGCGCTGAGTCGTAGAACAAAAATCCAAAGTAAGGTTGCTCACTCTCCTGCTGTTGGAAAGCTATAAAGTCTTCGGTGATCCTCGCATCGCGTTCTACTTGAGTGGTTCCCGGTGTGCGCAATCGTAAATTGTCTACCTGTTTAAAGACAGTGCGCGATAGTGGCGGACTGGTTAAAGCCGCCGAGCCGAAAATCCCCATGCGGTAATTTGATTCTTGTAATTTATCCATAAAGAGTGGCGACACTTGATTGGCGTAAAAGGTGTTCCAATAGGTCGCAGGTAAACTATAAAACAGGCTAAATATACCAGCTTGCGTAGAATTCCCACCGCTCATGTGTTGATTAAATTGACTGCTCTTGATTTTGAACTTGCTCACGTTCGGCATGATCTCAGCGTTACTGTCATCAAAGCGCCATGCATCAACCAAGATAAATAGTACGTTTGGTTGTTTCTCTTTCTGCTGAATCTCAACTGGCATTGATGGATATTGTAATTCCGTTTTTTCACAAGATTTAAACTCCACCCGCTTTTGTTGAGCAAACTCTTCGCTGACAAGCTCGTGCTCATAAATAAATGAGCGGGCAGTGAGTGGGTAGTAAAGAGGCCAATTACTGGTGAATTGACTTACTTCATTATCGAACGTTGCGTTTTTCCATGCATGAATCGCTTGGCTGCTGAGTAGTAGGGCGAACCACACTGAGATCATCACGTACTTCACTTTACTGCGAGCTAATTTATTACTTAGCCATAAGGTAACGCCGAACCCAATAGTAAGAGCGAATAATTCGGCTATGAATATCAACGCGCTCAGCCATGAAACATTGAATACTTCATTTCCAGAATCCAGAAACATTTTGATCAGTAATGCATTGATATGAAATTTATAGTGTTGAAAAACCGTAATATCGATTTTTAGTGCGATTAGAATGATGATCGCTATGGTGGCACAGATAAATTTGAAACTCTTTGTGGGTAAAAAACTCGCGACGATTGTAGTTAACAATAGAGGAAAGCAGATAAGCCCTAACCATCCGATTTGGGTTGCTGCGAGATAAAATACCTGTAAGAGACTATATTCCTGAGGATTGACGGTGAGTAAATACGGGTAACAGGCGATAGAAAGATAAAGACTGAAACAAGAGAAAAACGCGATGAGCCAAGCGTTATTATAAGAGAGTCTTTTCAGCATAAATACGAATCCAAATCAAATTAGGGCAGCAGTGTAAAAAAGCGACGGAGTATAAAACAGTGTTTTTTATCATGCAATCAGAGATTTGTATGTCTCAGTATGTCAGTGTTTGTCACTCTGGTGATCCGTACCAGCGTCATCTTTGGCTATCTCACTGAATGGCTTGTAATCTTTCTGGTGACATCTCTTTTTTTTACCGTTGGGTAGGCTGATATTTCTCTAGAATCGAGGTGCGATATGATAATCTCTTAAAACGTCGTCATCGGAAAAGTGTGAGTGCATTTTGTTTTCTGTTTATCATTCCAACAAAGTAGATAGCCTAAAAATCCTGTTAGTCCATTTAGCGAAAAGTGAACCGCTAGATAACCCATTTGAACAAGAGCAAATCTTGGTGCAAAGCCCGGGAATGTCGCAGTGGTTGAAAATGGAACTCGCCAAGGAGTTTGGTGTGGCGGCGAATATCAACTTTCCTCTTCCTGCTACTTTTATTTGGGATATGTTCACCCAAGTGCTTCCTGATGTACCAAAGCGAAGTGCTTTTAACAAAGAAGCCATGACATGGAAAATCATGCATATCCTTCCTTCAATGTTGGACGAAGAGGCTTTTGCTCCATTAAAGCAGTATCTAGAGCAAGATGACGACAAATCTAAGCTCTATCAATTATCTGAAAAGATCGCCGATATTTTCGATGGCTATTTAGTTTATCGACCGGAATGGATCGCCAGCTGGGAAAATGGCCTCGTAGTCGATGAACTCGAAGGCACTCATCCTTGGCAGCCGATGTTGTGGAAAGCGTTATACGATTACACTCTTGAGCAAGGCCAATCTAAATATCACCGTGGTAATTTGTACCAAGATTTTATTGATGCGCTGGCTCGCTCTAAAGATAACCTCAGTCATCTGCCGAAGCGCCTTTTTGTGTTTGGTATTTCATCTTTGCCTCCACGCTATATGGATGCGTTGAAAGCGCTGGGCGAACATATTGATGTTCATCTCATGTTTACCAACCCTTGTCAGCATTATTGGGGCGATATTCGAGACCGAAAAACCTTAGCTCGAATTGAATCGAGAAGTTGGAATCGTCTCTCACTGCAAGATGATCTTTTAGAACGCCAACCCACCTCGTCATTATTAAAAGGTTCCATTGAAGATAACCTTGAAGATGATCTGCATACCAATAGCGCCGTCGGAAATGAGTTACTGGCATCGATGGGAAAACTCGGTCGTGACAACCTTTATCTGCTTTCTCAGCTTGAGTGTGATGAGAATGATTTTTTCATGCGTGTCGAACGCGATAATTTACTGCACCAACTGCAAGCGGACATCCTCAATTTAGAACAGCATCAAAACGATGAAATTTTAGATTCAAGCTTCCATAAGCAGCAAGTAGATATCAATGATACCTCGCTGACGGTTCATGCATGCCATAGTCCAATGCGAGAGGTTGAGGTATTACACGATCAGTTGTTGGCGATGTTTGATGCAGATACCAACTTAAAACCGCGCGATATTATTGTGATGGTGGCGGATATCAACGCGTATAGCCCCGCGATTCAAGCGGTATTTGGTAATGCTCCTGGTGAACGTTATATACCTTATTCGATTTCAGACAGAAGTGCTGATCAAGAGAGCCCGATCCTTTCAGCATTCATGCAGTTGGTAAATTTACCCAATACGCGCTGTTTGGCTTCAGAGCTGCTGGAGCTGTTAGAAACGCCTGCGATGATGCTGAAGTTTGGCCTTAATGAACAGCAGTTTGAGCAAGCCAAGCAGTGGGTTGAAGAGTCAGGGGTTCGTTGGGGGGCAGATGCCAATACTGCCACCGAATTTGAACTTCCTGCGACAGAGCAAAATACTTGGTTGTTTGGTATTCAACGGATGCTATTGGGTTATGCGATGCCAGAATCTGCTGGGTTATTTGCCGCGCCTAACAGCAACATTTCAGCCTATAACGAAGTGCAAGGTATGGGCGCTGAACTGGCAGGGAAATTAGCTCACTTTATCGAGCTTATTACCCACTACCGCCAAGCGTTGAATCACACTCAGTCGATTGATGAGTGGCGAGAGATCTTGAACGGTTTACTGAACGATTTTTTTCAGGTTGAGCTAGAAGGTGAAGTGGTATTGAAGTCCATTCGTGACTCTTTAATTCAGCTAAAAGAGCAGCTTAGTGATGCTGGATACGAGGCTGATATCGCCCCGAGTATCTTAAGCCAGTATTTGCAAAATAGGCTATCCGGAACGCGAGTGAGTCAGCGTTTCTTAGCTGGCCAAGTTAACTTTTGTACCTTGATGCCAATGCGTTCTATCCCATTTAAAGTCGTCTGTTTGTTGGGCATGAATGACGGCGTATATCCGCGCTCAATGCCACCAGAAGGTTTTGATCTAATGAATGGGCCAGCCAAAGCGAGAGCAGGGGACCGTTCACGCCGAGATGATGATCGTTACCTTTTCCTTGAAGCTATGTTGTCAGCGCAGCAAGGTTTATATGTCAGCTATGTTGGACGTTCGATTCAAGATAATACAGAGCGCGTGCCTTCGGTTCTGGTGTCTGAATTACTTGAGTATTGCCAGCAGAATTACTGTTTACAAGGTAGCGAAAGTTTAGCCAGTGATGAATCAGGTCAGCAGCTGCTCAATGCATTGGTTGAGCATCACGCGATGGTACCATTTAGCCCGAATGCCTTCATGTCTGCTGAAGCTGATACTGCTCAAACTGCGGATAATCAATTGACTAGTCGTTCGCAACAGAGCAGTTACGCCAAAGAGTGGTTACCTGCGGTTAATCGCCTTGGCCAGTCAAGTGATGACTTTAAGCGCAAGCTCGGGGACTACTTATTGGATGTGGTTTATCCCCTTGAATTGGATTTGGTTGAGCTGCAAAAATTCTGGCGTTTGCCTGTTCAGTATTTTTTCAACCGCCGATTAAAAGTGGTGTTTGAAGCGCCTTTACCCGTAATGGAAGATGATGAACCCTTTGTTTTAAATGGCTTAGACAGCTTTAAACTTCGTGACCAGTTGTTGGATGTGCTATTGACGGCGAAACTGCACACTCATCAAGATCCGAAAGATGCACTGAACGGTTTTATTGAACAACAAAGAGCACAAGGGAAGCTTCCTGTTGGTGCGTTTGGTGATATTGAGTTTGAAACCAATCGTGTTCAGGCTGAACAGTTAGTCGAAGAGTTAGCCTTTATTTGCGGCAAACCTATTGATGATATTGAAATTGATCTCACCCTCAATGCTCTTGCGAATAAAGAGACTGGTGAAGAGAATGCGGTTCATCTAACGGGTTGGTTGACCAAGCATTACCAATCTGGATTAATCCGCTATAGAAGTGGTCGAGTTCGTCCTCAAGATTACCTCTCTGCATGGATTGATCATCTGAGTTGCGCAGCAATGGGGCATTCAAAAACGACACACCTTATTGGCTACGATCGCAAAGAAGGCGTAGTGCATATGATGTACCCTCCGATGAACGATCGTAGTGAGGCTCTCGATATTTTAAATGAGTTGGTGCGCCTGTTTTATCAAGGTATGACCGAACCTTTGCCTTATTTCCCTAAAACGGCTTTGGCTGGCGTTGAAGCTGGATTCAGTCGAGGAAACTGGGTGGATGATGAAGAAAAGTCACTGAAAAAAATGGCTGATACGTTTAATGATGGCTACGCCTTTACTGGTGAAGGGCGAGATAGCTACATTGCGAGAATTTGGCCAAAATGGGATGACGAACTCGCGTTGCAAGCTCGTTTGTACTCAAGTTTAGTGATGCAGGGGCCAAGGCTCTGGGCGAAAGACGCCAGCGATATTGAGTAAAGTCAGGACGCATGCTTAATTTACGAATGACATCGTAAAATAGAGTGGCCGCCAGTCAATCATTATAGTGTAGGGCGTCTTCTGTGCGGCCACATGGTCAGAGGGACCATTGTTTGTTATTCAAGTTGCTTTTATTAGCAGAATGATGACGGATCAAGATTCTTCTAATGGGTAATGCGACAAATTAGGTGCGGATACTAACTATGCTATTGCGTAGATACCGTGAGTGAGATCCCACGGCTTTTTATTCAGTAGTAGAAATTTAAAACAATATGAACTTCTAAGGGATGACTCACAGTGAATTCATGTTGTGTGTTGATGAATTTGATTTTCAGTATCAAATATATTGTTAAAAACAGATCGAAAAGGCAGTTGAAATGACAACAGTAGTCGCCAATAACCTAGATACAATGACTTTTCCCTTACACGGTGCAAGATTGATTGAAGCTTCTGCGGGTACAGGGAAAACCTTTACAATTGCAGGGTTATACCTTCGTTTGCTGCTTGGACATGGTGAATTAGTCGATGGGGAAGAGACATGCCACTCTGAGCGACTGACGGTTGATCAAATTCTCGTGGTGACCTTTACAGAGGCGGCGACCGCTGAACTTCGTGATCGTATCAGAGCGAGAATTCACGATGCTCGTATTGCCTTTTCACGCAGTCAAAGTGATGATCCGGTAATCAAACCGTTATTGGCTGCGATAAGCGATCACCCTAAAGCGGCAAAGATACTGCTACAAGCTGAA
The DNA here is from genome assembly GCF_005146325.1 of Vibrio genomosp. F6. Classification (NCBI taxonomy): domain Bacteria; kingdom Pseudomonadati; phylum Pseudomonadota; class Gammaproteobacteria; order Vibrionales; family Vibrionaceae; genus Vibrio; species Vibrio genomosp. F6. Next base: position 134,542 of record NZ_SYUT01000031.1, on the reverse strand, counting down.
AGGCAGATGGATGAAGCGGCCGTGTTTACTATTCACGGCTTTTGCCAACGAATGCTGACTCAAAACGCATTCGAATCGGGCAGTCGATTTAACAATGAATTTGTGACTGATGAAAGCCAGTTGAAAGCACAAGTCGTTGCCGATTATTGGCGTCGTCAGTTCTATCCTCTATCTCTGAATCTTGCCAGCGAAGTGCGCAATATTTGGGGCTCACCATCGGCACTGCTTGGTGATGTGAGTAACTACTTAACGGGCGTACCATTAGAGTTGTCGGTTAGCGCGATGTCGGGAGACCTTGCGGATTTACATCAACAAAATCTAGAAGAAATTGATCAACTTAAAGCCTTGTGGCGAGAGTCAGAAGGGGATTTTCTTGCTCTAATTTCAGGTTCAGACATTAATAAACGCAGTTACACTAAAAAATCACTCCCGACTTGGTTAGAAGCCATTTCGGTATGGGCGAACAGTGAAACGAATGACTACTCCATTCCAGATAAGCTTGAGAAGTTTGCCCAAAATACGTTAATCGAGAAAACCCCTAAAGGTAATGCCCCTGAACATGCGGTATTTGCTGCTATTGAACACTTTTTGGCGAACCCTGCTGATTTGAAAGCGCCTCTATTAGCTCATGCGATTTTGCACTGTCGAGATATGTTGGCAGCGGCTAAGCAGAAGCAGCAACTGCTCTCATTTGATGATTTATTGACTCAGTTGTCAGCCGCGATTGATAGCGACGAGCAACAGTTGCTGGTGGAGCGTATCCGCAGCTTATATCCCGTTGCGATGATCGATGAATTCCAAGATACCGACCCTCTGCAATACAGTATTTTTAGCCGCATCTACCTAGATAACCCTGAATGTGGTCTGTTTATGATCGGCGATCCTAAGCAAGCGATATACGGTTTCCGTGGTGCTGATATCTTTACCTATATCAAAGCGAGAAATCAGGTAAAACAGCATTACACGCTGGGCACAAACTGGCGATCCAGTGCCGACATGGTCAGTGCTGTTAATCAGGTATTTCAAGCCTCCGACAGCCCGTTTATGTACGATCAAGATATTCCGTTCTTACCTGTGAATGCAAGTCCCGGAGCCGATCAAAGAGCGTGGTATTTAAACGGCGAAAAGCAGCAGGCGATGAGTTACTGGATCCAAGAAGCTGAAGACAAGCCCTTGCCAAAAGGTGAATACCACCAAGCGATGAGTGAAGCGACGGCAAGCCAGATCCAAACGATTCTAACCGCAGCGCAGCATGAGAAAGCTTACCTTGTGACGTCGAAAGGTCAAAAACCAGTACAAGCTGGCAATATTGCGGTGCTTGTAAGAACGGGAACGGAAGGGCGCTTGATCCGAGATGCTTTAGCCAAACAAGGCATTGCGAGTGTTTACCTTTCTAACCGTGATAGCGTTTTTGTCAGTGGTATCGCGCAGGATGTACAGCGTTTACTGCAAGCTGTACTTACCCCCGAAAATGACAGAGCACTACGAGCAAGTTTAGCGTCTGAGCTCTTTGCTTTAGATGCCGCGAAGTTAGACGAACTCAATAACGATGAAGTCGTGTGGGAAAACGCGATTAATGAATTCCGAGAATACCGTCAGCTATGGATTCAACGTGGCGTGCTGCCTATGCTCCGTAGTGTGATGAGTAAGCGTCATATCGCTGAGCGCCTACTAGAAGAAGAAAATGGTGAGCGAACTCTGACCGACTTAATGCATATGGGTGAGCTATTGCAACAAGCTAGCCAAGAGATGGATAGTGATTATGGTTTGCTTCGCTGGCTTGCCGAGTCTGTATCTGATGCGGTTAATGGGTTGAGTAGTGGTAGTGATGATGATATTCAGCGTTTAGAATCCGAACGTAATTTAGTGCAAATCGTGACGATCCATAAATCAAAAGGGCTGGAGTATGATTTAGTCTTTTTACCTTTCGTAAGTAGTTATCGCGAAGCAAGCGAAGGTAAATATTATGATCAGCAAGCAGATAAAACGATTTTAGATATAACAGGTAATAAAGCGGCTCTGGCTCAAGCAGACAAAGAGCGTTTAGCTGAAGACCTACGCTTGATCTACGTTGCGTTAACTCGTGCCGTTTATGCCTGTTTTATTGGAATAGCACCCTTGAGAAAAGGTCGCTCGACCAAAGAGCCTACCGGTGTCCATTTGAGTGCCATGGGCTACTTGATTCAAAATGGTGAAGAGCTTGGCATTTCAGATCTAACCAAGAGAGTTGAAACCCTAACTCATGCAAATTCAGCCATTGGCTTAAAAGCTTTGCCACAAGCTCATGATTCACTTTATGTGGCGCAAGAAGTTGATGCCGTAGATCTCATCGCTAGTGAACTTAATAACCCTATTGATCGAGGGTGGAGAATCACCAGTTATTCTGGTTTGGTTAAGCAAGGCAGTCATGCATCTCATGGCTCTTTTAGTGATACTCAAGACGTTAATTTACATGATACCGCGCTTGAGTCTGCGGGGTTTGATATTGACTCGGCCGATGAACAGGACGAGTTGGAAGTGCTTGAGCCACAGCGTTCAATTTTCACTTTTCCGCGAGGTGCGAGGCCTGGTACTTTTCTGCATACCTTATTTGAAGAGGTTGAATTTACTCAACCCGCAACGTCAGATGCTAATACACAAGTCATCCTACAGCTCTTAGAAAGTGAGCAGTATGAGTTGGAGTGGCTTCCTGTGTTGCAAACGCTGGTGGACACTGTGCTTAACGCTCCGCTAGACGGCAAACAGATGAAATTAAATGAGAAAACCCCAGCTCAACGTTTAGTTGAAATGGAGTTCCTATTACCTATTGAAGTGCTAACGTCTTCTGGATTGAATCGAGTCATACAGCGCCACGATCCGCTTTCTGCTAAAGCGGGAGATCTGGGTTTTCAAACCGTAAGAGGTATGTTGAAAGGCTTTATTGATTTAGTGTTTGAACACCAAGGTAAATATTACGTATTGGACTGGAAATCCAACCATCTTGGCGATGATGTTGGGGCGTATCATGGTGAAAACTTGAAAGTGGCAATGGCGGATCACCGCTACGATCTTCAGTATCAAATTTATGCCCTTGCTCTACATCGTTTTTTACGCAGTCGCATTGCCGATTATCGCTATGACACACATTTTGGTGGCGTGTATTACCTGTTTTTGCGAGGCATTGATGGTGATTCAGATAATGGTATTTTTTCAGCGAAGCCAAGTGTCGAGTTGTTGGATGAAATGGATAAATTAATTGATGGTCAGGCAATTGAAAGCCGGACGACGAACCAAGGTCAAATGGAGTTACTGTAATGATTGTAGAGACCAACTCTATTGAACCAAGTGAAAGTCACCTGCCACTCTTCAGTGAGGTTAGTTCGCTGTTGGATGTGCTCAAAGCTTTGAGTGTTAAGGGAACCTTGCGCCAAATCGATTATCAGTTTGCGCGTTTTATCGCTTCTCAAGTGGAAATCAATGCGGATGAAATAGGCTTTATTGCAGGGATCGTTAGCCATGAGCTAGGTAAAGGGCATATCTGTATTCAGCTCAATTCTGAGCAAGGGGGTATGAATGATTTTGCCTCAATGCTTGGCTTATATGGCGATGCTGCAAAGGCGCTGAACCAAAAGTTACTCAGCGTTGATTGGCGCACTCTACTCGATCAATCTTCCGTGGTTGGTAAGGAGAGGCAAGCCGTCCCATTAATGTTGGATGATGGACGCTTATACCTGCATCGTTACTGGAATTATGAATCTTTTTTGGCAGAAACCTTATCGAAACTGAGTAAGCCTGTCGACTTGAGTGGTGTGCAATTGGGTCAACTGACGAAAACGCTTAGCCATCTTTTCGCTCGTAGCTATCATTTTTTATATAAGGATTTGGTGAAAGCGAGCAAGGACGGTAAGAGCACTCAAGTGTTAAGACAGCAATTAGTGTGCGATCACCTGGATGTCGTCTCGAGTGAAAATTTGGATTGGCCTGCTATAGACCAAATACTCGTATCGGCCCAAAAAACTCAACATCTTAATGAATTAGAACGCCTTGTTCCCGAAGCGTTTTGTCTCAACTGGCAGAAAGTTGCAGCAGCAGTCGCGTTAACAAGGCGCTTTGCTGTGATCTCTGGTGGCCCCGGTACAGGCAAAACCACAACGGTAACTAAACTATTAGCGGCACTGGTTGAGCAAGCTCAGGCTCAGTTGGAAGACGGTGGTTTAATGCCCACCATTAAGTTGGTTGCACCGACGGGCAAAGCAGCGGCTCGCCTTACTGAATCTATCGGTAAAGCGGTGGCTGAACTACCACTCGACCCATTAGTTAAAAAACACATCCCAACAGAATCGAGCACGTTGCATCGATTACTCGGGGCGATCCCAAATCGTGCGGAGTTTCGTCATCACCGTCATAATCACCTACACGTCGATATCTTGGTGGTCGATGAAGCTTCTATGGTCGATTTGCCTATGATGTTCAAATTGCTCGATGCGCTTCCTTCACATGCTCGTTTGATTCTACTTGGAGATAAAGATCAACTCTCATCGGTGGAAGCGGGGGCGGTATTAGGTGATATTTGCTCATTTAATGATTATGGTTTTAGCCAAGCTCAAAGCAAATCTCTGGCTCAGTTAACGGGGTATCAAACATTAGCCAGCAGCAGAGTCGAAAATAGCATTGATGCGCCTATTTGCGACAGCCTATGCATGTTACAGAAAAGCTATCGTTTCGATGCTCGTTCAGGTATTGGTCAATTAGCGAAAGCGATTAATACCGGAAAAGCACAGCAAGTAGAATCGGTATTGACCAAAGGATTCAATGATATTCAGCACTACCCCTTATCGGCTGACAACTACAATCAAATGATTACCACGTTAGTCGTGAACTATCGTCATTATCTTGATCGAATTAGTCATAATAAGGTGGATGAGGTAACCGATAAGCGAGAGACTCAGGAACAGAAAGCTCTAGCTGTGTTGGCACTATTTAGCCAATGCCGCCTGTTGTGTGCTATCCGAGAGGGTGATTTTGGTGTTACAGGCTTGAATCAAAGGATTGAAACAAGATTAGCGGCAAGGCGATTGATTCAGACCAACGATGAGCTTTGGTATGTGGGTAGACCCGTCATGGTGACACGTAATGATCACGGCCTTGGGTTATATAACGGTGATATTGGTATTTGTATGCTGGATGACAGTGAATCAGAACCTCGATTAAAAGTGTATTTTGAGCTTCCAGATGGCAGTGTGAAATCGGTATTACCAAGCCGAGTACCAGAACACGAAACCGCTTATGCGATGACCATCCATAAATCTCAAGGCAGTGAATTTGAACTTACCGTGATGATTCTGCCACCGGATTTTAGCCCTATTCTTACACGAGAATTGATCTATACCGGAGTGACGCGAGCAAAAAAAGAGCTCATGCTATTTGCAGATTTATCGGTGTTGAAGCGTGGAATAAAAATAAAAACAGAGCGAGTGAGTGGTTTAGTTCAGCGGCTGAAAGTCAAAGGCTAGTGTTTTGGTCGATGATAGGGGAAGGTCAGTCGGTGTTAATAACCATCCATGGCTATAGATATTAAATTGAAATTGATAATGGACTTATAAATCGACGGTATGAAATACACGAGTGAAGGACACACTCTTAATGTTGTATTGCTTTTGATAGTTCATTATCAAAGATTTAAGGTTGTCATTGGTAGGGAATACACAATGAACGTCTAAGTCTTCAAGAAAGTGGTTTTCGGCCATATCCCAAAAACTTTGGATAGAATTACAAATAATAGTTCTCATAGGTGTCAGCTCTTTTTATGTCGACGTTGTGGTGATTTTTATTAGATATATCACCGTACTATGAGCAATCCATGCAGAACCCAAGTTAATGGGTGGGCTAATCCAACCAAAAATGTGAAGTATGTCTCACAAAATTTGAGTGAATTCTATACAACTTTTACTATGAATGATAGTGCGTAATGAATAAAAGCATGAAAAATCATGCTTTATCATTAATGTTCACTTTTTGATGGTTTTTATTTTTTATTTAATATTTTCAAACTCTTAGTGATAATATTTTGGATTTTCGTTGATAGTTATAAAGGTCTTGTTTTTCCATAGGTAAAGCATCAACACCTATTTCGTAGAACCCTTGCTCCCTGAACCAGTGCAAACTATGGGTGGTGAGTACAAAAATGTGATGAATATTCTTCGCTTTAGATTGCTGTTTCATGAAATCAAGCAGCATCAGCCCTTTTTTACCGTCTCGATAATCTGGGTGAATCGCAACGCAAGCCATTTCAGCCATATGTTCATGGGGATAAGCATAAAGTGCAGCACAGCCAATAATTAAGCCATCTTTTTCGATGATCGTGAAACGGTGAATCTCTTGTTCTAATTGCTCTCTTGAGCGACGGACGAGAATACCTTGCTCCTCTAGAGGACGTATCAACCCTAAGATACCGCCAATATCATCAATATTCGCCTGACGAACTTGTTCCGCGCTTGCCATTACAACTTGAGTTCCAATGCCATCAAGAGAGAAAAGTTCTTGAATCAGAGCACCATCATCTTTATAGCTAATTAAGTGGCAACGAGAAACGCCCGCTCGACAAGCCGATACTGATCCTTTAAGAAATCGCAATGTTCCAGAGCTGTTATCTTGAGATTGGTCAACACTGTCATTAATCGAATGCAGTATGTTCTCAGCATCACTTGGAAAGATTTCGGCAACGGCTTCACCATTTTTATCGATGACGCCTTGGTTGGAGCAAAAGCCGATAAGTTTGTCTGCTTTTAGTCGAATGGCCACTTGAGTTGCTAACTCTTCAGAAGACAAATTGAATGACTCTCCAGTGACGGAACTCGCGATAGGGCCGAGCAGTACGATTGAACCTTGATCCAGCATGCGATTGATCCCTTGCGAATCAATACGACGTATGCGTCCGCTATGGCAAAAATCAACACCATCATCGATACCAAGAGGTTGAGCGGTGACAAAGTTACCACTGACCACATTGAGTTGAGTTCCTGCCATTGGTGTATTGTTTAAGCTCATGGAGAGACGAGCTGTAATCGTCAGTTGCAGTTGTCCGGCTGCTTGCATAACTAAACCAAGCGCATGTTCGTCAGTGACGCGGATATTATTATGGTATGGCGTTGTATAGTTTTGAGCTTCCAGAGCCTGATTGATTTGTGGCCTTGCTCCATGGACTAAGACAATTTTCACACCCAAGCTATGAAGTAAGGCAATATCATTGATTATATTGCCGAAGTTTTTATCAGCGACAGCTTCACCGCCTAACATAATGACCATCGTTTTATTTCGATGAGCGTTTACATAAGGTGTGGATTGGCGGAACCCTTTCACTAAAGCGGTGCTTCTAATTTTCACGCATATTACCCGTGTGGTTATTTATGCTGAAATAATGGCTTTTTATTCAAGTGTGAGCAAGTGTTTTTTTGGAATGAAAAGCAAAGAAATAAACAGAATGACTGCATATAAAATTGGTTTGTATTAAATTAGTATAAGTTAAGGTTTATAGTGAAAACAAAAATGGCTAAAACGATCCGAAAAAGCAAAGTAGATAAAATTATCGACAATTTATATCCAGATACAGGGTCAGCTGAATTTCACGCAAAAAGAAGGCGTAAAATAGCAGAGCGTACTCTGATGTTGTTGGCGATTATTGGCACCATTTCAGTCATGAGTTTATATAGCGACCTTATTGAACGTTTGGTTATCCCTGAAGTGGATAAAAGCTTAGTCTACGGAATGTGGACTGAGAAAGATGTCGCCAGTTACGCTCAAGATAAGTTTATCGTTGGGAGTGGTGGCATTTCCGTAAATGGCGCTATTGTCGCGACAGATTTTGATTTCGATGGTCGCTACTTAGAGTATGTGAGAGGTGGGAAATCATTAAAATATAAATTTTCAGGTCAAGATTATTCGGAGATGAAGTTGGTCTCTCCTGCCCATTATAGCCCTACTTTTACTCGACGAACGATGGGTTCTAAAGCCTCAAATGGTATACGCCCCTCTTATTAAGTAAAACTCTGATTGAGATTTTGAAAAGAGTTTGTCATTCTCTGGGCATCAAACCTTTTGGATGACTACTGTGATAAAAAAAATCATTCCTGCAGCGGCGTTATTATTTCTCTTTGGCTGCGCACAACCGACTGATCGGGCTCAACAATATTTAGATAGCGAATTTGAAGCCGATCTTAATAAAGTTGAAGTCATAGAGTCTAATCAACCTCGTGATTTTACGGCTTTTTCAAAGCAAGCTGAGCAAGTGGTGACCCTTTCACCTTCTATGGCTAAAATTTACCAACCTCTATACGAGCAACTTGAGGCGTGGGCTCTCCAAAGTGGCGATCCAAGCGATTTGGCTAATTTTGGCATTCAAACGGCTCAACTCGGCGGTGGTGATAGCCAAGGTAATGTGTTGTTTACAGGGTATTTTTCTCCAGTTATTGAATTACGCCATGAGGCTAATGAAGAGTATCAGTATCCGGTATATGGACAACCAGAATGTACGGATACCTGCCCAACACGTGCTCAAATTTATGCTGGAGCGCTAAATGGGCAAGGTTTGGAATTGGGCTATGCCTCAAATCTCATCGACCCATTTATTATGGAAGTTCAAGGAAGCGGTTTTGTTCATTTTGGTGATGACGATACGTTAGAATATTTTGCTTATGCAGGTAAAAATAATCGCGCGTACGTAAGTATTGGACGAGTGTTGATTGAGCGTGAGCAGGTTGCCCGTGAAAATATGTCTCTTAAAGCCATTAAAGAGTGGGTATTGGCAAATGAACCTGACGTTGTGCGTGAACTCCTTGAACAAAATCCTTCGTATGTATTCTTTTCCCCTAAAGCGGCAGCCCCAGTAACGGGAAGTGCCGGTATTCCATTACTCCCAATGGCGTCAGTTGCTGGTGATCGTTCTATTTTCCCTATGGGAACGCCTATTTTAGCGGAAGTTCCACTGTTAAATGCGGATGGAACTTGGAGTGGTGCTCATCAACTACGCTTACTCCTAGTATTAGATACAGGGGGCGCGGTGAAGCAAAATCATTTAGATTTATACCATGGCATGGGGCCAAGAGCGGGAACGGACGCTGGGCATTACAAACATTTTGGTCGAGTTTGGAAGCTCGGTTTAGAGGGGAGTGCAACGCAAGCACCTTGGGCTCTTCCTCCAGAAAAAATACAATAGTTGTACTCTAGAGAGCTTATTTATCGCGGTTGAATCTTTGCGGTTTGCTAAGCCTAGACATTTCCAGAAAGAGTGCGTATAAAACGCACTCTTCTTTTTCTATCGATTAAAATTAGGGTGCATTCATGCGCGAATTAACCGAACCAGCTTCTGAAAATTATGATCAACGCTTTGGTGGTACACGCCGACTATATGGTAATAGCGAAGTCGAAATTTTACGTGCAGCACATGTGTGTGTCATTGGTATCGGTGGTGTCGGTTCGTGGGCGGTAGAAGCACTGGCTCGTACAGGCGTGGGTGAATTGACTCTGATTGATATGGACGATGTTTGTGTTACGAATATCAACCGTCAAATTCATGCAATGTCAGGCACGGTAGGGCAGAGTAAAATTGAAGTCATGGCGGAACGTGTAAAGCTGATCAATCCTGAATGTAAGATCAACTTGATCGATGACTTTATTGGCCCAGATAACCAAGCCGAGTATCTCAGTAAGGATTTTGATTACGTACTTGATGCGATTGATAGCGTCAAAGCAAAAGCCTCTTTATTAGCTTATTGTAAGAGTAATAAAATCAAAGTGATTACGATTGGTGGCGCTGGCGGCCAAACGGATCCGACTCAAATTAAAGTGGCAGACCTTACCAAAACGATTCAAGATCCTTTAGCGAAAAAAATTAAAGATACGCTGCGTCGTCATCATAATTTCACTAAAAATCCAGCGCGTAAATTTGGTATTGATTGCGTCTTTTCAACTGAGCAACTGAAATACCCTCAAGCAGATGGTTCTGTGTGTGGTGTTAAGGCTACAGCGGAAGGGCCGAAACGTATGGATTGTGCGAGTGGGTTTGGCGCTGCAACGGTCGTCACTGCGTCATTTGGTTTTGTTGCAGTCTCTCGAATTGTTGAGAAACTGATTCAGAAACACCGGAAATAATTAGGAATTCGTAATGTCACCATTTCAAGCTTCGCCATTTGGTACTGAAATTAGCGCCGAGATGATCGTCGAAACGATGCAAAAATTTCACGGCTGGGAAGATCGCTACCGTCAAGTTATTCAATGGGGCAAATTGCTACCGAAAATATCTGAAGAGCTTAAAAGCGATAAAGTCACCGTTTCTGGGTGTGAAAGTACAGTTTGGTTGGTCAGTCAGCAAGTTGATGGCTACTGGTTTTTCTGTGCAGATTCCGATGCTCGAATTGTTCGAGGGCTTATTGCGTTAGTGATGGCGGCATTTGATGGAAAAACGGCTCAACAAATACAGGTGTTTGATGTCGATGATTACTTCAATAAGATTGGATTAATTGCCCATTTAAGCCCTTCCAGAGGGAATGGTTTAAAAGCGATTGTTGAGCAGATAAAACAGCTTGCTAGTTAAGGGATGACTTATTGAGTTTTGCACAGAGACTCTGCTATTTTCAGCGAATTATTTGCAGCAATTTGAACTCAAATGTGCTCTAATACCGCGCTTACCAAGGGATGGTGTTAAAAATACTCAGCTTAGATGGAGTTATCAAAGTTGACGAATCCCTTAATTATCCCTAGGAATAAAAAGAACATGTCTAAGAATAAAAAATACGATATCCGTACTACTGAAAAACGTACAGGTTGGACTGCTGAAATTACTCGCCAAGTGACTTCTCGCCGTGTAACTGTATCAAAACGTGAAATGGGTTTTGAAACTGAAGCGCTAGCGATCGAGTGGGCAGAGAAAGAGCTTGAAGGCTTTGTAAAAAACCAAGCAGAACGTAATGAACGTAAAGGCGAGCAGCGTAGAGCAGCAGAAGAACGTGCTGAAAAACGTAAAGCGGCCGATCTCCTTGCTAAGCAACGCAAAGAAGCGGAACAAGAGCAAGAAGACTAATTTTTAATAAGACAAAATCCCAACTAAGATTTTGTCGTTAAGAAAACTGAGTATGTTTAAGAAAACTAAGCATGTAGCTTTAGTGACTGTTTAACCTCAAGGCTTTTCAGTTTTAGAGACTTATTACTTTCAGGTTTTTCTTACTTCCAGAAATAGCTTACTTCCAGAAACGGCTTACTTCCAGAAATAGCTTACTTTCAGAAACGGCTTAGTTTTCTTGAACAAAAGGCATCGATAATATATCGGTGCCTTTTTCGTTTTGGATCATCATCTTTTGTGACTATTTAATGGGGCTAACTGTTTGAAATTATCTGGCCTGTGGTGAGCGGTTCATAATCAAGATCAATCACCTCCTCAAGGTAGTTCTCGACCGCTTGTTCTATCTCTTCATCATCTTGTTTAAAATAGGCCAAATGAAAAACCGCATCACCTTCATTCACGAGAGGAAGTGTCTGTTGTCCAATTACCACTCCGCCTTTATGAGCTTTAATTTCACACTCACTATGGCCTAGAGGCGAGCTAATATAAGCCAGAATTTGACCTTTTTCGACTTTTTCTCCTAATGTTACCACTGTTCTCAAAATACCATCGCTACCTGCGCGAACCCAACTGGTTGATTTTGCAATGATGGCAGTCGGAAGTTTTTTACGACTTGAACGCAGCATTCCAATGGATTGCATCACTTGCTGAATACCGATAAAACCAGCACTGATTGCAATTGGCTCAAAGCGTAAAGCTTCACCTGCCTCATAGGTGAGCACGGGAATACCGCATTTTTCGGCTTCACTTCTTAATGAACCATCACGTAGGGCTGAATCGATAATCACAGGAGTAGCAAAAGCTTGCGCAATACGCAGAGTTTCAGGGTTACTTAAGTTCGCGCGAATTTGCGGCAGGTTTGTTCTGTGTATTGCCCCGGTATGTAAATCAAGAATGTAGTCACATTTTTTGGCAACTTGATCAAAAAACGTGAAAGCCATGCGTGATGCAAGAGACCCATGCTCACTACCTGGAAAACAGCGATTTAAGTCGCGGCGATCTGGCAGGTAACGCGACTTATGGATGAAGCCAAATACGTTCACGATAGGCACGGTAATTAAGGTGCCTCGGAGTTTATTGGGGTCGATGGTATTAATTAGCTGTCTTACAATTTCGACGCCGTTAAGCTCATCACCATGTATCGCGGCATTGACCATTAAAGTAGGCCCTGCAAAGCGTCCGTTAATCACCTCAATTGGAATTGAGAGCGGTGAGTGGGTATAGAGCTTTGCAGCTTCTAGTTCGATCACTCGGCGTTGCCCTGGAGGAATCGTCTCATTTAATAAGTTAAAGGGTGTGTTTTTTTTCACTGCAACCATGCTATATGACTCATAAATTAACCAATGAACCAAATGTACCAACGGCCTCTTTATTGCACCAATGAATGATTTTTCTAGTGACGACAAAATAATTTAGTGAGTCGCAGAGTCATTTATCACATCACGGGGCTACTTCCAGCAGTTTGTCGGTAAACTTTCTCCTGTCGCTTTTAAGATCATTTTTTTATTGTTAGGTAAGCATGTATCTTGGTCTTGGCCTTTTGTCGATTGTGCCGTTGCAACGATGGAATAGGCCACGCTGGCTGAACTTACAACGTTAAAACTATATCTATCCGAATCGGATTCGCATAATAAACAGTGTCCCCCTGAGATAATAGCGCTCCAATCATAACTACCAGAATAGTGCTGCTCTAAAGAGAGTTGAATACGTGCCATGTCTGAAAGTGCTTGGCTACGGTGTGATTTTATGACGTGATTGGTATAACTCGGGTAAGCGATCGCACTTAATACACTTATGATGGCAATGACCACTAATAATTCGATCAATGTCATCCCATTACCTGTTTTTTTGTAGTTATTACATGGATTTATTGGAATCATTTCTAAGCCTCTCTGGTTTTATTTTTCGCTATTTTTCGTTGGTGATAGCATCTCTGCAAGTCTTAATTACAGTGTATTGTTCATTACATAGGAATTTGGGAAATGCCTCGCGGGTTTACGTTATTAGAGCTGCTTATCACGATATCGGTGATGTCGATATTGTTAGTTGTCGCAGCCCCCAGTTTTAGTTCGGTCACTCAAACCGTGAAAATGCAAAGGCTTGCGAGTGAGCTGAATGGTTTTATGCTTCAAGCTAAATCAGAGGCAGTGATGCGAAATAAGGATTTATGGGCACACTTCATTATGTCTGGCACAACCAACAGCACGGGAGATTGGAAGATTAAGCTATCAGAAAACGTGGCTCCCAATGTAGGCCCTGCGATTCTAATGTTGTCTGGAGAAGCTTATCGTAATGTGGTTTTTTCGGTGAGCTATGGATCTAAACAGGTTAAGTTTAGTGGTATTCATGGGAAAGCGAAGAACGGCAATGTCACTCTATCTATAGGAACAAAAACGCTCAAACTAACCACTTACCAAGTATCTGGAAGAATGAGAATATGCGGAGTCGGAGGTGAGTATTATGGCTATCAAGCATGCAGTTAATTCATCTCAATTAGGTGCGACGTTGATTGAATTTATGATCGCTTCTCTTCTGGGAGTAATAGCCATTTCCATCATTGGGTCGGTATTTCTATCTGGGCAGAGAGTGGCGACTGAGAGGAGTAAAGAGTTACTCCTGTTGCAGCAAGTTTCTGGCGCATTACAGTACTTCAAGCAAGATATTCAGAGGGCGGGTTATGACGGTGGAGGTGGGCACTCATTAATGCTATCAGGTGCTGCCAATATACTGCACATATCGCCTGACTTTAAAACCGCCGCTTATGCTTATCAACATCAGACAAAAATTCGCAATGTGGCGTTTGTTTTTCAGTCCGGAATGATCAAAGTGTGCGATAGCCCATCGACGATTGTGAAAACCGTATCATCGGCAGTAACAGGCTGCTCTTCAATTTTTGAGCCAAATCAGATTAAAGTCACTGACTTCAGTGTGAAGAGTGATGTCATTGCGGGGCAAAAGAGTGCCTCGGGGCTTACCTCGATCGCTATGTCTGCAGAATTAGTGGGAGATCCACTGGTCAGCTATTCATCCAGCGTTGAAGTTCAGCAGAGGAATTGGCAATGAAGAAACATCAACATGGTGCAATCACGCTGCTAATTACCAGTGTATTGCTGCTTTGCGCATTGATACTCACACTAGGCAGTTACCGCTCTATTTTTTATCAGATCAAGCGGGCACAAAATGAAGTAGTTGCAAGGCAGCAGCATTGGCAAGCTGAAGGTGGGTTAGAGTGCGCTTTTACTAAGGTATATCAAGATAAAGATATGACACAGTTAACAGCTGCGGCCTCTGTAGGTTACTTCTCTACCCAATGCTCGTCACCTTTAAGCTTACATCAAATCATATCTACACCGGTTATTGTCGGTAAAAGTTACCAGCTGTCCGCAAAGGTATTGAGTACCAATGATTCGCACATTACCAAAACGTTGCGCTTTAAAAGTGATAAAGGTAAAGGTGCGATTCAAACCGAATCAAGCATTAAAATTATCGCTGATGCTAGTGTTGAGATTGCACCTGAAGTTAATGATGAAGTATTGAACAATGGGAAGTTTGACTGCACAGCGATGAGGTTTAAAGATACGGTTGAATTTATTGCCAACGGAAACACGTTACAAACAACGCTTCCGATTGATACTCCAGCAGATTTTACTGAGTGTAATGACTATACCTCTCTTTCTAGTAACGCCTTAATCACTCAAGCAGGCTCATTGCCAATTGGGGCCTTTATGTCTGATTTCAAACATGATGCCGATATTGATACCTTCTATAACTACTTTGGCATGAAAAAAACGCCAGCGAATTTAGTATCTGTAAAAGCGGACTATTTCCATATTGATCTCACCTCTGGTGGAAATTGTGCCACTTTAGTGAAGAGTGCATTTGATAGTGGAAAAGAGAAAGTATGGGTCTATGGAGACTGCGTTATTTCGCCTAATTTATCAGTGATGGATGGGGCTGGCGTGATTACACCTCGCTCATTGGTGGTTGAAAATGGTGTCTTTGTTACTTACGGAGCGAATGTTTTTGATGGCTCATTTTATCATATGGTCAATATGTCTATGTTTGATGATCCTGACACTTCGGGTACCGATCTCGACCTTCTACCAGCGCACTGGGCTTCACTTACCTTACCTCCTGGTTTTGATATTTCACTGATTGAAGCCAATTCTATCTATATTGATACGGGTTCATTCTTTCCAAAAGGTGGAATTTTCCTCGACACTCCAAATGGGCTATCAACCATTAAAGGATCACTGAATTTAGACTTTACCAATAGCTATAACCCTTTCGATGAGCCATCAACTGTGGTTTGGCAAAGAGGATCTTGGCATGACTTCTAAACAGCAAGGCTTCAGTCTTATTGAAGTGTTAATTTCATTCTCATTGATTGGAATTGGTGCTTTGGGTTTGGTTAAACTCCAAGCTTATGTCGAACAGAAGGCCGATTTTGCAACTCACAGTGTTGAAGCGCTGTATTTGGCAGAAGAAAAACTAGAGTGGTTTCGAACTCGTGGAGCATCCGATGCGATGTCTACCATCACTCCTGCAAACTTTAATTCTGATTTGGTAACAGGGATGGATGTCTCACACCCTTTTTATACTCTTAGTTGGTCTGTATCTGCAATTTCACTGTCTGGAGCGTTAAAAACGATAGAAATAGAAGCGCAGTGGCAAAATCGGTTTGGTGATAATGAGTCGGTTAAGCTAACTACCATGATATCCAAATATAGTGAATTTAATTAATAGATGTCGTGAATGGTACTAAAGATCCCTTATTTTCAGTGATTGTTCATTAAATGTCAGGTTATTACATATCGGTTAATTTCATGTGTATGAGTGTTGGTGGTTATTGTATTTATTATGTTGTGTCATGTTGCTATTTTTGCAAAATATGTCTCCAATTATGAAAAAACAACCAGGATCTTATGCTTTTCAAGTTGTGTTTATTTAGAATAAAAAATATCAACGACCGTGATTATTACAATATTAGGTCGAATATACACAACCGCATAAATGGAGTTACGATGAGTAACCAAGCCGCACAATCTTCAGCACCACCGCCTTCAACACCACAGAAAGCAAGTGGTATGGATCGTTTTCTCAATACAATTGAAAGGGTCGGGAATAAGATCCCAGATCCAGCACTACTTTTCTTCTGGGGCCTACTTATTGTTTGGGGGCTTTCAGCACTATTATCACAAGTACAATTTGATTTGATTCATCCAGTAACGAAGGATGCGGTTCAAGTTAAAAATCTACTAACGGGTGATTCTCTCGCAAACTTTTTAGCAACCATGGTGAAAAACTTCACTGGCTTTGCACCACTTGGTATCGTATTAGTTGCGATGCTCGGTGTTGGTGTCGCAGACTCTTCAGGCTTTATTCAAACTGGCCTTAAAAAGATGCTGAATTTCACACCTGCGAAATTACTGACTCCAATGCTGATTCTTGTTGCGATAGTTTCGCACACGGCGGCAGATGCGGGTTATGTTCTGGTTATCCCTTTAGGTGGTATTATTTTCCACGCTGCGGGTCGTCATCCACTCGCGGGTATTGCTGCTGCTTTTGCTGGTGTATCTGGCGGATTTTCTGCGAACTTTATTCCATCGGGTATCGATCCTCTGTTGGCTGGTTTTACTCAAACCGCTGCACAAGTTCTGGACACGTCATATATTGTTAACCCATTGGCAAACATTTACTTTACAGGTCTTTCATCAATTTTAATCGTGCTTATCGGTTGGTATGTGACAGAAAAAATCATTGAACCACGTTTAGCGAATACTCCAGTTGATGATGATGCAGAAGAAGCACCAGATCTAGGCTCATTTACTGCGATTGAATCGAAAGCATTTAAATTTGCAGGTTGGGCAATGGTTGCTGGTATTGCGTTACTCATTGCACTTATCTACCCAGAAGATTCAGCTCTGCGCTCTCCTGATGGTGAAATTACCTCGTTCTCTGCACCAATCATGAAATCGATTGTGCCACTGATTTTCATTCTGTTTATTATTCCAGGGATCGTTTACGGACGTGTTTCGGGCACTTTTAAGAACAGTAATGATGTGATTAAAGCGATGTCTGAAACGATGGGGACAATGGGGGCGTACATGGTTATGTCGTTCTTCTGTGCTCAATTCTTGGTTGCATTCAGTCAATCGAACATTGGTACTATCCTGGCGATGTACGGTGCTGACTTCCTTAAAGCATTAGATCTTCCGGGCCAAATGACGGTCATCGGTATGATTTTGCTGACTGCTTTTGTTAACTTGCTGATTGGTTCGGCATCCGCTAAGTGGGCTCTTATTGGTCCTGTCTTGGTGCCAATGCTGATGGGCGTAGGTATTTCTCCTGAGTTATCACAAGCGGCATATCGTGTAGGTGATTCAGTATCGAACATTATCTCACCTCTAATGGTATTCTTCCCGCTCGTGGTGGTTTACTGCCAACGCTATGTGAAGACAACGGGTATCGGTACATTAGCGTCATTGATGATGCCATTCTCTATTGCAATGCTGATTGGCTGGACTATTTTCCTACTGGCTTACTGGGCGTTAGGTATTCCTCTAGGCATCCAAGCGCCATACACTTATACAATGTAAGTGAAGCTAATCAGTCAATTGATCTGAAAATAAAAAGCCCGCTGTCATAAAATAGCGGGCTTTTTTAATTCTTACTTGTCGAAAAGTTTTAAGCGTTTAAGTGAACGGCATGGAATCGCAGGTGATCATCAATGAAGCTAGAAATAAAGTAATAGCTGTGATCGTACCCTGGCTGCATTCTTAGTTCTAACTCAGAGCCATGCTTTTGCGCTGCTGCTGATAAACGCTCAGGCATTAGTTGCTCGATAAGAAATCCATCCGCTTCCCCTTGATCGACCAAGATAGGAACAGGAGAGCGCTGGCTTTTAAGTAGCTCAACGGCATCATACTTTTTCCAAGTTGTCGCATCTGAGCCTAAATAGTGACTGAAGGCTTTTTGTCCCCAAGGCGCTTTTGTTGGGTTAGATATCGGGCTAAAAGCTGAAATAGAACGGTATGATTCTGGATTATTAAGCGCAATCGTCAGAGCGCCATGTCCACCCATACTATGGCCAGAGATGGATTTTACCGATGATACCGGGAAGTTCGCTTCAATTAACGCTGGCAACTCACTGTTTACATAATCATACATGTGATAATGCTCATCCCATGGTGCTTGAGTCGCATTAAGGTAAAAGCCTGCCCCTAAACCAAAATCGTAAGCGCCTTCAGGATCATCAGGAACGCCTTCTCCTCGTGGGCTTGTATCGGGTGCTACAATCGCAATACCAAGCTCTGCCGCTGCTTTAAATGCTCCTGCTTTTTGCATGAAATTCTCATCGGTACAAGTTAATCCAGATAGCCAATATAAAACGGGGACGGGGTTTTCTTTGCTTGCATTTGGTGGAAGAAAAATAGCAAAGCGCATTGTGCAGCTTAGAGCTTCAGATGTATGGGTATATTGTTTATGCCAACCACCAGCAACCTTGGCTTGGCTAATGTTTTCGATTGTCATCTATTGTGCTCCGTTAGGTTGATGGTTTTGGAGAATAACATGTCTATATCATCTAAAGTTGCACCACCCACCGGGCAGGAGGTGGTGAAGACAGTTTGTTGCTTTTCATTCATAGCTTTGGCCCCGGCACCTAAGTATCGAGGCCAAGGTGGATTACTTATCCATATGCAGAACAGTACGGATAGATTCACCTTTATGCATTAGGTCGAACGCTTCGTTTACGTCTTGCAGACCCATAGTGTGAGTGATGAACTCTTGAAGACCAAATTCACCCGCCATGTAACGGTTAACGATTTCTGGAAGTTCTGAGCGGCCTTTAACACCACCAAAAGCAGAACCACGCCATACACGACCAGTCACTAGTTGGAATGGACGAGTTGCGATCTCTTGACCAGCACCAGCAACACCGATGATTACAGATTCGCCCCAACCTTTGTGGCAGCACTCAAGAGCTTGACGCATCACGTTTACGTTACCGATACATTCGAAAGAGTACTCAACACCACCATCTGTCATCTCAACGATAACGTCTTGGATTGGTTTGTCGAATTTAGTTGGGTTGATGCAGTCAGTCGCGCCAAGCTGTTTTGCTAGCTCGAATTTGCTCTCGTTGATATCAACACCAATGATGCGGTTAGCACCAGCCATGCGAGCACCAATGATTGCAGAAAGACCGATACCGCCTAGGCCGAATACGGCAACGTTGTCGCCTTTTTCAACTTTAGCTGTGTTCAGTACCGCGCCCATACCCGTTGTTACACCACAACCTAGAAGACAAACTTCTTCAAGTGGTGCTTCTTTGCTTACTTTCGCTAGAGATATTTCTGGAAGTACTGTGTACTCAGAGAAAGTAGAGCAACCCATGTAATGGAAAATTGTTTCGCCATTGATAGAGAAGCGGCTTGTACCGTCTGGCATTAGGCCTTTACCTTGCGTTTCACGAACGGATTGGCATAGGTTAGTTTTACCTGATTTACAGAACTTACATTCGCCACATTCAGCGGTGTAAAGTGGGATAACGTGGTCGCCAATCTCAACACTTGTCACGCCTTCGCCGATCATCTCAACGATACCGCCACCTTCGTGACCAAGAATTGAAGGGAAGATACCTTCGGGATCGTCACCTGATAGTGTGAATGCATCAGTGTGACAAACACCAGTAGCAACGATACGAACTAAAACTTCACCAGCTTTAGGAAGTTGTACATCGACTTCTTCCATTTTTAGTGGTTCGCCAGCAGCCCAAGCGACCATAGCTTTAGATTTAATTGATGTTTGACCTGGTTTGATTTCAAGCGCCATTGGATGTTCCTTTTATCTAGTTATGTTGCGGTCGACTAAAGCGTAGTAAAGCTTTGAATGTTCCGCTTCTCGTTTTGTTGTGGCCAGTATATATATTTCTCATATGATGATAATCCAGTTAGAATGAAAATGATTTTTACGTATTTGTAATAATGTTTGTGGAGGGGGAGCATGGCGAATTGGGAAGGGGTGAGTGAATTTGTCGCCGTTGCGGAAGTTGAAAGCTTTACTGGCGCAGCAAAAAAATTGTCTACATCGGTTGCCCAGATCAGCCGAAGAGTTTCAGCTTTAGAAGAGAGGATAGCGGTAAAGTTACTTAATCGAACCACTCGACGTGTCTCCTTAACCGAAGCGGGGCAGCTTTATTATCAGCAATGTAAACAACTTGTCGAAGGGTTGGAGCTTGCTGAACTAGCGGTAACCCAGATGCAATCAACACCGAAAGGCTTGATTAAGGTGACTGCCCCTGTGACTTATGGCGAGAGGCAATTAGCTCCGTTGCTCCATCAGTTTTTAGCTCAACACCCTCAGCTAGAGTTAGATCTCATCTTAACGAACCAGAAACTCGATTTGATCGAGCAAGGGGTTGATGTAGCGATTCGTTTAGGACGTTTGGAAGATTCGAGCTTGATAGCAAAACGCTTATCTGATCGTCAGCTTTATGTGTGCGCTACGCCAAGTTATCTTGCTCAATTTGGAGAACCTCATACTCTTTCAGAATTGTCTCGGCATCAATGTTTAGTGGGTTCATTTCCGCATTGGCGCTTTAAAGAGAAAAACCAGTCGAGAGCCATTCGAGTGCATAGCCGACTAAAATGTAATAGTGGGATTGCGCTGCTTGATGCGGCACTACAGCATTTAGGTATGATTCAACTGCCCGATTATTATGTACAAGAATATATGGATAGCGGTGAGCTTGTAGAGGTACTCTCCGACTATCGAGATGATAGAGAAGGGATTTGGGCTCTTTATCCGCAAAATAAAAACCTATCATCGAAAGTGCGATTACTCGTCGATTTTTTAGCAGATGCTTTATAATAACCAAAAATATGAATTGAGACTCTATAGTGGCGACTTTGAACCAAGACCATCCCTCCCAACCTGAATCACCGAATCATTTTACTGATCAAGATGAGAAGTTTATGCGTCGGGCCATTGAGCTCGCCTCAGTAGCCGAGGGGGAAGGGGAAGTACCTGTTGGGGCTGTGTTAGTGAAAGATGGCGTTATTATATCTGAAGGATGGAATCGTTCGATTGGTTGCCATGATGCGACCGCGCATGCTGAAGTTCAGACATTACGCCAAGCGGGAAAGAAGTTAGAAAACTATCGTCTACTCGATACGACGTTGTACGTCACATTAGAACCTTGTCCAATGTGTGCTGGAGCGTTATTGCATAGCCGAGTTAAGCGGGTTGTATTTGGTGCGCCCGATCTTAAATCAGGTGCGGCAGGAACCGTATTAAATTTATTCGAAAGTCAGGCGTCGTATCATTACGCGGAAATAGAGTCGGGGCTATTAGAAGATCAGTGCCGTGAGCAATTACAAGCTTTCTTTAAAAGACGCAGAAAAGAGATTAAAGCGCAAAGGAAGGCAAAAAAAGCATTAGATGGTCAATGATGACTTGATGGATATTTGCAAACATCTCCCTGAGTCGATGTTTGCGATAGATATGATTCTTTGTTGATAGTTGTTTGAGGATGAATAGTTGATTGAATTTTTTATTAATTAAATATTATTCTACGAGCAGTTGTACAAATGCTCGGTTTCGCCAGATGATTTTCTTTTTATTATTCGACATCATGCGTTTACGGCGATTCGCTGATACGGTTTTATTAAGGCGCTGAGATAGCTTTCTTTTTGCTAGCATTGACGGCCTCCTACCTAATGATGGGCTTAAAAATTTAAGCCTGACGTTAATATATCCCTAATGTTTTGGTTTAGGGGACTTTGATATCTCAATATATCGTTTTGCCACTATGTTATAGAAGCAAATTGTTACCGTTATATGAAGCTTGCCTAGTGATATGACTCACATTTCTATGTATGAGTTGCAAAAGGGGAGTTTCAGCGTGCAATAAACATCCAGTTTTTGCACGCTGAAGTGATGTTGCTTAGCTTGCCTATTTCTCTGTGGTAGCGGTTTCTGGTGACTCTTCATCTGCTGAGTCGAGCGTCGAAATAGCCGCTGAACTCTCCGCGTCAAGCTTATCTGTTTCCTGTACTACAGGGCCGGGAATGACGACAAGATCATCGATGTTATTTTCTTGATCGATGATCTGTTGTTTGTCGATGTGACCAATAATACTTTGGTAATATCGGCGAATATTTTCGACATAGTTTCTCGCTTCATCACCACGCGCATATCCGTATCGAGTTGTGCTGAAGTATTTTTGCTGCCTTAATAGCGGCAAACTATCTTTTACATCCGCCCAAGCATTAGGGTCACCACCTTGTCTTTTCGTTAGCCTTCGAGCGTCCATCATATGCCCATAACCGACATTATAGGAAGCAAGAGCGAACCAAATTTTCTCATGATCGGCGATAGAGTCGGGCACTCGGTCTACAATTCTACGGAGGTATTCAACGCCGCCACGTACCGATTCTTCAGGATCAAGTCGATTTGTCACACCGACACTTTTCGCTGTTGGCAGGGTGAGCATCATCATGCCGCGTACGCCTGTTGGAGATTTCGCTTTTGGGTTCCAGTGAGATTCTTGATACGAGAGTGCCGCAATTAATCGCCAATCAAATTCAAGTGAATATTGCTGAAACAGAGGCGACCATTTTGGAAGTTTGGCATCTAAGGCACGAATAAAGGCGCGAGTGTCTACGTAGTCAAATGAACCTATATGGCCAAGGTATTTCTCTTCCAAACTCGCCAGTTCACCAGACTGTTTTAAATTGCCGAAAAACTCGATTAAAAGAGCATAAAGGCTTTCATCATCTGAGCGGCGCATATACCAAGAGATCGGTTGGTCTTCAGTTAACTCAAAGGCAAGTGCAAGATCGGGATACAATCGTTGCGATAATGAAAGCTCAACTGAATCAGCCATAGTGAATGGAATGCTACCTTCAGACACTTGTTTAAGTAGATCATTTACATCGGCATTGGTGTCAACGGTATACTCAAGATCTGGTTGTTTAGCTTTAATGTCAGCTAAGGTTTGTACAAAGTGTGAATCTTTAACAATCACTAATGAAGGCGTTGATTCAGAAGACGTAGTGTCGCCATCTTCTAGTATTTGTTGTTTAAGTTTTACCTGTTTATTGACTAACTGTTTGAGATTTCTTGGTCGCCATTGACCTTTTTTGTATACCATCTGTTGGCTAACATAATAGTATGCAGGGCCCGCTCTAAATTGACTTAAACGCTCAGGTGATTGACTTAAACCTGCGGCAATCATATCTATCTCACCACTTTTTAATGCAGGGAATAGGTTTGAAATTCGGTAAGCCGGCTTCATCTCTAGCTGTACACCTAATTGATCGGCAAATACGCGAGCAAGTTCGTAATCAAGTCCGGTAGGGCCATCGGGGCCAATGTAGTAAGACAATTGATTGTTGAGAGTTCCAACGCGTAAAACCCCACGCTCGCGAATCTTTTCTAATTCACTTTTAGGGTCTGAGTCTATTTGGCAGCCTGCAATTCCGACAGTGATCAGTATTAGAGAGAGCAAGCGCATTGGTAAGCTAATCATTAACTTTGGCATTAAATTTTCGTTCTCGTACTTTAACTTATGCCTTTATATCAAAGGGGCGCGATTAGGGATAGTTTGATTCATGCCGGATTAAGTAATAAGTGTCAAACTGAGGAATAAAGCATCAATACGAGATAAAAAAGGCGATGACGTAAAAAATAACGCAAACGGTTGCTTTTTGTGTTACTTCACAAAAAGAAATGCTTTATAATGCGCTCGCATTGAAGAGGTGGAATCGGCATAGGTTTGGCAACCTTCGGGAATAGCTTCGAAGAAAACAGTTAGGTTGTTCCTATAACCCACTGAATTTATTCCAATACTACCTTAATCAACTGCATAAGAGACCTAAGCACATGAGAATTTTGCGTGGCTCCCCAGCTCTATCTGAGTTTCGTGTTAACAAGCTTTTAGAGCTTTGTCGTGAATTAAGCTTACCTGTAACAGGTATTTACGCTGAGTTTGCCCACTTTGCTGATCTAACGGCAGACCTAGATGAGTCTGAAGTTGAGAAGCTAGAAAAGCTACTGACTTACGGCCCTGCGCTTTCTTGTAAAGGCAATGGCGAAGAGCATCAACCTGAAGGTTTACTGCTGCTTGCCACGCCCCGCCCGGGCACTATCTCACCTTGGTCTTCAAAATCTACTGACATTGCTCACAACTGTGGTCTTGATAAAGTTTCTCGCCTAGAGCGCGGTACGGCCTTCTACATTGAGACATCAACAGAACTTTCTGAGCTTCAACTTGTTGAGCTGAAAGCAATCCTGCACGATCGCATGATGGAAGTTGTTTTCACTGACTTCGAATCGGCAGCGGCACTGTTCAAAGTTGCTGAGCCTGCTCCTTATGCGGAAGTTGACCTATTAACTGGCGGACGTAAAGCGCTTGAAGAAGCAAACGTTACCCTAGGTCTTGCACTTGCAGAAGATGAGATTGATTACCTTCTTGAAAGCTTCACTGAAAAGCTAGGTCGTAACCCGACTGACATCGAGCTAATGATGTTTGCACAAGCGAACTCAGAGCACTGTCGTCACAAGATCTTTAACGCTGATTGGACTATCGATGGCGTTAAGCAAGAAAAATCATTGTTCAAGATGATTAAGAACACCTTTGAAACGACACCAGAACACGTTCTGTCTGCTTATAAAGATAACGCAGCGGTAATGACAGGTTCTGAAGTCGGTCGTTTTTTCCCAGATCCAGAAACTCGTCAGTACAACTATCACCAAGAGAAAACACACATCTTGATGAAAGTTGAAACGCACAACCACCCAACGGCAATCTCTCCATGGCCGGGTGCATCAACAGGTTCAGGCGGTGAAATACGCGATGAAGGCGCGACAGGTATTGGTGGTAAGCCAAAAGCAGGTCTGGTTGCTTTCTCTGTATCTAACCTTAAGATCCCGAACTTTGTTCAACCATGGGAAACTGACTTTGGTAAGCCGAGCCGTATCGTTACTGCTCTGGATATCATGCTTGAAGGCCCTCTTGGTGGCGCAGCATTCAATAACGAATTTGGTCGTCCAAACCTACTAGGTTACTTCCGTACTTACGAAGAGAAAGTAAACTCTCACGCAGGTGAAGAAGTACGTGGTTACCACAAGCCAATCATGCTTGCTGGTGGTCTAGGTAACATTCGTGATGATCATGTTCAGAAGAAAGAGATTCCAGTAGGTGCAAGCCTAATCGTTCTTGGCGGTCCAGCAATGAACATCGGCCTTGGTGGCGGTGCCGCATCTTCAATGGATTCTGGTTCTTCTTCTGAAGACTTAGATTTTGCTTCTGTACAACGTGAAAACCCAGAGATGGAACGTCGTTGTCAGGAAGTTATCGACCGTTGTTGGCAGCTTGGTGATGCGAACCCAATCGCATTCATCCATGATGTGGGCGCGGGCGGCATCTCGAATGCACTTCCTGAGCTAGTAGACGATGGCGAGCGTGGCGGTATCTTTAACCTACGTGATGTGCCAAACGATGAGCCGGGCATGAGCCCACTTGAGATCTGGTGTAACGAATCTCAAGAGCGTTACGTTATGGCGGTTGCTGATAAAGACATGGCAACATTCGACGCGATTTGTAAACGTGAACGCGCACCTTACGCGGTGGTTGGTAAAGCAACAGAAGAACGTGATCTTAAATTAGAAGATTCTCACTTCGACAATACGCCAATCGACATGCCAATGGACATCCTATTAGGTAAAACACCTAAGATGCACCGTGACGCGAAAACGTTGAAAGCAAATAACCCTGCAATCGACCGCTCTGGTATCGAAATGAATGAAGCGGTTGACCGTGTGCTTCGTTTGCCTACAGTTGCTGAGAAAACATTCCTTATCACTATCGGTGACCGCTCAGTAACGGGTCTTGTGGCTCGTGACCAAATGGTTGGCCCATGGCAGGTTCCTGTCGCTAACTGTGCAGTAACGGCAGCAAGCTACGACTCTTACCACGGTGAGGCAATGTCTCTTGGTGAGCGTACGCCAGTGGCACTACTAGACTTCGGTGCATCGGCTCGTCTAGCGGTTGGTGAAGCAATCACTAACATCGCAGCGACCAACATCGGCGATATCAAGCACATTAAACTGTCTGCGAACTGGATGTCTCCAGCAGGTCACCCAGGTGAAGATGCAGGCCTTTACGAAGCGGTGAAAGCAGTTGGTGAAGAACTATGTCCGGCACTGGGTCTTACTATCCCAGTAGGTAAAGACTCAATGTCGATGAAGACTAAGTGGGAAGAGAACGGCGAGCAGAAAGAAGTGACTTCTCCGCTATCTCTTGTTATCACTGCGTTTGCACGTGTTGAAGACGTTCGTAAGACGATTACGCCTCAACTTCGCACCCCTGATAACCTTGAAGGACTAGGCAATACTTCACTAGTTCTTATCGACCTAGGTAACGGCAAAAACCGTCTGGGTGCTACAGCACTAGCGCAAGTTTACAAGCAGCTTGGTGATAAGCCAGCAGACGTAGACAACGCAGCTCAACTAAAAGGTTTCTACGAAGGCGTTCAAGCACTTGTAGCAAATGACCAAGTTGTGGCTTACCACGATAAAGGCGATGGCGGTCTATTCGTAACGCTAGCTGAAATGGCGTTCGCAGGTCACTGTGGTGTTCAAGCTAATATCGAGGCGCTAGGCGAAGATACACTGGCAGCACTATTCAACGAAGAGCTAGGTGCGGTAATCCAAGTTCGTAACGATGACCTAGACGCGGTTCTTTCTACGCTTGCAGCCAACGGTCTAGAAGCGTGCTCACATGTTATTGGTTCAGTTGAAGCTTCTGACGAGCTAGTGATTAAGTCTGGCGAGTCTGTAGTAATCGAACGTAACCGTACTGAACTACGTACTATCTGGGCTGAGACGACGCATAAGATGCAAGGTCTACGTGATAACCCAGCATGTGCTGACCAAGAACATGAAGCGAAGAAAGACAACTCAGACCCAGGTCTGAACGTGAAACTAAGCTTCGATGTTAACGAAGACATCGCTGCACCGTTCATCAACACTGGCGCTAAGCCTAAGATGGCGATTCTACGTGAACAGGGTGTTAACTCTCACGTTGAAATGGCAGCAGCATTCGACCGTGCAGGCTTCGAAGCAACTGATATTCACATGAGCGATATCCTAACAGGTCAAGCGGTGCTAGAAGAGTACAACGGCCTTGTGGCTTGTGGTGGCTTCTCTTACGGTGACGTACTAGGCGCTGGTGAAGGTTGGGCTAAATCAGTTCTGTTTAACGATTCTACTCGTGACCAATTTGAAAACTTCTTCAAGCGTGAAGATACTTTCTCTCTAGGTGTGTGTAACGGTTGTCAGATGTTGTCTAACCTGCGTGAACTTATCCCAGGAGCTGAGTTCTGGCCTCGTTTCGTTCGTAACGAATCTGAGCGTTTTGAAGCTCGTTTCAGCCTAGTTGAAGTTCAGAAGTCTGATTCTGTATTCTTCAACGGCATGGAAGGTTCTCGTATGCCAATCGCTGTTTCTCACGGTGAAGGCCGCGTAGAAGTGCGTGATAACGACCACCTAAACGCGATTGAAAACTCAGGTACGGTTGCACTACGTTACGTTGATAACAACGGTAACCCAACGCAGCAATATCCGAACAACCCGAATGGTTCGCCAAACGCTATCACAGGTCTAACAACGACGGATGGCCGCGTGACTATCATGATGCCGCACCCAGAGCGAGTCTTCCGTACGGTTGCAAACTCTTGGTTTCCAGAAGGTTGGGGCGAGAACGGCGCGTGGATGCGTATGTTCCAAAACGCACGTAAGAACGTGGGTTAATAAAAGAACAGGTGAATAAATAAAAGCCGCTGAACATTGTCGTCAGCGGCTTTTATATTTATTCGATATAATGCTTTGGTTTCGATTCTAGAGCAGATCTACGGCTTTTTTGATAGCAGAGATCAACCGTTCGACATCATCAAGTGTGTTGTAAATAGCAAATGATATTCTGACGGTTCCTTTAACTCCAAGTGCATCCATTAAAGGGTGAGCGCAATGATGTCCTGCTCTAACGGCAATGGCTTGCTGATCAAGCAGTGTTGCGATGTCTTGATGATGGACACCGTCCATGACAAAAGTGATCACACTAGCATGCTCTTGAAAACCGATAACCGTGATGTCCTCAATTTTCGAAAGCGCTTGGTAGGTTAATTGTTGGAGCTGAGTGATGTGTTCTTCAATGTCAGAGATTTTAAATTGTCGAAACCAATCAATTGCTACTGACAGTGCAATCGCCCCTGCAACGTTTGGAGTACCCGCTTCAAATTTCCCCGGCAATTCAGAGTATGTGGTTCCTGAAAAAGAGACCTTTTCTACCATTTTCCCGCCACCGTGCCAGGGTGGCATACTTTCGAGTAAGCTCTGTTTTCCATAGAGCACACCAATACCTGCTGGCGCATACAATTTATGACCAGAGAAGACGTAGAAATCCGCATCGAGATCAGTCACATTTACTGATTCATGAACGATACCTTGTGCGCCATCAACCACAACGACGGCATTAAATTGATGCGCTTTTTTAATCACGGACTCTATTGGTTGACGAGTTCCGGTGACATTAGTGGTTTGTGCAAGCGCCACTATTTTCGTTTTTGGTGTGATTAACGTTTCAAAAGCGGAGTAATCGAATTGGCATTGGCTGGTCATTGGAACTTTTACGATTTTAGCACCCGTTTGCTGTGCGACGATCTGCCACGGAACTATGTTTGCGTGGTGCTCCATTTCGCTGATCAATATTTCATCGCCAGACTTTAAAGTATTCCGAGCGTAAGTTTGAGCGATCAAATTCAGTGCTTCAGTCGCACCGCGAGTCCAAATGATCTCTTTAGCTGAAGAGGCGCCAATAAAGTCGCAAACCGTTTGGCGAGCGGCTTCAAATTGGCTCGTTGCTTCGGCGGTTAAGCTATGGCTCCCACGATGAACATTGGCATTTTGACTACTGTAGTATCGGCTAATCGCATCAATGACAACTTGAGGTTTTTGAGCGGTGGCAGCACTGTCTAAGTAGACGAGTGATTGGTCATTGATCGTTTGTGCTAGTGCCGGAAATTGATTGCGAATACTTTGTATATCAAACATGAGATAACTTAATGTTGTGGTCGTGAGTGCTGAAAGAGCGATCATAGGCGTAGTCACTCGCTATCACAACTCTTTCTAACTCTTTCTTATTAGCGAGTCGTTATTTTCTATTCTTCGGATTGCCAGTTATTTTCGATTTGTTTGATTGATTCATACAAAGCGCGGTTTTTAGGTAGCTCTATGTGGTGTTTAGCGGCTGCTTTGATTAAAAATCCGGTGATGAAGTCAATTTCACTATTGCGCTTATGATGAATATCTTGATGCATGGAAGAGTAATTTTCAGCGGTGGCATTGATCACGTTATATATTGTATTGAGTAATGATTTTTCATCCGCTTGGATATGGTTTGCTTTCATTACTTGAACCAGCTCAGTGACTATCTCTTGTATCTCGATTTGAAATTGAGGCTGTGCAAGTGCGCCATTTTTACATTGATGAAGGGCTGTTAAAGGGTTAATCGCACAGTTGATAGCAAGTTTATTCCAAAGAGCTGTGTTGATATCTGAGTTCCAAACCGCACTTGGCAGAGCATGGTTGAATACATCCGCGAGAAAGGAGCACTGTTGTCCTAGATCGTTATATGCCCCAATTTGAGTTTGGCCTTTCCCAGTATACAACACACATTGGGCATAAGGTTTTAGTGCGCCGTGAGTGGTGGTGGCAAGTACGATCGGAAAGTGGCTTATTTGAGAATTTAAGTCATCAACCGCCCCCATACCATTGTGCATAAAAAGCAGTATCGTTTTGGAATCGATCTTGTCTAATAGAGGGAGTAGGGCACTTTCAACTTGCCAAGATTTTACCGTAATAAGTAATATATCTGTCTGCTGAAGGCGTTGAGCATCGTTATTGTGAAATGATATCTCTGGGAGGTTATCAAGCTTAATTGGTAGGTGTTTGCTCGTACTACGACTACAAAGCGAAACATTATGGCCAGCTTGATGAAGTTTACATGCCCAAAGGGAACCAACGGCTCCGGGGCCTACAATAGTGATATTCAAAGAAGTGTCCTAGCTGAATGGTATAGGACGATGATAAGTGGGCTACTTTAGAAAGCAATAAAAAATGGCGCTCAAGAGCGCCATTTTGGAAAATTACTTCAAGTTAAATTAGAACTTGTAAGTTACTGCTACGTAGTGGCCAACACCTGAAGATTCATTTACGTCACCCCAAGGAAGAGTCTTGCCATCTTCAAAACCGTATACATCTTTGTATAGTTTTAGACCGTAGCCGACTGCAAACTGGTCAGAGTGCCAGTAAATACCATTGAACATTGCGCCGCCAGCACTTGTGCGGTGAGCGTCTTTATCATCCATACCGAATTGGTAATCGATGTAACCTTGGTAAGAGATGAATGAACCATTCTCTAGGAAGTAGAAAGGTTTGAACCAGTTAGTAGAGATTTGGTAACCGTTCCAATCTTTTTCATTGCCATCGTAGAAGCCGTATAGGTTTAGACCAATTTTACCAAGCCATGGAACCATAACGTCAGAACCTAGACCAATTTTGTGGTTCTTAAGGAAGCCATCCCATTCGTTTAACGTTGCAACGTAAAGTTCTTGTACAGGACCGAAAGATAGATCTTTACCCGTTAGGCCATCGATAGACATACGAGGTGCAAACTTCATGAAGATTTTATCTTTACCTGCTTTATCACTGCTTTCTGAATCAGCTAGGTTAAATACATCAACGTAACCGTAAAGATCAAAAATACCATTGCGGCCGCCAAATTCCATCTCTAGGTAATCATGGCTAGATTCTGAACCTACACCTTTTTCATCGAATGCACCCATAAGGTTGAATTGCATCCATTTGTAATCATTTTTATGAGTATCGCCGTCAGAGTAATCTGCAGCCATAACAGGAGCAGTTGTTGCTGCTGCCATTAAACCAAGAGCTAGAAGTGATTTGCGCATAAGGGGACTCTCTATGTTTGCATTTAATTGATGGATACGATCTAAGCCGTATTCCTGATGGCGAGAATAATAGCGGCAAAATTTTTAATTGGTAGTGACGAAAGGCGGAAAAACAAACAAATATGGTGATCATGATCACGCTGTAAAACTCTTTTGCGGAACTAAATTTAAATTACATTTTGTTGCATTATTTGTGTGATTTAAGTCGTTACATTTTACGTGGGGAAGTGAGCTTACATATTCTGTTTCTTTATTTGTGTGAGATATGTCGCAATCGAAAAAACAACAAAAACAGTGAATGTCTGAAAAAATGTGAGGTTATGAAAAACACAAAAGAGGCATATAAGCCTCCTTTGTCGGTGAACTAAATAATTGTGTTCAGCTTCACTTTACTTATCAGAGCTCTCATTTAGGTTTCGCTGTTGGGCTTGATGAAGTAGATCCGTGAAGTAATGGCGCAGTCTGTAAAGCATGAATAAGCTTGGAAGAACCATCAGGGCCGTGATTATAAAGAAAGTTGACCAGTCATTAAGGTAATCGACCAATTCACCACTGAATGACGCCAGAGTGGTTCTGCCAAAATTGCCGAGGGAGGCGAGCAGGGCATATTGAGTCGCCGAAAAAGCTTGTCCTGTTAATACCGTTAAGAAAGAGACAAAGGCAATCGTTGAGAAGGCGGTGGTAAAGTTATCTACGATGATTGTCGCTAAGAACAGGTTCTCACTTGGCCCTACATTTGCTATCCAAGCAAACATCAAATTACTCGCTGCCATAGCAATGCCGCCGATCATCAAACCACGAACGATACCAAACCTGACATTAAATAAGCTGCCAATAAAGGTAAATAGTAGAGTCACGCCCCAACCGATAAGTTTAGAGTAGTAACCGATTTGCTCATTACTAAAGCCCACCTCTTTATAGAAAGTGATCGACATGCGCCCAAGGAAAGCTTCTCCGATTTTAAAAAGGAAAACAAACAGCAATAGCGTGATCGCAACTTGCACGCCATTACGCTTAAAGAAATCATAAAATGGTTCGATTACGGTAACGCTGATCCAAGCGATCAATTTAGAACCGACCACTTTATTGTGGCGAGCTTCTGCTTGGTGCTGTAGTTGTTCACGTTTGGTGTTCGGCTCATCAGCTAAAAGAGTGAAGACCATTAGCACAGCTACAATAATAGCCATACCGTAATAGACGCCATTCCAGCCAATTGAGTCTGCATTGATAAAGGCTAAATACCCAGGAAGCGAGTAACCTGTCGACCAACCCATTACCGCCATAGCAGAGGCTTGAGGAAGTTTACTTGATTCAGATTTAGGGAAAGTATCGATACGAAAGGCATCAATCGCAATATCTTGAGTCGATGAGGCGATAGCAATGCCAAGAGCCAGCATTGAGGTGAACATTAAATCATTAGCGGGATTGACTCCTGCTATAAATAGAGTGCAAATGAGGATGGCTGATTGACACAGGAAAATCCAGCTACGGCGTTGACCTAACACAGAATGCAGAATAGGCAGCTTTACTCGATCGACTAGAGGGGCCCATAAAAAATTAATGGCATAAACCGCAAAGACAGAACCAAAGTACCCAATAGCGGCCCGGGTTAAGCCTGCATCTTTTAACCAACCGGACATATTTGAGCCGATCAATACCCAAGGAAAGCCGCTTGAACAACCAAGCATGA
Source organism: Vibrio genomosp. F6 (assembly GCF_005146325.1). NCBI lineage: Bacteria > Pseudomonadati > Pseudomonadota > Gammaproteobacteria > Vibrionales > Vibrionaceae > Vibrio > Vibrio genomosp. F6. The sequence continues at coordinate 101,727 of NZ_SYUT01000031.1, read as the reverse complement.
ATACCCAAAGTAAGCGTTTGTCTAAAAAGCTGCGGAAGGTGTCCATCCAAGAAGGGGAGGAAGTTGAAGGCATAAAACCAATCCTTGTTGATTCTTCTAAGCTGAATGAATAATGCCTAGAATGAGATTCTAGGCATTAGATGATCAAACACGAGACATGAAGAAGTATTAATCGTTAATAAGTGTCGCTTTAGTGATAATGATGGGTTCTACAGGAACATCTTTCATACCACGTAGGCTGTGAGTGGGTTTATTCGCCATACTCTGTACAACATCAAAACCTTTCGTGACTTTACCAAATACAGCATAACCTGGTGGGCGTTGGCCATAATCTAAAAAGTTATTGTTACCAAAGTTGATGAAAAATTGGCGAGTGGCAGAGTTAGGATCGTTCGTTCTTGCCATTGCAATGGTCGCTTGGTTGTTTTGTAAACCATTAGACGCTTCATTACTTATTGGAGAATAAGTTGGAAGACGTTGCATATCTTTATCAAAACCGCCACCTTGAGCCATGAAACCAGGGATAACTCGATGGAATTGGCTGCCCACATAGCTACCGTCATTTACGTATTTAATGAAATTTCCGACACTGATGGGTGCCTTTTCTTCATTTAATGAGACAGTAAAAGAGCCTAATGTGGTTTCAAATACGACTTGAGGACTTGCCCAAGAGACGCCACTAACCAGTAGCAAAGCGGATAAAAGTAGGCGATTCATTAGAAGCGTTCCTTCATGTAGGTTTGTAGCTCTTGGTCGTTAGCGATTTCAGCTAATACCAAATTGATCACATCGTTTAAAACCATCTCGACGTCTTCATTTGACGCGCTTAACGTTCCAGTGCGTTGCGCTGTACCATTGTAAGTTCTCACTAGTTTTCCTTTCGGAGTTTCAGCGGTAACTTCTAATGTAACTTTACCTTCCATTTCATTTTCCATTACTGAATGTTGCACAGTAATCAGAGCTTCTTGGATTTCCAAGGTAATTGAGTTCTCGCTTGCGACAGTGACATTGAAACCTTGAGATGAGAATTGATCAGCAAGAACGTTCTCTAAAGATATTCTCATATTCTGCTTCGCATGAATTGGCAGAATGTTTGAGCGGCCATTATTGAGTAGAGCAACGTACTGAGCGGCGCGAACATCTTTACTGGTTAGTGTTAATGTTTTGCCTTTAACAATGTCATTTTGGCTCAAGGTAGCTTTGGGAGCCAGATTAATCTGTTCTTGCTGTGGTGCTGCACAGGCTGTCAATAGAGCCATTGAAGCGACTAAAATCAATTTTTTCATTACTATTTCCTTGTCAAATACATCATCGGTGGCGCGAGAGTTACCGATATATACTATAAATTCAGTTATTTGTTAAAGTTAGCAGGCTCTCTAGTGGCTTGTAAAACTTCAAACTTATTATTGAGTTCAAGAGTTTCAACATTCGCCTCACCAAATAATCTAGCCAGCTTTACATCGTATCCGAGGTGACGGTTTCCAATAACAATTAATTTGCCTCCATTGCTAAGAACATGCTTCGCATCACAGAACATCTGCCACGCGATATGATCGGTGATGGCTTGCTGCTGATGGAATGGAGGATTACACAATACGAGATAGGTGCTGTTTTTCTTGAATCCATCTAAACAGTTATTGGCGATGAACTGAACTTGGCGATCTGGACCTAAATTGTCTAAAAGGTTTTGTTTTGCTGAATCTATCGCCATAAAGCTTTCATCAATACAAGTAATTCGAGCTTCTGGGTTAAGTTGACCAGCTTTAACAGAAAGCACGCCATTACCACAGCCTAAATCAATAATATGACGTAACTCAGGATCTTGAGGAATGTGATCGAGCAAACAACGAGCGCCAAGGTCTAGACCTTCACCTGAATAAACATTCGGTAAATTCTTCAAGTGGATATCTTCATCATCCACGTCCCACTCAGTGATCGGGTTGACGTCTAAAACGGGTTCGCAATCAGGCGTCGAAAATACAAGGCGATGCTTCTTTTTTGCCAAAGAGGTGGTGGTAGTTCCTAAGTATTTTTCAAACAGATCTAACGTTGAAGTATGGATCTCTTTTACTTTATTCACACCAATGACAGGGCAGCCCTTAGGAAGCGCTTTTCTTAGCTGGTTAAGTTGCCATACAAGATGACGATTACTTTTTGGTAATTGAAACAAAACCAAATCGATAAACTCAGGGATCTCGTCCATACAGTTCAAAAAAGTGATTCGTCCACATTGATTGCGTTGTAAATTTTTTAATGTGCCTGAATGAGATACATAAGAGTCGCTCATCATTGTGACTTGATGTTTCTCTGAGAACCAACAAGATAACGCGCCAAAATTATCATTGAGTATCAAGATATGCTTACCAGGTTCCAGTTTCATATCTTCCACATGATTGATGAGATACTCATCTCCGGCATCCCACGCCTGTAATGTTTCATTTGATCGCTTTGGAAAACGATTCAGGGTCAGGGTGCGGTCATGAAGGGTCAGTTCAGTTTTCATAGTTTATTGGCGCTTACATTGGAGGATTAACGAAACTATTGTCGCAAAACCTTGTTAAACAAGATACAAAAACATCGAATCTCATGGCTTGAAGTTAGAAAATAACTCGGCCATGAAAACCCTACAGACATAATTTGAGCCAAAGTTTATACTTAAAACATGAATGAATAAATTCTGTTGGAATACTAAGGAAGAGCAATGATCCAAGAAGTGATAGAGTCGAAACTACATAATACTTTTAAGCCAGAGTATTTGAATGTGATAAACGAAAGCTACATGCATAACGTTCCCCCTGGTTCTGAGAGTCACTTTAAAGTGATTGTGGTCAGTAACGAGTTCGAAGGCAAGAGACTCATTGCTCGACATAGGCTCATTAATGTTGCATTAGCTGACGAGTTGAAAAATAACATTCATGCGCTTTCAATCCACACATACACGGAATCAGAATGGAGAATCGAAAGAGATGGCGTGCCTGATAGCCCGATGTGTATGGGGGGAGATAAATAATCGGTTTTTATAAATAGGTTTTGCTCTTTATATATGCTGTGTTGATAAGAAGAAAATTAACAGTGTTTCAACATGTGAGAAATGTAATGGATTTAAAGTAAAATATTTCCATTTATGAATATTGGTATACCTCTAAAGTATAATGCGGTGAGTAATTGTGCGACACATCAAAGTTATCAATATTCGCAAGCCTATATACAGCAATTCCTCGTAAATAAAATGTCTATTCAAGCGGTTGGTCATGGCATCCCATTCTAAAAAGATGCTAAACTACTGCACCTAATAAATAGCAATTACTGATTGTAATTGTCTTTTTAAGAGAATGTTGCGATCTTGGTGCGTCATTATACCAAGGCCGGACACTTAAATGTCGTGTCTAAATGTTACGCAATTAAAGAATCTTTTTCCCGATAAAGTAGTGCAAGCGCGTATGATTACAATAAAGAAGGGCTTGGATCTTCCTATTGCAGGAACTCCATCCCAGGTGATTAATGATGGTAAGTCCATCAATAAAGTCGCCTTGCTTGGCGAAGAGTACGTTGGTATGCGTCCTACGATGCATGCTCGCGTTGGTGATGAAGTAAAAAAAGGTCAAATTCTTTTTGAAGATAAGAAGAATTTGGGCGTTAAATTTACTTCTCCAGCAAGCGGTAAAGTTATCGAAATTAATCGTGGTGCTAAACGTGTACTTCAATCTGTTGTTATTGAAGTTGCAGGTAATGAGCAAATTACGTTTGATAGCTTTGAAGCTAGCCAATTAGCTAAACTTGACCGTCAAGCGGTTAAAGCTCAGTTAATTGAGTCTGGTTCATGGACCGCTCTGCGAACTCGTCCGTTCAGCAAGGTTCCAGCCATTGAGTCTACAACTCAGGCCATTTTCGTTACTGCTATGGATACCAATCCACTCGCAGCAGAGCCTGAATTGATTATTAATGAACAGTCTGATGCATTTATTGCCGGTCTGGACATTCTATCGACTCTAACTGATGGCAAGGTGTACGTTTGTAAAAAAGGTACAAGCCTTCCTCGTTCGGCTCAACCAAACATCGAAGAACACGTTTTTGATGGCCCTCACCCAGCAGGTCTTGCTGGTACGCACATGCATTACCTATATCCGGTAAATGCTGAAAATGTTGCGTGGAGCATTAACTATCAGGACGTTATCGCTTTCGGTAAGCTTTTCCTTACCGGTGAAATCTACACAGATCGTGTTGTTTCTCTTGCGGGTCCAGTGGTAAATAACCCTCGTCTTGTTCGTACTCAGCTTGGTGCTAGCCTTGATGAGTTAACAGATAATGAGTTAATTCCTGGCGAAGTTCGTGTTATTTCAGGTTCTGTTCTGAATGGTGTTCATGCTACCGGCCCTCATGCTTTCCTTGGCCGTTACCATCAGCAAGTGTCTGTTCTTCGTGAAGGTCGCGAGAAAGAGCTATTCGGTTGGGCTATGCCTGGTAAGAATAAGTTCTCTGTTACTCGCTCATTCCTTGGTCACTTATTCAATGGTCAGTTGTTTAATATGACAACGACAACGAATGGTAGTGATCGTGCAATGGTTCCAATTGGTAATTACGAAAAAGTAATGCCACTTGATATGGAACCTACATTGCTTCTTCGTGATCTATGTGCTGGTGACATCGATAGCGCACAGAGCCTTGGTGCTCTTGAATTAGATGAAGATGATTTGGCATTGTGCACCTTTGTATGTCCAGGTAAGTACGAATATGGTCAATTACTTCGTGAATGCCTAGACAAGATTGAGAAGGAAGGATAATTCCATGCTTAAGAAGTTTCTTGAAGACATCGAGCATCATTTTGAACCTGGTGGCAAACATGAAAAATGGTTTGCACTGTATGAAGCAACGGCAACGTTGTTCTACACGCCTGGTACAGTAACAAAACGTAGCTCGCATGTTCGTGATAGCGTTGATTTAAAACGTATCATGATTATGGTTTGGTTAGCCGTATTCCCAGCAATGTTCTGGGGTATGTATAACGCTGGTGGTCAAGCGATCGCTGCGCTAACACATATGTACTCTGGTGCTGAATTAGTATCAGTAGTTGCAGGTAACTGGCATTACTGGTTAACAGAAATGCTTGGCGGTTCCATCTCTGCGGATGCAGGTTGGGGCAGTAAAATGCTACTGGGTTCGACTTACTTCCTACCAATTTACGCTACTGTCTTTTTAGTGGGCGGATTTTGGGAAGTGTTGTTCTGTATGGTGCGTAAACATGAAGTTAACGAAGGTTTCTTTGTTACCTCTATTTTATTCGCACTGATTGTTCCACCGACGCTTCCTCTATGGCAAGCAGCACTAGGTATTACCTTTGGTGTTGTCGTAGCTAAAGAGATCTTTGGTGGTACTGGTCGTAACTTCCTAAACCCTGCGCTTGCTGGCCGTGCGTTCCTATTCTTTGCATACCCTGCACAGATTTCTGGTGACGTAGTATGGACGGCTGCGGATGGTTTCTCTGGCGCAACTGCTCTTAGCCAATGGGCTCAAGGTGGTAGCGGTGAACTAATGAATATCGTGACAGGTGAAGCAATCACTTGGATGGATGCATTCGTTGGTAACATTCCAGGCTCTATTGGTGAAGTGTCCACACTAGCTCTTATGCTTGGTGCTGCAATGATTGTTTACATGGGCATTGCTTCATGGCGCATCATTGTCGGCGTAATGCTAGGTATGATCGCGGTTTCAACACTATTTAACCTAGTAGGTTCAGATACTAACGCAATGTTTAGCATGCCTTGGCACTGGCACCTAGTTCTTGGTGGTTTTGCATTCGGTATGTTCTTCATGGCAACCGACCCTGTATCAGCATCATTTACTGATAAAGGTAAGTTAGCTTACGGTATCCTTATCGGCGCAATGTGTGTGATGATTCGTGTTGTTAACCCAGCATACCCAGAAGGTATGATGCTGGCGATTCTATTCGCTAACCTATTTGCTCCTCTGTTCGACCACATTGTGATCGAGAAGAATATCAAACGGAGACTAGCTCGCTATGGCAAGTAATAACGATAGCATTAAAAAGACGCTGTTTGTTGTTATCGCATTGAGCCTAGTGTGCTCAATCATCGTATCAACAGCAGCTGTTAGCCTGCGTGATAAGCAGAAAGCAAATGCAGTGCTAGATAAGCAAAGTAAGATTGTTGAAGTTGCAGGTCTTGATACTGAAGGTAAGAAGATCCCTGATCTTTTCGCTCAGTACATCGAACCTCGTCTGGTTGACTTTTCTACTGGTGAGTTTGTTGACGGCGATGCTGCAACTTACGACCAGCGTAAAGCGGCTAAAGATAAGAACTTATCGATCAAACTGACTGCTGAACAAGATAAAGCGAAAATCATCCGCCGCGCTAACGAAGGTCTTGTATACCTAGTTAAAGATGGCAGTGCTGTATCAAAAGTTATCATTCCGGTTCACGGTAGTGGTCTTTGGTCGATGATGTACGCATTTGTTGCAGTAGAAACCGATGGTAACACTGTTGCGGGTATTACTTACTACGAACAGGGTGAAACTCCTGGACTTGGTGGTGAAGTAGAAAACCCAAGATGGCGTGCTCAATTCGTGGGTAAGAAACTGTTTGATGAGAACCATAAACCAGCGATTAAAGTGGTTAAAGGTGGCGCTCCTCAAGGTTCTGAACACGGCGTTGATGGCCTATCTGGCGCAACCTTAACGGGTAACGGTGTTCAAGGTACTTTTGACTTCTGGTTAGGTGATGAAGGCTTTGGTCCTTTCCTAGCTAAAGTGCGTGATGGAGGTTTGAACTAATGGCTAGTGCAAACGATATTAAAAAGAGCATTTTAGCGCCAGTGTTGGATAACAACCCTATCGCGTTACAAGTTCTTGGTGTGTGTTCTGCTCTTGCGGTAACCACTAAATTAGAAACTGCCTTTGTAATGACGCTTGCTGTAACTTTTGTAACAGCACTGTCTAACTTCTTTGTTTCTTCAATTCGCAACCATATTCCTGGTAGTGTGCGTATTATCGTTCAAATGGCGATCATTGCATCTCTAGTAATCGTGGTAGACCAAGTACTTAAAGCTTACTTATACGATATTTCTAAGCAGCTTTCTGTATTCGTTGGTTTGATCATTACGAACTGTATCGTAATGGGTCGTGCGGAAGCATTTGCAATGAAATCAGCGCCAATTCCTTCTCTTATTGATGGTATTGGTAATGGCTTAGGCTACGGTTTCGTTCTGATTACTGTTGGATTCTTCCGCGAACTATTCGGTTCAGGTAAGTTGTTCGGCATGGAGGTTCTACCTCTAATCAGTGAAGGTGGGTGGTATCAACCAAACGGTATGATGCTACTCGCACCATCGGCGTTCTTCTTAATCGGTTTCATGATCTGGGCTATCCGTATCATTCGACCTGAACAAGTAGAAGCGAAGGAGTAAGGTAAAAATGGAACATTATATTAGTTTACTCGTTAAATCGATCTTCATTGAAAATATGGCGCTCTCTTTCTTCCTAGGTATGTGTACATTCCTAGCGGTTTCAAAGAAAGTGAAAACCTCTTTTGGTCTTGGTATTGCCGTTGTTGTTGTATTGACGATTGCTGTTCCTGTAAACAACTTGGTTTACACATTTGTACTAAAAGAGAATGCGCTGCTTGATGGCGTGGATTTAAGCTTCCTTAACTTCATTACCTTCATTGGTGTAATTGCAGCTCTAGTACAAATCCTTGAGATGGTACTGGATCGCTTTTTCCCACCTTTGTACAACGCACTTGGTATCTTCCTTCCGCTGATCACAGTTAACTGTGCGATCTTTGGTGGTGTATCTTTCATGGTTCAACGTGATTATAACTTCGTTGAGTCTGTGGTATACGGCTTTGGTTCTGGTGTGGGTTGGATGTTAGCTATCGTGGCACTTGCTGGTATTCGTGAGAAGATGAAATATTCAGATGTACCTCCAGGCCTTCGTGGTCTAGGTATCACTTTCATCACAGTAGGTTTGATGGCGTTAGGCTTCATGTCTTTCTCTGGTGTTCAACTGTAAGTCGGGTAAACCGCACAATATTTAAGGAATAGTTGATGGATATTATTCTTGGAGTAGTGATGTTTACTCTGATTGTACTTGTTCTAGTATTAGTGATTTTATTTGCTAAATCTAAGCTTGTACCGTCAGGTGACGTGACTATCTCAGTAAACGGTGACCCAGAGAAAGCATTTAAAACTTCTCCAGGTGACAAACTACTTAACGCAATGGCGGGTAGTGGTATTTTCGTTTCTTCTGCTTGTGGTGGCGGTGGCTCTTGTGGTCAGTGTCGTGTAAAAGTTAAATCTGGCGGTGGCGATATTCTACCAACAGAACTTAGCCACATCAGCAAAGGTGAAGCTCGTGAAGGCGAACGTCTAGCGTGTCAGGTAGCCGTTAAAACTGACATGGAAATCGAACTTCCAGAAGAAATCTTTGGTGTTAAAAAATGGGAATGTACTGTTATCTCTAATGATAACGAAGCAACCTTCATCAAAGAACTTGCTCTTGCGATCCCTGAAGGTGAAGAAGTTCCGTTTAAAGCTGGTGGTTACATCCAGATTGAAGCTGAACCGCATCACATCAAATACGCTGATTTCGATATTCCAGAAGAGTATCGTGGTGACTGGGATAAGTTTAACTTGTTCCGTTATGAGTCAATCGTTACTGAGCCTTCGATTCGTGCTTACTCTATGGCGTCATACCCAGAAGAGAAAGGCATTATCAAGCTTAACGTACGTATTGCGACTCCGCCGCCAAATAACCCAGACGTGCCACCAGGCGTGATGTCATCTTACATCTGGTCACTGAAAGAAGGTGATAAGTGTACGATTTCTGGTCCATTTGGTGAGTTCTTCGCAAAAGAAACTGACAATGAGATGGTCTTCATTGGTGGTGGTGCTGGTATGGCTCCAATGCGTTCTCATATCTTCGACCAACTTAAGCGTCTTAACTCTACTCGTAAGATGTCTTACTGGTACGGTGCGCGTTCTAAACGTGAAATGTTCTACATTGAAGATTTTGACGGCCTAGCGGCTGCGAATGAAAACTTCGTATGGCATTGTGCACTTTCAGACCCTCAGCCAGAAGATAACTGGGATGGTTACACAGGCTTTATTCACAACGTACTTTATGAAAACTATTTGAAAGATCATGAAGCACCAGAAGATTGTGAATATTACATGTGTGGTCCACCAATGATGAATGCTGCTGTAATCGGCATGCTGAAAGATCTTGGTGTTGAAGATGAAAACATCTTGCTTGATGACTTTGGTGGTTAATCTACCTAAGTGATTGAATCTATGGCTGACTCTTTGGAGTCAGCCATTTGTTTTTTAGAATTAGATTATTCATTTATAGCTATTCATTGATTCCCTTTTTTGGTGAGTACCTATAAATCAGTTATTTATACTCAAGGAGTTGCTAGTGAAATTCAGTATTATTCACCTAGCTAAAAATATTAAATTTTGGTTTGTGACACTTATCTCGATTACAACTATTGTTGCTTGTACGCAACCTCGTGAACAGGTGCATTTAAGTGGTCCTACGATGGGGACAAGCTACAATGTTAAGTACATAACACTTGAGAACACACCTAAAGCTGAAGCGCTTCAAGTTGAAATTGATCGCTTACTCGAAGAAGTTAATGATCAGATGTCGACGTATCGAAAAGACTCTGAGCTAAGCCGTTTTAACCAGTATCAAGGTTTAGATGCATTCGAAGTATCAAAGCAAACGGCATTGGTTGTGAAAGAAGCGATACGTTTGAACGGTCTTACATTAGGTGCATTAGATGTAACCGTTGGGCCTTTAGTGAATTTATGGGGCTTTGGTCCTGAAGCAAGACCGGAAGTTGTTCCAACTGATGAAGAGCTTAAAGCCCGTCAGGCGAATGTTGGTATTGAGCACCTGACAGCAACGAATTCGTCGCTAACTAAGGATATCCCTAACCTGTATGTTGATTTATCGACGATTGCAAAAGGGTGGGGGGTTGATGTTGTTGCTGATTACCTTGAGTCTCAAGGAATTCTTGATTACATGGTTGAAGTCGGTGGTGAAATTCGTCTGAAAGGGAAAAACCGAGAAGATATAGGCTGGCGCATCGCGATTGAAAAACCAAGCGTTGATGAGCGTACCATTCAAGAAATTATTGAACCGGGTGATATGGCGGTTGCGACATCTGGTGATTACAGAATTTATTTTGAGAGAGACGGCATTCGTTACTCCCATATTATTAACCCAGAAACGGGTAAGCCAATTCGTCATAAAGTTGTCTCTGTGACCGTCTTGGATCCTTCGTCTATGACAGCTGATGGTTTGGCGACAGGCTTAATGGTATTGGGTGAAGAGAAAGGCATGGAAGTCGCAAATCAGAAAAACATACCTGTATTTATGGTTGTGAAAACAGAAGACGGATTTGAAGAGATCGCTTCTGAAGCATTCAAACCATTTATGAAGAAATATAAATAAGAGCGAGCGATAAAATGAATACATTTTTGATTACATTCGGAGCGTTTCTAGCTTTTGTTGTGGCGATGTCGGTTGGTTACATCGTACAGAAAAAAGTAGTGAAAGGAAGCTGTGGCGGTCTTGGTGCTGTAGGTATCGATAAGGTATGTAATTGTCCTGAACCTTGTGATGCACGTAAGAAGCGTGAAGCAAGAGAAGCGATGCGAGAAGAGAAACTTGCCGCTCGAAATGAGCAGCTTGCCGCATGGGAAAAAGACCGAATCGCTTAAGCATAACGCACAGAACAACATGATATTTTTCAAAACCCAAAACAGTCCGTTTTGGGTTTTATTTTATCTGATGAGTACCTCTATCATTCATACACAATCCTGTTTCTTCCCTCATTTTTGGCTTGATAAAGTCGATCATCGGCTTGGGTTATCTGCTCATCTAAGCTTGCTGGGGTGTTAGATGTACCGACACTAATGGTGATGGATATTGGTTCGCCATTATGATTGATCTCGGTCTTCTCTATTCGTTTTCTCATTCTTTCCAATTGTTGGATGAATTCGTTAAATGGTGAGCATGATTGAATACAAAACTCTTCACCACCAAAGCGGGCAACCACGTCATCTTTAAAGTAAATGTTCAGTATATGGCTTAGAGTGACTAAAACGCTGTCACCACCATCATGACCATAGGTGTCGTTTACCTTTTTGAAATGGTCAATATCAATCATCGCAATATTGCGCTTATTACAACCATCACAAACTTGATTAAACAGGTAGCGTCGATTCCATAACCCTGTGAGCGCATCCTGATTGGCCATTTTGTACAATTTGTCAGTGGCTTCTTTCATGTCTAAAAGGTGGTGAACTCGACAGAAGAACTCCTCTTGATTAAATGGTTTGTATAAAAAGTCGTTCGCTCCCGCCTTAAGAAAACGCGCGGTCATTGCTCTGTCATCACTACCTGACAATCCTAAAATGGCAAGTTGATTTCTATCATAGGTAATACGGATGTCACGAGTCATCTGGATGCCATCTTTTTCGGGCATATCGTGATCGGTAATAATTAGAGTGACATCAGGGTGCAGCTGGAGAAGAGAGAGCGCCTGATCGCCATTTTCAGCTTCAATGGTCTGAATGTATTGATGCTCTAAAAGCTGCACTACATGGCGTCGGACCGTTGGCGAATCATCAACAACGAGGGCTTTATGGTTTCGGTTATTAATCAGTCGTTGAACTAAAATGAGTAAATAGGCTATGGATGCTTGGCTATCTTTAAAAATGTAGTCAAGCGCCCCTCTAGAGAGTATTTGCTCACGAGCATTTTCTTGAATCATAGCGGTTAGCACAATGACTCGGTGGCCAAAACTTAGCACGAGATCAATGATTTCACCGTCTTGACCATCGGGTAAGCAGTAATCGAGCACGGTACATAAAAAATCAGACTCTGAATTTAAAATTATTCTCGCTTGTTCGACAGACTCCGCCAGTACCACCTCGCAACCTATTTGAGTGAGTTGCTGATGTAAATAGCTACGAAACGCTCGACTGTCTTCAACGACTAGTATTTTATTACTCAATCAAATGTCCCTATCGTTCAGTATTGATTCAAATTGTACAGACTCACGTCTATCATAAAAAATGACATTTTTATAAATCATTGGTGAATTTATGTTTAATTACTACTTTATCATTAATATTGAGGGGGAAACGCCATAATTACCAATTTACCAATGAATAATTATACTGGTATTATATACAGTTCGATAGTTGGGGGATGTAGTGATGACCGCAATAGATAAAATTAGGAAAATAATCCACGTTGATATGGATTGTTTTTTTGCTGCTGTGGAGGTTCGAGATAACCCCGAATATAGAAATCGACCTTTAGCGGTTGGAGGGCATGAAAAACAGCGTGGCGTGCTGAGTACCTGCAATTACGAAGCTCGAAAATTTGGAATTCGTTCCGCAATGCCCACGGGCCAAGCATTAAAACTATGTCCGCACCTACTTGTTGTACCTGGAAGAATGCAGGTTTATAAAGAGGTCTCCACGCATATTCGAGAGATCTTTTCCCGTTATACCAATTTAATTGAGCCTTTATCGCTGGATGAAGCATATCTTGATGTGACGGAGTCAACCTTATGCCAAGGCTCTGCGACCTTGATTGCACAATCGATTCGCAACGATATTTGGCAAGAGCTTAATTTAACTGCTTCTGCTGGTGTCGCTCCAATTAAGTTTCTCGCGAAAGTCGCTTCGGATATGAATAAGCCTAACGGGCAGTTTGTTATTCCTCCAGATCAAGTGCAAGCAGTTGTCGATAAGTTGCCATTGGAAAAAATCCCAGGAGTGGGAAAAGTTAGCTTAGAAAAACTAAATCAGGCAGGCTTCTATACTTGTGAAGATATTAAGAATAGTGATTACCGTGAATTACTGCTTAAGTTTGGGCGTCAAGGTGCTTCTCTTTGGAAGCGTAGCCATGGTATTGATGACAGAGAAATCGTGGTTGAGCGAGAACGAAAATCCGTCGGCGTTGAAAGGACGTTCAGCCAAAATATCTCTAGTTACGAGCAATGTTGGCAAGTGATTGAAGGGCAGCTTTTTCCGGAATTAGACCGAAGATTAGGCAAGGCAACGGCTGATAAAGCGATCATCAAACAAGGTATTAAGTTGAAGTTTGCTGATTTTCAACAGACTACGATTGAGCATATACATCATCAACTAGAGCTGGATGACTTCAAAGGCTTGCTACGAGATATATTACAGCGTCAAAAAGGACGAGAGATCCGTTTACTTGGCTTAAACGTCATGCTTAAACCTGAAGCCCAAATGAAACAACTCAGTTTTTTTAACTAGCATTTAAATCGCATTTGGGCATAGGTTGCTATGCCAGAGCCAGAGCCAGAGCCAGAGCCAGAGCCAGAGCCAGAGCCAGAGCATAAGACTAAGAAGAACTTGATACTAAGAAGAGCTTTGATGCTTGATCACCAACTGTCTAACCTCATCAAAAGGCATTAGCTCAAGTTTACCGAAACCTTCCATTTTGCCTGCTTTTAATTTTGTGGAAAGTGGCGTAGTGATCCCACACAGAAAACGCGTAATGGCCTCATTGGTCAGCGGGTCGGAGCTTGCGGCTAAAAGGGTGGTTATCCAAGAACCAAGCTGGCTGACATTAGCCTCTCCGAGATACGTGCTTGGCAGTTTTGCTTGATTGCCTCGACAAACAGAGCAATGCCCACATTTGGTCGGTGCATGATGATCCGCAAAGTAGTTCGCTAACTTGTGACTTAAGCATTCTGACTCTTCAAAAAAGTTAACCATCGCTTTAATTCGTTTTATCTCATTATGCTCTTTTTGATGAAAAAGCTGATAAAGGTGTTCAGTTAACTCATCGATTGGTGTTTGAGTGTTGGTGATTTGGAATACATCAGTGATCTGCTTGCTTTCAAGCTCAATCCATCCTTGCTCATTGAAGTAATCAATCGCGGCTATCACACGCTGCCTATCTGCCTGATAATTCATCCATAATGCTTCAAAGTCTAAAGTGCACCATGTTTTGGCCTTTGGTGCGCACTGGAAAATGGCATGCACAAAATGTTGCCGCTCGCCCTGAAAGTGGGAGATGATTTGTTGTTGGGTTTGGATAAACTTGAATTTATACTCTGCAAAGTAGCTGTATTTAGGTTCGATAACCCCCGCGAGTTCTAAGTAGACTAATAGCGTTTTGAGTGGTAATTGGCGAATGTTGGAATCTCGAGATAATCGATTGAGCATGATTTCCCAAGGTTTTTGCTGTGCGTAGATTTGCTCCACCACATACCGAATCGACGCTTTATCTGGAGTGTCTCCATAGACAAAATTCTCAAGCACATTCAGGCCATTTGCGTTCGCCAACAAGGTACAAACCGAATCTTGTCCATCTCGGCCAGCTCGTCCAATTTCCTGAGAGTAGTTCTCAATTGATTTAGGTAAATCAAAATGAATGACGCGGCGAATATTGGCTTTATCTACTCCCATCCCAAACGCTATGGTTGCCACAATACAGTTTATTTTACCTTGCATGAATTGCTGCTGAATGAATTCTCGCTGTTCAGTTTTAAGACCAGCATGGTACGCGTGAGCCGAGATGCCTGCATGTTGTAAGGTTTTGGCGACCTGTTCTGCTGAGTGCTGCAACGTGACATATACGATGGTAGGTTCATCTGGTGTAGGAGCGATGATATCAATCAAACTGTCGGTTTTATGCTCTTCAACACACGGTGAAATAGCCAGGTCGAGATTAGAGCGATAAAAACCCGTGATTGTAATGTGCTCTTTTTGAATGGCAAACTTACTCTGCATATCTTCAATAACATTAGGTGTCGCCGTCGCTGTTAAAAGCAAAACTTGCGGGATTTTTAATGCCTGTTGATATTGCGGAAGCTTTAAATAATCGGGTCTGAAATTGTGGCCCCACTCAGAGATACAGTGTGCTTCATCCACCACTAGCAGAGACATTGGTATTTGAGAGATAAAATGTCTGAATCGTTCGTTTTTCAATCTTTCGACTGAAATCATTAAGATCTTAATTTCGCCATTGCGTACCGCTTGCATCACTTGCTGAGTCTGTTCTCTCTCTTGACTCGAATCAATAGAAGCCGCAGCAATGCCTTTAGAGTGCAGAAATTGTAATTGATCTTTCATTAGGGCCAACAGAGGAGAGATCACCAAAGTTAAGTGCGGGAGCTCGATTGCTGGAAGTTGATAGCAAAGAGACTTCCCTGATCCAGTAGGAAAGATAGCTGCGGCAGAGTGTCCTTCAAGAACATGATGAATAACATCCGATTGTCCCTTTCTTAGGCTATCAAATCCAAAATACTGTTTTAGCGTCTGTTCAACCATCAATCGGTCTCCTTTTTTGCTGGCGCTCTATGGTACTTAATTCTATCCTTGAACGTCTAATGAAAAGAGTTGTAAATAGAATGAATAAATACGATCTACAGCAAATCATTTTGCAACGTTTAGAAATGAACCATCAAGTTGCCGTTGATGCGACTCAACGTGCGATTGATGCAGCGACAGATGAAGAGACAGTACCTGAGCATAAATACGACACTTTAGCATTGGAGGCGTCTTATTTGGCTCATGGGCAAGCTTTACGAGTACAAGAGTGTGAAGATGATATTCGGACTTTTCGGGAGCTTGTATTACGAGAGTTTGATGACAAGAGTGCGATTGGTATGAGCGCTTTAGTTCAGCTAATTGATGAAGACGATCAGGCCCGTTGGTTTTTCATTGGGCCAACGTCTGGAGGGTTGATAGTTGAGTGCCAAGGCAATCGGGTGGCGGTATTGACGCCTCATGCCCCATTAGGTGCGCTGCTTAATAAGAAGCAAGTAGGGGATGAAATAGAGCTGACGATAGGCTCAAAAAGTGTCAGTTACGAAATCGCACAGGTTTCTTGACCCAATTTTTACTTACTATTTGTTAATGTCTGATACCGTTAATGAATAGGTTTAATGTTTATGAGGTGCGTATGAAATCAGTAATTGGCGTAATGGCCTTAACTCTCAGTTCAAGTGTTTATGCGGTGCAGTGTAATGTTGATATTGAGAATGAGGTGCACCTCAATGGCTCAGATTTAGAGATATATAAAGATGGTACTCCGAAAGTTCTGATCAATGATGATAATCACCTTTATATCCACGGAGAAAAAATTCAGCTTGATGATAAGCAACAGCAAGCGATTGAAGCGTACCGTGAGAAAATGAATGCTTATCTACCTCGTGCAAAAGATATTGCCAATGATGGACTGAACCTAGCGAATGACATTATTGATGATGTTTCAGTGAGCTTTGATAACTCGGAGTCGTTCAATAAAGTTAAGACGGCTTTAGAGGCATTTTTTGCTGACGTAGAAGCTCGCTATTACCAAGGTGATGAGTTCGTTTTACAGAAAGATGCGTTTGACTCCTTTATTCAAAATTGGCAAAAAGATTTTGATAAAGCTCAAGAGGTATTTAATAGCGAATTCTTTACCAGCGCCTTTGATGCGATGTCTGAGAAAATGAAACAAGATGGTGGCATCAATTTTACTGAACTGGCGAATAAGATGGCGGAATTAAAAGAGAAATTAGCGGCTAAAGTGACAGAGCAGTCGAAAGTTATAGAGAAAGAAGCGCAGATTTATTGTGAGTCTCTTGATGAAGTAGCAGAACAAGAGCAAGAGTTGCATGAGAAGATTCCTGAATTGAAGAACTATCAAGTGTTTACTATTTAACATCAGCTTCTTTATTAATAAAAAGCACCCCATGGTGCTTTTTTTGTATGAGCTAATTGCCTGCCTTCCAAGTCTATTTTAGCTTTCATACTCTTTAAGTACTCCCAACTGTAAAAATACTTTTACATACCGATATAATATTAAATCCCAAACTTGTTTAAATTATGAACGTTCTTGTTTGAGCCAAAAGGCTATTTGCAATAACGTACTAGCACGCTAGTTTGCAAGTATTTTTTTTAGGTAGGAAGCATGATAGAAAACAGATCCTCATCACAACCCCGTGAGCACTTTGGCTCTCGCCTTGGCTTTATTCTGGCCGCCGCTGGTGCAGCTGTTGGTTTAGGCAATATTTGGGGGTTTCCTACTCAAGCGGCAAGTAATGGTGGCGGTGCATTTTTGCTCGTCTATTTAGTGATGATCTTGGTTGTCGCACTTCCTATGCTGATTGTTGAAATGGCGATTGGTCGTCACGGACAAGCCAATCCTGTTGATAGTATGCGCTCACTAACTTCAAACCCATTGGGTAAGAATGTCGGTGGATTTATTGGCTGGATTGGCTTAAGCGTGCCTAGTGCTGTTTTAGCTTTTTACAGTATTGTTGGTGGTTGGTTGATTTGCTTCTTGTTGGGCGCGTTAACTGAACTGGCGGGGCTTGAAGCTGCAACGGCATGGTTTAAAGGTTTTAGCGTTGAGCGAAATCTGTTCGGTACGATTGTCTTTTATGTTCTTACTATCTTGATCGTACAGGGTGGCGTTAAACAAGGGATCGAAAAGTGGTCGACACGATTAATGCCCGCTCTGTTTATCTTGTTTGGCGTCCTATTTATTTACATCATGATGCAAGATGGAGCGATGCAGGGTTTAGAGCATTACCTGATTCCCGATTTCGATAAGATTTGGGACAAGAAGCTCATATTGGCCGCCATGGGACAAGGATTCTTCTCGCTGACGATTGGTGGCTGTTCGATGCTGATTTATGGTTCTTACCTGAGTAAGAAAGAGAACCTACCAAAAATGGCGATGAACGTGACTCTAGTCGATACTGCTGTCGCTTTCATTGCGGGTCTGGTTGTTATGCCTGCAATGTTTGTGGCAATGCAAAAAGGCGTTCAAATCTACGCTGAAGATGGCTCTTTGCTTAGTTCAGATACACTAGTCTTTACTGTTTTACCTCTTATGTTTGATAGTTTAGGCATTTTAGGTCAACTGTTCGCGGTTGTCTTTTTCCTTCTGCTGACTATTGCGGCATTAACATCATCTATCTCAATGTTAGAGTGCCCTGTAGCGCTAGTGAGTGAACGTTTCAACACTCGCCGTACACCGACGAGCTGGATCCTTGGCGGGTTGATTGCTCTGTTTAGTGTGGTCATCGTTTATAATTTTGGTGCGCTATTTGGTTTAGTCGCAACTGTGGCGACGCAATACTTACAACCCAGTGCCGCATTACTCTTCTGCCTCTTTGGTGGTTGGGTATGGAGCCGACAATCTAAGATTAAAGAGCTAGAGCAAGGTTGCCCTGATTTTCAGCTAGGCTTATTCGGTAAAATTTGGCCAATGTATGTGAAGTTTGTGTGCCCCATTTTAGTTGCAACCGTTATTTGGGCCTCTTTTTAAGCGACTTTTAGCGATATAAAACAGAGCCAGTGGATGATGTATTCTTTACTGGCTTCTGTTTATACATCTCTTTATCGGCATAGTTGACTAAGTCTTGGCTATTATTTGCGTGATCAGGGTAGATCGCATAACCCATACTTGCTTCGATAGTACAGCTTCCGGTTTTATACGCTATTGGCTGGGAAATGCTCTCTTTGAGCGCATCAATGAGGTTAATGACGGGGTCAGTATCTTCGATGTCATTGAGTATCACAATAAATTCATCGCCACCTAATCGCGCCACAATATCGGACTTTCGTAAGTTCCTTTGAATCCGAGAAGCCACCGATTGTAATACGATATCCCCGACATAATGGCCGAGTTGATCGTTAACCTGTTTAAATTTATCTAAATCAATGAATATCACAGCGATCTTTTGATGATGCCTCTGAGCTAAAGCAATGGACTGTTTTAGGTAGTCTTCCATTAAATAGCGATTTGGAAGACCTGTGAGCTTATCGTGCCCAGCATGGTACTCTGCTTTGGCGATAGCATTGTAAGCGTCGCCTAATTTATTGCCCATTTCAACGACATGGTTTGCTAGGTTATCAAGCTCAGCAAACTTCATCCTTGGTTTCTGCTGCTGATAATTTCCTTGGCCAATACTTTGAACGAGTTTAAGAATGCTGTTTAGTTCAGATACGGACGATTCGCCGATACGAGCGGAGCGGTGAGTGATATAGAAGAAGAAAATAAGATAGAAGAAAAATAGCCCCGCCACCATTAGCCAACCAATGTTTGCCAAATTTTGTTTGATGTCGAAATAGCGACGTTCAATCTGTTTGGATGGCGCAAGAAACACTAACTTCCAATCCGTTCCTGGTACTTGAGCCCAACTCATTATCATTGGGTTGTTTAAAGTGATTAAGGTGGATCCTTGAGGAGTCGAAAGTAATGTAGAGATATACTCTTGGGTTTTTGGGTGTGTTTTTAAATTAAAGCGACTGGGCTTAAATTGGTCCTGATCGATGTGCTGAGTATATTGGTGAGAAGTGAGTTCTTTCAGTGCAAAATCTTTTTCAGCTCTTTCTGGCATTGCGATTATCGATCCATTTTGATCAATAATCATTGCGTAGCCTAACCAACCAATTTGGATATTTAGCATTTCTTTTATTATCGACCTCAAGGTGATATCAACCCCGACAACCGCTTCTAATTTGTCTGGTTCTGCTGTGGAGTAAACAGGGGCTATGGAGGAAATCATCCACCCAGAGCCAGCGGGATCTAAGTAAGCATCTGTCCAAACCGCTTCTCTTTTGGGGTTATGTTTTAAATCTGCCAGGTAGTAAAAGTTAAAATCAATCAAGTCGATTTCGCTTGAGAATGTCGTCAAGGTGTTTATATATGGATAAAGCCGATTGTATGAGTCATAAGTATTGATATACACCTGCTGGATTAGGTCGTTCGAGCCATGAATGGACTTCATTAGTGGGTCGAGGGTGGCGGTCACAGCGACTTTTTCTTTCTGCTCTTTATCTATGGTATTAATCGCGCTGTAGTAAACGGAAGAACCGCCATTATTGTGTGTCGTGTGGTACACACCATCAGGTGATAACGCTAAATTGTCGGCGTATATCTTTGTTGCATCATCACTATTGAGAACCCAACTTGTTTGAGAGGCAAAGATTTTTGTGGCAGCTTGAATGGACGTTAACTGGTGGTCGATTCTTTTCGCCGCTTTTAACGTATGGATTTGAATACTATCGTAAGCGGCATCGATTGCGAGCTGAATAGATTGATCATTACTAATGGTCACGCTAAGCCAGTAAATACAGAGAAAGGTCACTTCAACAAATAGAAAGGGGATTATCGCCGCACGTATGAAGGAACGCCGGACTGTTTTTGGTATTGTTGTGAGCTTTTCTTTAACAGACATATATGCCTTAACTTAGTAAGTCGATCTTACATATAAGCGTAGACATATAATCTGTTATTTATATAGATGTAGTTAAAAGTTTATGATTATTTTAATGATTTTAATCAAAATCTTAACTTTTAGATTATCTGAACTGTCCGGTTTCAGTCATAAATTCAAACCCGGCAGAAGCCAGTTTTGATACTAAAGTTAATTTATCAATTTCGAAGTATGCAGTGAGTTTATTTAAGTCTCCAGAGAAGTCATCACGAAGCTTCATGTTGATAATGCTCATGAGCATAATTGGGTCCATTTTTTCAAAATTAGACAGGTTCATATTAATCCTCGAAATCAGAAATTAATAGATTTGCAGCCGCAAAAGCTGCTCGCTCACGAGTTCCTTTCGGCAGTGATTCATCTGCTGCAATGTCGTTTAGTGTTTTCAATACGCAAGTGATTGCTTGCGGAATGTAGCCCTGATCGCCACTGCCAATTTGTGCGTATAGTTCTCTTACTAGATCACAACAATCGTATATTTTCATGGTTTAACCTTCACTAAATGATAACTGGTCTCAATATACACAGTGAGCACTCGAAAAACAAAATCAGATTGTTGTGAGAGTTGTTCTATCTCAAATAGCGGTATGAGTTGGTGGTATTTCCATCAACTCAAGTGCCATCATCGAACAAAGCTATTTAATTACTCCATCATTCACTCATGAACCTGCGACTTATCAACATTCTATTTATCAACCAGCTATTATTAACTTAGCTATTCACTGATTTGCGCGCTCAGTTGAGCAACAAGGTCGGGAGCCAAGTTAAGTTGCTTAGCCAATTCTTGAAGGTAAGCTTTTTCCATGAAGTTTTGTTCATCAGCCACAAGTAATGACGCTAAGTACACCTCTGCGGCTTCTTCTGGGGAAGAGACAAGGGTTGCAATTTCAGCAGGATCAAGAGGCTTACTAAGTTCCTGCTGTACAAACAAGTTCACACTAGGATCAGCTCCTAACGCCTCCACTGCTTGTTGAATTTGGTGCTGTTCTTGTTCATCAACATGTCCATCCGCTTTAGCTGCGGCGATCATCGCTTGCAGAATCAAGGTATTTTGCTTCTCTTCATTCGTTAGTGAGGTGGAGTGATTTGATGCATCTAAAGAGGTTGATGATGTCTCTAAGGCGCTAGGTGCAGATGCTGGCTGGTTAGACTGCCAATCTTTATACACTTTAAATGCAAGCGCTCCTAATGCCGCCGCACTCGTCACGCCAATGGCTTTTTTGCCCATTTTTCGAGTTTTTTTGGAGCCCATCAGTAGCCCTAGAATCCCACCTCCGACCGCGCCAACCCCAAGAGTCGCAAGTTGGCTCTTATCTTTAGTTAATGAATTGAGCGTATTACTGCTTGAGCTTGATGCTTGGGATAACTGCTCTTTTCCCTGCTTTACGATGTCAGAATTAAGAGCTTGGTTAAGTAAACTGGTTAGATTCATAAAGTACCTCCGAATAGTGATACCGTCAGACTAAATGAATGAAGATGAATGGGGGATTAACAGGTGAGAAAGAAAAGTGGGTATGGGACTCAACGAGAATAACACTCAATAAAAAGGGCTGCCATTGTGGCAACCCTTTAGAGTAATTTAACTCAGATTACTTAAATATGATGGTCTTATTTAAGCTGAGATAATAGATGATCAACAACCGTGTCCATTGCCACAGCGTCTTTATCACCAGTACGACGGTTTTTGTATTCGAAGTTACCTTCGTCCATGCTGCGATCGCCAATAACGATAGTGTGAGGGATACCCACAAGCTCGATATCTTTGAACATAACACCTGGGCGCTCTTTACGGTCATCAAATAATACTTCGATACCTTTGGCCGTTAGATCTGCGTATAGCTTTTCAGCCGCCTGTTTAACGCGCTCAGACTTGTGCATGTTCATTGGAACGATAGCTACTTGGAACGGCGCTAGTGCGTCTGGCCAAGTGATACCGAATTTATCGTGGTTTTGCTCAATAGCAGATGCAACAACACGTGAAACACCGATACCGTAACAACCCATTTCTAGGATTACGCTCTTACCATCAGGACCAAGCACGTTACAGTTCATTGCTTTAGAGTAAGTGTTACCTAGTTGGAAGATGTGACCTACTTCGATACCGCGCTTAAGCTGGATAGTACCTTGACCACATGGGCTTGGATCGCCTTCAACAACGTTACGTAGGTCTTCAACTTGAGCAAGCTCAACGTCACGACCCCAGTTGATGCCGAAGTAGTGCTTACCGTCTATGTTTGCGCCAGCGCCGAAGTCGCTCATTACAGCAACAGAGCGGTCAACGATGAATGGTAGCTCTAGGCCAACAGGGCCAAGTGAACCAGGACCTGCACCAACAAGTGCACGGATTGCAGCTTCATCAGCCATCTCTAGTGGAGAAGCAACTTGTGGAAGGTTCTCTGCTTTCACTTCGTTCAGTTCGTGGTCGCCACGGATGATTAGCGCGATGATATCAGCGTCTACTTCATCAGACGCTTTAACGAATAGAGTCTTAACCGTCTTCTCGATTGCTAGACCGTGTTGTTCTACAAGCTCAGCGATTGTTTTTGCGTTTGGCGTATCAACCAGTTCCATCTCTTGAGTTGGCGCTGCAAGTTCAGCTGTTGGAGCCAGTGCTTCTGCTTTCTCAATGTTCGCTGCGTAATCAGATTCAGAAGAGAATGCGATTAGATCTTCGCCGCTTTCAGCAAGAACGTGGAACTCTTGAGAGCCGCTGCCGCCGATTGCGCCAGAGTCTGCCAATACTGGACGGTACTCAAGACCCATGCGGTCGAATGCTTTACAGTAAGCATCGTGCATCGCTTGGTAAGACTTTTCTAAGCCTTCTTTGTCGATATCAAAGCTGTATGCATCCATCATAGAGAATTCACGAGCACGCATTACGCCAAAACGAGGGCGGCGTTCATCACGGAATTTAGTCTGGATTTGGTACAGGTTTAGAGGAAGCTGCTTGTAAGAGTTCACTTCATTACGAACTAGGCTAGTCACCACTTCTTCTGCCGTTGGGCTAAGAACAAACGGACGAGAGTGGCGATCTGTGAAACGAAGAAGTTCAGGCCCCATCTTTTCAGAACGACCAGTCTCTTCCCAAAGTTCAAATGGTTGAACTACGGGCATCAAGATTTCAACGGCACCTGCATTATCGATCTCTTGGCGAACGATGTTTTCTACTTTGCGCAGTACACGTAGACCGGTAGGTAGCCAAGTGTATAAACCTGAAGCTAACTTACGGATCATACCTGCACGTAGCATCAGCTGGTGGCTGATAACTTCTGCGTCGTTTGGAGTCTCTTTCACTGTCGAAAGAAGATAGTTACTGGTACGCATTCTATGGTATCCGTTTCATCATTGATAAAAAAAAATCTATTGTGCCTTTGCAGCAATAAATTGAATTGAGCTGTTTATGATATCAGCCAAACCGCGATCTCAAAAGTGCTCAATGCGGGTTACTGTTATGAAAAGGGGACCAACGGTGAATTTTACGTTCAAATCGAACAAATTTACCGCATATTCCTTTTCATCTAGCTTGTTTTTTTTGTAGGCAGGCCGTGGATCTTGTCCAAGCACCTCTTTGATGACTTGGATGATATGCTTCGCTTCGGGATGCTGGTTAAGCATAGAGATCGCTTGTTCTGAAAAGTTGACCTCTAATATTTCAGGCTCTTCAGCCGCAAAGCCGCCTTCTGCATCCGGTATAGAATCGGAGTACGGGATGTAGGGTTTAATATCAACAATCGGAGTGCCATTTACGAGATCAACACTGCCGAGCTCTAGCCAAGTCTGGTTCCCTTGTTGGGTCACGCCTTTTAATTCTACCGCAGACATTCCAATGCCATTGGGGCGAAATGTAGCCCGTGAAGCAAACACGCCAATACGCTCGTTTCCACCTAATCGTGGTGGACGAACGGTTGGTTTCCATCCTGCCGCTAAGTTTTTATCGAATAGAAACAGTAGCCAGATATGACTAAATTGCTCGATACCACGAACCGATTCGGGGGAATTGGCGTCTCCCATCAGTTTGATTCTTGCGGTCGCACTTGGAGTCAGACGCGGTTGGCGTGGTACGGCAAACTTTTCTTGGTAAGGGCTTTGGATAACGCCTATTGGTTCAATTGGATACATGGCTTTTTACTGTTTTAAGTACTCGAATAGTAATGAGTGTTATCGTTTGGCGAGGATTCTGTCTAAATGGTTGGCAAACTCGCGGCGATCGGTTTGAGATAAAGTGCTTGGCCCACCAGTCTGAATACCGCTTGAACGCATGGTGTCCATGAAGTCTCGAATATTAAGTCGGGCTTTAATGGTCTCTTTTGTATATAGCTCACCACGGGAACTGAGTGCTTGACCACCCTTAGTAATGATTTCATCCGCGAGTGGAATATCAGAGGTGATCACTAAGTCACCAACTTCTGTACGCCTCACTATTTCATTATCCGCTATATCAAAACCACTTGGGACTTGGAGTGAATGAATATTGGCGCGTTTTGGTACAGGGACGACATGGTTGGCAACAAAGGTACACTCTACGCCTGTTCTTTCCGCTGCTCGAACGATCGTTTCTCTAATTACTTTTGGACACGCGTCGGCATCAACCCAAATCTTCATTGGTCAGTATTCCTATTTATTTTCTTGATTTTCTAATGCTTCGATACGAGCGGTTAGTGCCTTTACTTGAGCTTCTAACTGCGAGATTTTATCTTGTGTGGAATCTGCTGTTTGAGCGATTTCCACTTTAGGCACCCGATGATTACTTTTCCAACTTTTGATGGTCGCAATCAATGCTGGCATCGGAACCGGAGAACTTAAACGAGCCTTGACGATGGCAACGGTTGGTTCTTTCCCTTGTTCTTTCAACGTTTGCAGCACATTTTCAAGCTCTGCCGATATATCTTTAGTTAACATTTGAACCCTCATCGTTGGTTTGAGTGCATGCTACTATTTTTGCTTGGATTAGGCGAATCCGTTCATTATTGGGTTGTGATAGTAGCTGTACTTTTGATAAATGGGAAAATAAGAGATTGCTTGTAAGAGATCGCTTACAAAGGTGTAAGTTAAAGTGATTTTATTCATGCGATATGGGCATGGTTTTCTTAATAACTTGTTGATTGGTATAGGGTATGTATTTTTTGAATGGTTTGAGAACATTTAACATTGCTCAATGCCCATTGAGATGGCGCTAAAAAAGCGTAAATTAAACCTTGTCGAAAGGGAAGCGGCACGGAACAGGAAACAACCACGGATTTGGTTATCTTCTAGGATGAAGATTTGATTATTCAGGATGAGTAATCAGCATGGAGCGAAGGACATTGTACGGACGCAACAGTCGATAGGATATTGGCTACAAAGGAATGACAATGGACACCTTTAGGATAAAGGTTAGGAACAACATCAGGATGATGTAAAGGATACCGCTCAAGGAACAAGTGACGTGAGTTAGCTAGGATTTGCTAACTGTCAGGATGACTAGGACACCGCTAGGATGGCGAAGTAAAGGAAAGAGCTGAAAGAATCAGCCACTATTACGGACGATGCATGGAGCATAAACAAGTAGCCGGATCGCTGCGGGTAAGACTACAGCCCTGATACCTCGGTATCAGGGCTTTCTTATATTCCAACGTTTTTTGTTCCGTGGTCAATGTTTTATCCCGAATGGTATGAGAAAATTTCGGAACTGATACAAGGAATGTAAAATGACGATTGCGACCACCAGAACTCTGCTCACCCCATACACAGAGACCCTAGAAGCTGACTTTGTAATTTTGAATTGCAATGCGATTAATCGCGCTCAAATGAATGGAGCACACTCCGTTTCGTCAGCAAAAAAACTATTTCAATCCGTGCTTAATGACCCATCATTATACGCAATGGCGGTACTGGATAATAAAACCCGAGACTATTTAGGACATGTATTTTTACAGCACTCTGATGATGGTCTTGCTGAGTTGGGGTTTATTTTTGATCGTTCTCACTGGGGGAAAGGCATTGGATTTGAAGCACTTAAAGCTTTTCTCTCGAAAGCGTGTTGGGAGCTTTCATTAATGGAAGTGTATGCAACGGTTAATGTTGGACATCAACCGTCGATACGTATACTTGAAAAATTAGGGTTTAAACAAGGCGCAGTGAAATCTGATATTTACGGGCCATATTATGAGTACCGATTTACATCCGATGCGGTGGTAAGTGAAACTGCATAGGACGAAAGCCGACCATGGTTAATTGACCTTGGTAGCAATCATCTCCAAGCGCTGAAAACTCAAAATTGTAGACAGTATGCCAGCGCCAATTGCCTTGAGGTGTTTTTAGCTTATGGCCACCAAACGCAACACTAACCATTTGAAGTTCTAACTGCTCACACTTCCTTGTTACGGCTGCTTTTGCGAGTTCTGATTGCCTTCTCTGTTGCCAGAAAAGAAAGCACCCAAAACTGAGCAGCAGTATCGACAGTAGATCTCCTATCATGAAATTCCCTCTATGATTTTGTCGCTTTTTGCAGATTCATTAACGCAGAGCCTAGCTCTTGAGATGGATTGGAATGAAGAAGCGGCAGCATGACCATTCTTAACTCTGGCAACATCACTAGATCGGCAAATAATTGATTAAACAGAGCCTGATTGCCACTTTGAGCTAATCTTAGTAAATATTTTTCTGCGGTTTTACTTTCTGACAAAGCCTGCCATGTTCTACCTGCGATTGCGATTAACACTTCAGGGTGACTCAATCTTGGGCTGGCTAAAATACCGTCAATGATTGGCTGGTAAATATTTTTGCTGGTACCCGATAATGCTCGAGCATAAGCCGAGAGTAGAAATAGATCAGGATCTTGAGAATCAATTTGCTGCTGTGCTAACTCTTGGACTTTTAGTGCTAACTTTTCAGGCAGTGTTGAGTGCTCTAAAGCGCCTAATACACCATATAGTGGTTCATTTGCGATATGTGCCAGTGCTTTTCGCATCATTAAACCGTTCTGATCACGATCTAATCGGGCACAAATATCAGTAATGCCTTGAAGCCCAACGGTCTGCCAGTTTGCCCAGCCTAAACCGCCAGAGAAGTAATGTTGGGCGTGTTCATAATATTGGCTCGTTGCAAGGTCTAAGTGAGCTCTGACTTGGCTGTGAAAAACGGCCATCTTGTCATCTGCGGGTTTAAACGTATAAGGGTTATTCGCTAGTTTATCTTGTTGCTCTTCTGTCATATTGCTATTGATTCGACTTCCCATCGCTTCGATAACATATTTCAGGAAATTACCCACCTCAGCTTGCTCTAGAAGACCTCGTTCGTCTAAAGAGAACTTCAGAAACCAAATCCATGGCTGATTATTTTCATTCCAGTAAGCGATTCCTATGTGCGCATGTCTTTGACTTGGGAATGGGTACGGCTGCTTTCCCGCCTCAACATTTTCGAATTGTTGGTTGTCGATGGTTTGAATTCGGCGACCTAAATCAAAAATCTTATACTGACATTGGCTATCTTGTAACAATTGACTAAGGGTGTGAATGGTTTCCATGGGCAATAAGGTCCTAACTTTCTTTACTCAATAGATGGTACTCTATGGCACAATTTCAAGGTTAGTAAACAAAATAACTTGGTGAACAATGACCACAGCGGCAAAGATAACGAATATTTTAAATGAATTGGAACATCAGATGCGCAAGTTGGATGTCTGGCAGGCGGCAAAACCAACCGATGACGCTTTAGCCAGTCGGGAACCTTTTTCTATTGATACATTACAACCTGAGCAATGGTTACAGTGGATCTTTATTGCCAAAATTCGTCAACTCATTGAGTTAAATCAGCCGTTACCGAAAGGCTTTGAAATGTCGCCTTATTTCTCGGAAGTGTGGAAAGAGCGCCAAGAAATGCAGCCTCTTCTATTATTAATTGAATCGATAGAAAAGGCTTGTCAGTAATGCTCGATATTATTTTTCAAGATGAATACTTTGTTGCGGTCAATAAGCCAGCGGGTATGTTAGTGCACCGTTCATGGCTTGATAAGCATGAAACTCAATTTGTCATGCAAACGCTGCGTGATCAAATCGGGCAACATGTTTTTCCTTTACATCGATTGGATAGACCGACATCTGGTGTGTTGGTTTTCGCACTTTCTAGTGAGGTCGCCTCACAAGTGATGCCAATGTTTGCCAATCATGAAATGCAGAAGACCTACCACGCTATTGTTCGGGGTTGGATTGAAGAGGGAGACACTCTCGATTACCCTTTGAAAGTGGAACTGGATAAAATTGCAGATAAGTTTGCGAAAGAGGATAAAGAGCCTCAAGAAGCCGTGACTGCCTATGAGCCGTTAGCCAAAGTTGAAATTCCGTATTCAACGGGACGCTTTCCTACGAGTCGCTACGGGCTAGTTGAAATGGCTCCAAAGACAGGGAGAAAGCATCAACTTCGTAGGCATATGGCCCATTTAAGGCACCCTATTGTCGGTGATACGTCTCATGGTGATGGGAAGCATAATAAACTTTTTCGAGAGAATTTAGAGTCGCACCGTTTATTACTTCACGCTTCAGAGCTGCGTTTTATTCACCCATTCACTCAACAAGAGTTGGTATTAAAGGCGAAGTTCGATGAAACATGGTTGGCGTTGTTTGAACGATTTGAGTGGCAAGATATTCTTGAGAAGCTAGAAGCTAGAAGCTAGAAGCTAGAAGCTAAAGATTAAAGTATAAAAGGGCGAGGCACCGTGGTGTGACTCGCCCTTTTTTGGTTTCAAATAAGGTTATTTCAATTTTTCTAAGTCAGCTTCAATCTCGGCGATTTTACTTGATACGACTTTTTCAAGGTGGCGCAAGTCGGTGAGGATCTTCTGTTTTACGTCGAGCTCTGGCGCTTTAGTAGGCTTGGTGATTTTGTTTAACTCATCAATCACCAAGGTTAGATTTCTATTAATCTCCGTGACTTCTTTGTATTGATGGCTTCCGCTGTCGACCAGCACATTCTTAATTTGACGTGGATATTTGAATTTTACACTTTTAGCAAAAAGCTCACCTTTCTGTTTATGAAAATAGATCTTCAAAACATCTTTGTGAGCTTCTTGACGTAGGGAATAACGCTCAATTTGTTTAGGGTCTTGAATGCCTAAACCAGTGAGGTTTGGATACATAAGCTACCTCTATAATTAACATCAGTGACATAAACCAATGTAGCAGTCTAACTGTGTGGTAGATAGATGATCTTTAGGCTTGAGTGATAAGTTGTGGGCAAGATCGCGATTAATTTTTCATCTTAATCTTGCTCACAACGTACCCATAAGGATATTAGGGACTAACTGGGGGCAAGTTGTGAAACATTGAGAATCAGTTTCTCTCTTAATACCTCTTTTTGCTGATCACTCAATCGACCACCATCACTGGTTAAGATAAAGAGATCTTCTGCTCGCTCCCCAATCGTGGTGATTTTTGCGCCATGTAAGCTGATATTAAGTTCAGAAAAAGTGGCACCAACCTTGGCGAGTAGCCCAGGAGTATCAAGCGCAACAAATTCCATTAAGGTGCGTTTTTTACTTTTAGTTGGTAGAAAATCAACTCTGGTTTTTACTTTGAAATGTTGAAGGTTTCTTGGGGCGCGGCGTACTTTTATTTTTGTAGGGCGGCCATCTTCAAGTACATGAACTAAGTGTTTCACCACGGCTTTGTGGCGAGATTCATCAATGGCTTGTCCATGTTGATCGAGAACCATGAATGTATCGATGACATAGCCATCTTTACTGGTCATCACTTGTGCGTCATGCACGTTAAAATTACGCCTATCTAATTCCGCTACAACCGTGGCAAACAGTGCTGGTTGATCTTTACAGTAAACGAAAACTTCTGTTCCGCCCCTTGTTGGCTTTTTGCTGATAAGGATCAGAGGTTCATCTGGGTTCTCTTGTCTGAGTAAATTCTCACAATGCCATGCGATTTGCTTATGGGTGTGGCGTAGAAAATAATCCGCTTTAAACCGCTGCCATAGAACTTCTATTTGCCTTGGGCTAAAGTTCTCTTTACGTAGAAGGGCAGATGCGAGTTGCTGGTTGTGGCGGATTCTATCTCTAATATCGACAGGGTTCTCTAATCCGCGTCTTAATGCGCGTTGAGTTGAGTGGAACAGCTCAGCAAGAAGCGTGCGTTTCCAACTATTCCAAAGTTCAGGGTTGGTAGCACAAATATCGGCTACGGTTAAACAGACTAAGAACTCTAAGGACTCTTCATCGCGTACTTTTTTTGCAAACTCAGTGATCACTTCGGGATCGTAGATATCACGTCTTTGCGCGGTAACCGACATGAGAAGATGATTTTGAACTAACCAAGAGACTAACTTCGCTTCGGGTTTCGATAGACCATGCTCGATGCAAAAATTATAAGCTTCAACCGCGCCAATTTCAGAGTGATCCCCTCCGCGCCCTTTGCCAATATCATGGAAAATGGCCGCAAGAATTAGCAACTCCTTCTTCTGAATTCGAGGATATACTTCGCAACAGATCGGGTGTTTATCTCTATTTTTCGCGTAACTGAACTGATTAATATGTTTGAGCAATCGCATGCTGTGCTCATCTACCGTGTAGACATGAAAAAGATCAAATTGCATTTGACCGACAATCTGACTCCATTGCGGTAGGTAGGCAGAAAGAACCCCTAAACGGTGCATTAAACGAAAGGCTTTATGTAATGCGTTAGGGTGACGAACAAGGTCCATGAACTTTTCGCGTGCTGCGGGTATGGTATGCAAAAATTTATTTAAGCGACGTCGAGCGGTTCGTAACTGACGCAAAGTCGGGGGGCTAACGCCATCAATGGTTGAATCATTCGCAATATGAATGAACATATCTAAGATGGTTTCAGGTCTGGCTTGGAACAGTGCTGGCTTTCTTGCTTCAATGAGTGAGCCTCGGCGCTGGAAGTCATTGTCTAATATTTCAGGCTCAGACGTTTCCCCTCCATTTAAAATGACCTGATCAAACAGTTTGAGCAGCATTTTATTGAGCTCAGAAACCCGTCTTAACGTTCGATAAAACTCTTTCATCATCTTTTCGACGGCGACATTACCTTCACCGACAAAGCCTAAATTTTCTGCGACGTGAGCCTGATGGGCAAATGTGAGCCGGTTGTCGTAACGTTTTAATTCGCTGTGCAGTGCGAAGCGAACACGCCATAAGAAATCTTGGCACTCAACCAACTCGCGATATTCTGCATCGGTCAGAAATCCAAAACGGCTCATTTCCAGTAGTGATGTTGCGCCAAAATGCCGGCGAGCAACCCAACTGAGAGTATGGATATCTCTTAAGCCACCTGGTGTCGATTTGATGTCGGGCTCTAAGTTATAAGTGGTATCGTGAAAACGAGCATGACGTTGCCTTTGCTCTTGGATTTTTGCTTTGTAAAAGACTTCGCTCGGCCAGAATGATTCAGAATGTACTCGTAATTTTAATGCTTGAAACGTCTCTTCGCTGCCACACAGAAGTCGAGACTCTTGTAAGTTTGTTGCGACAGTTAAATCCTCACGGCCAATGTCATTACACTCATCAACCGTTCGAACGGCATGGCCAACTTCGAGCTTTAAATCCCATAACAGAGTAATGAACTCACTGATTTGAACGCCAAGCGCATCGGGTAGTTTATGCTTGGAGAGAATGAGGATATCAATATCAGAAAGAGGGTGAAGCTCACCTCTACCATAACCACCTACGGCAACTAAACTTAAATTTGGTCGTTCATAGAAGCCAAAATGACGCCATAATCGTGTCAGCAACAGATCCATATATTCGGCACGAGCGAGGACTAAATCGTTTATTGGGTGCTGGTTGAGAAACTCTTGCTTTTGATAGCAAGTGAAAATATCGAGCTGCTCTTTTAGTTCAGAGACTTGAAGCTGCTCATCGCTAAAAGTGAGTGGTGATTGATAAGGCATTGTCTGCAATCCATGCAAGAAAAGTAGAATAAAACTAATCTACCAGAATATAGGGCTAGATAAAAAAATATCCCCGATTGACGGAGATATTTCAACAAAACAGATTCGATGTCGTTAGCTAATAATTAGTTAACTAGCAGTCGTGGGATCGTGTCTTCGCTACGAAGTGTCAGTACTTCACAACCCGTTTCGGTTACGAGAAGAGTATGTTCCCATTGCGCTGAGTTTTTGTTATCAGCGGTGTAAACTGTCCAACCATCTTCATCATCAAGACGGCAACCAAATTTACCTGCATTGATCATTGGTTCAATAGTAAAAATCATTCCAGCTTTTAAAACTGTGCGATCACTGTTTTTGTAGTGAACCACTTGCGGATCTTCATGGAACTCAGCACCAATACCATGTCCACAATAGTCTTTTACGATCGAGAATTTAGCGCGAGGGTTATTTTTATTGTTGGTCTTGATGTATTTTTCAATCGCAGTACCAATTTTACCTAACTGAACACCAGGTTTCACTTGGCGCATACCTTCATACAATGCTTCTTGAGCAACCATACATAGGCGCTTGTTAACGGCTGATACATCACCCACAAGGAACATCTTAGAAGTATCACCATGGTAACCAGTAGGACGTACGCTTAGGTCCGCATTTTCGTCATCAGGGATGATTACGGTAATGTCAACGTTGAGAATATCACCATCTTTTAATACCGCAGGTTTGATTTGACCATTAACGATAACATCTTCTTCTGCAGGGATGCCGTGACAAACAATGTGATTGATTGACGTACAGATAGATTTAGGAAAACCGTGATAATTAAGAGGGGCAGAGTAGGCACCTTTCGCAAGCGCGTATTCATGACAGATGGTGTTTAACTCTTCTGTCGTCGTACCCACTTGAATATGGGGTTCAATCATTTCTAAAATTTCTGCTGCAAGTTTGCCCGCAACGCGCATTTTTTCGATTTCTTCAGCTGTTTTGATTTTTACAGACATTGGCTTTCTCTATTATCTATTTTCAGATGCCTTAAGATGGCTATAGCCGCTATTCTATCAGTGAGACACGGAAGCGCAATTGAAATCCGTTTTCATTTAGACTTTGTTCGCTCAATTTGACTAAGGAAATTGGCTTTTTACTGGAAATTTATAATCAAACTATGGTATAAAGCGCGCCGGGAACAAAGACTGTTATCTCCTGTTTGGCGAAGCAGCTTTGACCTATACTAAATTATCTTTAAATCACACACATTTCGACACATGTTCCGGGGTGCTTCAACTTCATTAACTTAGGTTAGTAGGTTAGGGGTCGGATGCATGGGGAATGTGGAGGCCTAACCCCATAGAGGATTTTAAAATGGCAACTGTATCAATGCGCGATATGCTTAAAGCTGGTGTTCACTTCGGTCACCAAACTCGTTACTGGAACCCAAAAATGAAGCCATTCATCTTTGGTGCTCGTAACAACGTTCATATCATCAACTTAGAAAAAACTGTACCAATGTTCAACGAAGCTCTAACTGAGCTTGCTAAAGTTGGCGAGAAAAAAGGTAAAGTTCTTTTCGTTGGTACTAAGCGCGCTGCATCTGAAGCTGTTAAAGAAGCTGCTATCAACAGCAACCAGTTTTACGTTAACAACCGCTGGTTAGGCGGTATGCTAACAAACTACAAAACTGTTCGTCAGTCTATCAAGCGTCTGAAAGAACTTGAAGCGCAAGCTCAAGACGGTACTTTCGACAAGCTTACTAAGAAAGAAGCTCTAATGCGTACTCGCGAAATGGAGAAGCTAGAGAAATCTCTTGGTGGTATCAAAAACATGGGCGGCCTACCTGACGCTCTATTCGTAATTGATGCAGATCACGAACACATCGCAGTTAAAGAAGCAAACAACCTAGGTATCCCAGTTTACGCTGTTGTTGATACTAACTCTAACCCAGACGGCGTTGACTTCATCATTCCTGGTAATGACGATGCAATCCGTGCGGTACAGCTTTACCTAAACGCTGCTGCTGATTCGGTTAAAGAAGGTCGTAACAAAGATGTTGCTGCTATCACTGCTGAAAAAGATGGTTTTGTAGAAGCTGCTGAATAATAGCGACTCCAACCATTGCTTAGTTTTGGAAGACAGAGTTTTAGTGAACCCTCGTTTTAATAGAAACTAAGTTATAGTTAGCATCAGGGGCCCTCTATTTGGCCCCTGATTTTTACCTTATTTTAGAATCAACCGAGGAATCGAGAATGGCAACTGTAACTGCTGCTCTAGTAAAAGAACTTCGTGAACGCACAGCTGCGGGCATGATGGAATGTAAAAAAGCACTTGTTGAAGCTGACGGCGACATCGAGCTAGCGATTGAAAATATGCGTAAATCTGGCGCAGCTAAAGCAGCTAAAAAAGCGGGTAACGTTGCTGCTGAAGGCACAATCATCATTAAAGAAGACGCAGGTGTTGCTGCTATTCTTGAAGTTAACTGTCAAACTGACTTCGTAGCAAAAGATGCAGGTTTCCTTGCATTCGCTAACGAAGTAGCAGAAGTAGCGTTAACTGAGCGTCTAGATATCGCGGCTCTTCAAGCTAAATTTGAAGAAGCACGTATTGCACTAGTAACTAAAATCGGTGAGAACATCAGCATTCGTCGTGTTGAATTCATCGAAGGTGCTAAAATCGGTTCTTACCGCCACGGCGACCGTATCGGTGTTGTTGTAGCTGGTGAAGCTGACGAAGAAACTATTAAGCACGTTGCTATGCACGTTGCTGCGTCTAAGCCTGAGTTCCTAACTCCAGACGACGTACCTGCTGATGTAGTTGCTAAAGAGAAAGCGGTTCAAGTTGAAATCGCAATGAACGAAGGCAAACCACAAGAAATCGCAGAAAAAATGGTTATCGGCCGCATGAAGAAGTTTACTGGTGAAGTATCACTAACTGGTCAAGCTTTCATCATGGAACCTAAGCAAACTGTTGGCGATATTCTTAAAGCTAAAGGTGCGACAGTAACTGACTTCATTCGTTTAGAAGTTGGTGAAGGCATCGAGAAAGCTGCAGAAATGAGCTTTGCTGATGAAGTTGCAGCGGTACAAAAAGGTTAATCCTTAGTGTATTGCTAATAAAAAGACCGTGGCCATTGCTGCGGTCTTTTTATGACAGCTATATCTATTTTTATTAATCGTCATGATTTGGTATTCCGCGGTTTTTATCCGACGATACTTATTCAACGATGGAAATGCTCTGAGTATTAAACCATGACTGTTAATTAACTACTCTCTTTGGAAGGTATACTTCATGACTACGAACCCTAAACCAGCATATCAACGTATTCTGCTTAAACTTAGCGGCGAAGCCCTTCAAGGCGAAGAAGGATTTGGTATCGATGCAACGATACTTGACCGTATGGCTCAAGAGATAAAAGAGCTTGTGGAGCTAGGTGTTCAAGTTGGTGTTGTTATCGGTGGTGGTAACCTTTTCCGTGGTGCTGGTCTGGCTGAAGCGGGTATGAATCGCGTTGTTGGTGATCACATGGGTATGCTTGCAACCGTAATGAACGGCTTAGCAATGCGTGATGCTTTACATCGTGCATATGTGAACGCTCGTGTAATGTCAGCAATTCCACTGAAAGGTGTATGTGACGATTACAACTGGGCAGATGCAATCAGCCAACTTCGTCAAGGTCGCGTTGTGATCTTCTCGGCAGGAACGGGTAACCCATTCTTCACTACAGATTCTGCTGCGTGTTTACGCGGTATTGAAATTGAAGCGGATATCGTTCTAAAAGCGACGAAAGTTGATGGCGTATTTACAGCGGACCCTGTAGCCAACCCTGAAGCAGAGTTGTATCATACGCTTTCTTACAACAGCATTCTTGAGAAAGAGCTGAAGGTTATGGACTTAGCGGCATTTACACTAGCACGTGACCATAAAATGCCTATTCGTGTATTTAATATGAACAAGCCAGGCGCATTACGTCGCGTGGTAATGGGTGAAGCAGAAGGTACGCTAATTAGCGATGCTGAATAATTATAAAATCACAAATCAAATGGTTTGTATCTTATAATCATCCTATTCATTCTTTTTAGTACGTGTTGTTTATTAATGCGTATTCTTTAAGAAAAATTATTTAAGGTGAAATTGTGATTAACGAAATCAAAAAAGACGCGCAAGAGCGCATGGAAAAAAGTGTAGAATCACTACGTAACAGCCTACTTAAGATCCGTACAGGCCGTGCGCATCCAAGCCTTCTGTCTGGCATCTCTGTAGAGTACTACGGTGCAATGTCGCCACTAAACCAAGTGGCTAACGTCATCGCAGAAGACGCACGTACGCTGTCTATTACTGTATTTGATAAAGAGCTTACTCCTCTTATCGAAAAAGCAATCATGAAATCTGATCTAGGCTTAAACCCTATGTCAGCGGGTACCGTTATTCGTGTGCCACTTCCACCACTAACTGAAGAACGCCGTAAAGATTTAGTGAAAATCGTTCGTGGTGAAGCTGAAGGTGGCCGTGTTGCTATTCGTAACATCCGTCGTGATGCAAATGGTGATCTTAAAGCACTTCTTAAAGACAAAGAAATTTCAGAAGATGAAGACCGTCGTGCACAAGACGAAATTCAAAAGCTAACAGATGCTGCTGTTAAGAGTGTTGATGACGTTCTAGCAGTGAAAGAAAAAGAGTTGATGGAAGTATAACCAATACTTACAACTTTATGATTGGTAAGGCGCTGAGCTCGCAGCACAGCGCCTTTTTTTATGCTAGTCTGTCCAATCTTGACGATGGTACGTAAATTAACTTCATATGCAAAATTCTCAGAACTTCACAGACTCCCTTCCAAAACATATCGCTATCATAATGGATGGTAATGGCCGCTGGGCTAAATCTCATGGAAAGCCTCGTGTTTTTGGCCATAAAAAAGGGGTGAGTGCCGTAAGAAAAACGATATCAGCAGCAAGTAAGCTGAAAATTGAAGCGGTGACTTTATTTGCATTTAGTAGTGAGAATTGGCGTCGACCTGAAGAAGAGGTGGGCTTGCTTATGGAATTGTTTATTACTGTATTATCGAGTGAAATAAAAAAACTCCATAAAAACAATTTAAAGCTGCGTATTATTGGTGATAAAAGCCGATTTAGTGCTCGTTTGCAAAAGAAAATCATTGAAGCTGAAGAGTTAACCGCAAACAATACAGGTATGGTGGTTAATGTCGCGGCCAATTATGGCGGTAAGTGGGACATCACAGAAGCCATGAAGTCTATTGCCACTAAAGTCGCTGAAGGGAAATGTAGCGTAAGTGATATTGATGAGGATATGATCTCTCAACATCTCACTATGGCCGATATTCCAGAAGTAGACTTATTGATTAGAACAAGTGGTGAATGCCGCATAAGTAACTTTATGCTTTGGCAACTCGCTTATGCTGAGATGTTTTTTACCGAAGAATTTTGGCCAGACTTTGATGAAGACAGTCTGGTTGAAGCTGTAACTTGGTTTGTCAATCGCGTACGACGTTTTGGTTGTACTGATGACCAGGTTAAAGCATTGATGGAAGAAAAATAAGGATTATAAAGTTTGAAACAACGAATCATTACCGCGTTGATTTTAGCTCCTCTAGTTATTTTAGGAATTTTTGAATTATCGCTCCCGCTATTTATGTTAGCTCTGGCAGTGATCACACTGCTCGGATTTTGGGAGTGGACGCAATTTGTAGAACACAAATCTCGTTATATGGCATTAATCCCATCCGTTATTGTTGGTGCCGCGAGCTATGCCTTACTGCCTACCGATGCTGATAGCTTGAAC
This sequence comes from Vibrio genomosp. F6, assembly GCF_005146325.1. Taxonomy (NCBI): domain Bacteria; kingdom Pseudomonadati; phylum Pseudomonadota; class Gammaproteobacteria; order Vibrionales; family Vibrionaceae; genus Vibrio; species Vibrio genomosp. F6. The sequence continues at coordinate 63,763 of NZ_SYUT01000031.1, read as the reverse complement.
TCCCTCTCTAGTTTGCACTTTTCAATTTTAGCTGTTGGCTCTATCTGGTGGATTATCGCGAGCGGTTTAGCGATAACCTACCCTAAATCGGCAGCTGGTTGGCAAGGCTCTAATGTCTTACGTCATGTGTTTGGGTTACTGACATTACTTCCTTTTTTTTGGAGTGTCGTGATTCTACGTGCCGAAGATATCTCTACTGATCCATACCACGGCGCTAAGCTTGTTATGTTTGTTTGCTTTTTAGTATGGGCGGCTGATAGTGGCGCTTACTTCTCAGGCAAAACATTTGGCAAAAGAAAGATGGCTCCCGCAGTAAGCCCTAATAAAACGATTGAAGGTTTATTGGGAGGCATTATTGCAGCGCTACTGGTTGGCTGGGGCTTCTCAGTTTGGTTTGATATCCAATTTGCAACGCCTTTACACATGATTGTGATCACGCTTATTACGGTTGTCATTTCAGTACTAGGTGATTTAGTAGAAAGTATGTTTAAACGTGTATCAGGAGTTAAAGATAGCAGTAATATCATTCCTGGGCATGGTGGCATCCTTGATCGCATTGATAGCTTAACCGCTGCCTTCCCTGTATTTGCTCTTCTGTACTATATATTTTAATAACGTTTTATTTTAGTGATTAAGGCAAGGTCATTCTTGCCTTTTTCTCGCAACTAACGGTCTATACGCAATGCGAAATTTAACTATTCTCGGCGCAACGGGTTCAATTGGCACTAGTACCCTCAAGGTTGTAGAGCAAAACCCTGAACATTTTTCAGTTGTTGCTCTGGCTGCCGGAACCAATGTAGAGAAAATGCGTCAGCTGTGTGAGAAGTGGCGACCAAAATATGCAGTGATGGCGAGTGATGATGCTGCTAAGTTATTAAAAGAACAGCTATTAACATTAAAAATCTCAACTCAAGTACTGTCAGGCTTGGAAGGGATGAATCATATCGCTTCATTTGATGAAGTGGATACGGTGATGGCGGCTATCGTTGGCGCTGCTGGACTTATCCCTACTATGGCGGCGGTACAAGCGGGTAAGCGAGTGTTGTTAGCGAATAAAGAAGCTCTGGTGATGTCAGGCCAACTCTTTATTGATGCGGTAGACAAATTTGGCGCAGAATTATTGCCAGTTGATAGTGAACATAATGCTATCTTCCAATGCTTACCTAGTGAGATCCAAACTAACTTAGGTCGATGTAACCTCGAACAGAGTGGAGTTGATAACATACTACTGACCGGATCCGGTGGCCCATTTCGTTACACTGATGTCAGTGAGTTAAGTGCGGTTTCCCCTGCGCAGGCTATTGCTCATCCTAACTGGGCGATGGGGCCGAAAATCTCGGTTGATTCTGCGACAATGATGAACAAAGGTCTTGAGTATATTGAAGCTAAATGGCTGTTTAATGCCTCCAAAGAGCAGCTGAAAGTAATTATTCATCCTCAATCTGTCATTCACTCAATGGTTCAATATAAAGATGGCTCGGTGTTAGCTCAGATGGGCGAACCGGACATGTCGACACCTATTGCTCTGACAATGTCTTACCCTCAGCGTGTGGATGCTGGTGTCAAAGCGCTCGATTTTACTAAAGTGGGACAGTTGACCTTCCTTGAACCAGATTTCGATCGCTACCCTTGTTTAAAACTTGCGATTGATGCGTGTTATGAAGGGCAATATGCCACCACCTCTTTAAACGCAGCCAATGAAGTCGCCGTTGACGCATTTTTGAATAACACACTCAAATTTACGGACATTGCCGCTGTTAACGAAGCTGTATTGTCTAAGGTCTGTGCGACTAACACTTCTCACTCCATTGATAGCTTGGAAAGCCTACTTGAGCTAGATAGAATGGCTCGAATATTTGCTTTAGAAGCAGCTCGTGAGCGTAAATTATGATTGATATATTATGGAACTTCGCTTCATTTATCATTGCGTTAGGCATTTTGGTGGCTGTGCATGAGTATGGGCATTTCTGGGTAGCCCGTCGCTGCGGCGTAAAAGTGGAAAAATTCTCAATTGGTTTTGGTAAATCAATCTGGAGAAAAATGGGTAAAGATGGGACCGAATATAGCCTTTCAATGATCCCATTAGGCGGGTACGTAAAAATGCTCGATTCTCGTGTTGACGAAGTGCCTGAAGATCAAAAACAGTACGCGTTCGATCAAAAAGCACTATGGAAGAGAAGCGCGATTGTTGGTGCTGGTCCTGCTTTTAATTTTGTATTCGCGATTTTTGCTTACTGGCTGGTGTTTTTAATTGGTATTCCAGCGGTTAAGCCTGTTGTTGGCGAAGTGATTCCAAACTCAATTGCGGCACAGTCAGGCATTGAACGTGGAATGCAATTTCAGTCGATCGACGGCGTTAGAACTCTCGACTGGGAATCAGTGAATATGGGGTTAATTTCTCATATCGGTGATGATGTGATGACAGTCACGCTTACGCCTGTTGATGGTGTTGGTTACGAAGAAGTGAAGACTCTCGACATTCGAGAATGGAACTTTAACCCAGAAACTGAGTCTGCTATGAGGGCACTTGGTTTTTCTCCGTTTACGCCTGAGATAACACCAGTACTGGTTAACGTATCAGAAGACGGGGCAGGCGCTCGAGCTGGGCTGATTGCAGGTGATAAGTTTGTGCGAGTCAATGGTGCGCTCGTTGAGGACTGGCAGCAGATTGTAGAGGCGATACGCCAAAGTCCTAATAAAGTAGTGGCTTTAGAGATCGAGCGAAATGGTGTGGTTCTTCCTATTGTGTTAGAACCAGATAGCAAAAAGATTTCCAAGGATAAAGTGATTGGTTTTGCGGGTATTGCACCGAAAGTCGCAGAATGGCCGCAAAGTTATCGATTTGAGCTGAAATATGGTGTATTTGAATCGATAGAAAAAGCGTTTGATAAAACAGGACAAATTATAAGCTTGACGATCAGCATGCTTAAGAAGCTGGTTGTTGGTGATGTAGGCCTAGATAATTTAAGTGGGCCGATATCGATAGCAAAAGGAGCAGGAGCAACCGCTGATTATGGCATTGTTTACTTCCTTGGGTTTTTAGCATTAATCAGTGTGAATTTAGGGATCATTAATTTGGTTCCATTGCCTATGTTAGATGGTGGGCATTTGCTGTTTTTCGCAATTGAAGCCGTAACCCGACGCCCGGTGCCAGAAAAGGTACAAGAGATGGGGTATAGAGTCGGAGGAGCTATCATCTTCTCATTGATGGCGTTAGCAATATTTAATGATTTTACTCGTTTATGATTTTTAAATCGTAATCAAAAGCAGTAGCAAGGAATAGTTAGAATAAATATGGCGATTAAGCAGATTCTATTCGCAACGTTGTTGGCAACTAGCGTGTCAGCGAATGGCGCAGAAAATTTTGTCGTTCAAGACATAAAAATCGAAGGATTACAGCGTGTGGCTCTCGGTGCCGCATTATTGAAGATGCCTGTTCGTATTGGCGACTCTGTTGACTCACAAGACGTATCGGAAATTATTCGAGCGCTTTATGCTTCAGGTAACTTTGAAGATGTAAAAGTATTACGTGATAACGATGCTTTAGTCATCCAAGTCAAAGAGCGCCCGACCATTGCCAGCATCTCATTTTCTGGTAATAAAGCGATTAAAGAAGAGCAGCTTCAGCAGAACTTGGATGCATCTGAGGTTCGTGTGGGTGAAGCTTTAGATCGCACTACGCTAAGCAATATTGAGAAAGGTTTAGAAGATTTTTACTACAGTGTTGGTAAATATAATGCGACGGTAAAAGCGGTTGTAACCCCACTTCCTCGCAATCGTTCTGACCTTAAATTTGTTTTCACCGAAGGTGTTTCCGCTAAAATTCAACAGATAAACTTTATTGGTAATGAAGTTTATAATGATGAAGAGTTACTTTCTCGATTTAATCTGAACGTAGATATTGAGTGGTGGAACTTCCTATCTGATGATAAGTACCAGAAGCAGATTCTTGCTGGTGATTTAGAAGCATTGAAGTCTTACTACCTTGACCGAGGGTATTTGAAGTTTAAGCTTGATTCGACACAGGTTGCCATCTCCCCAGATAAGAAAGGTGTCTATATTACGCTTGGCTTAGAAGAGGGCGAAGCCTATACCGTTAAGGATATAAATTTCCGTGGTGACCTTGTAGGTAAAGAGGCTGAGTTTACCGCTTTAAATCCTTTTGAAGCTGGCGAAGTGTATAACGGTTCTCGAGTGACGGAATTAGAGGAAGGGGTTAAACGTATTTTAGGGGAGGCGGGTTACGCTTATCCTCAAGTTCGTACTATTCCTGAATTTGATGATGAAACCAATGAAGTGTCACTTATTATCAATGTTGATGCGGGTAGTCGAATTTATGTTCGAGACATCCGATTCACTGGAAATAACGCCACAAAAGACGAAGTTTTGCGTCGTGAAATGCGCCAAATGGAAGGCAGTTGGTTAAACTCAAAATCGATTGATACGGGTAAAGCACGTTTGAACCGTCTTGGTTACTTCGAAACGGTTGATGTTCAAACGGTTCGTGTTCCAGGAAGCGAAGATCAAGTCGATTTAGTGTACAACGTTAAAGAAGCCAACTCGGGTAGTGTTAACTTCGGTGTTGGCTACGGTACTGAGTCTGGTATAAGTTTCCAAGTCGGTCTACAGCAGGATAACTTTGCCGGTAGTGGTAATCGAGTCGGCATCAGTGCCATGATGAATGACTATCAGAAAAATATCAGCTTAGAGTACCGTGACCCATACTGGAACCTTGATGGTGTGAGTCTAGGTGGTAAAGTTTTCTACAATGAATTTGAAGCTTCTGAAGCGGGTATTGTTGACTATACCAATGAAAGTTACGGTACGAGCTTAACGTGGGGTTTCCCGTTTGATGAGCTCAACCGTGTCGAATTTGGTATTGGTTATACGCATAATAAGATTTCAAACTTAGATGCCTATGTACAAATTGAGCAGTTTTTACAAGCGCAAGCCGATAACATGAACTCTGACGGTAGCTTGGTGACCAATGATTTTGATCTCAATATTTCATGGACACGCAACAATTTAAACCGAGGGTATTTCCCGACGGAAGGTAACCATCAACGAGCATTTTTCAAGGCAACGGTACCGGGCTCTGATGTTCAGTATTTTAAAGCTCAGTATGATGTGAAACAGTACATACCTTTAACCAAAAAGCATGAATTTACGCTCTTGATGCGTGGTCGTTTAGGTTACGGTAATGGTTATGGTCAAACGAATGGTAATGATAACTTATTCCCATTCTATGAGAACTACTACGCGGGCGGCTTTACCACTTTACGTGGTTTTGGTTCGAACTCCGCCGGGCCTAAAGCTGTTTATAATGAAGGTGTAGGTAATAACCCTAATTATAAAGCGACAGATGACTCTGTCGGTGGTAACGCGGTGGCATTGGCAAGTATTGAGCTGATCGTACCAACACCATTTGCATCGGATGAAGTACGAAATCAAATCCGTACTAGCGTATTCTTCGATATGGCAAGTGTATGGGATACCGAATTTGATTACCGTAAAGCGAGTGCTGACATGCCTGGTGGCGCTTACTACTACGATTATTCAGACCCAACAAATTATCGTTCGTCATATGGCGCTGCGTTGCAGTGGATGTCTCCTATGGGGCCATTAGTATTCTCAGTCGCGAAGCCGGCTAAATCTTTTGAAGGTGATGATGAAGAGTTCTTCACTTTCACTATTGGTAGAACATTCTAAATTTTAAGGAATATATTTTGAAAAACATGATGAAAGCAGCGGGTCTTGGCCTTATCGTATTAAGCTCTTCTTTATTTGCTCAAGCTGCGGAAGCTGCTCAGAAAGTTGGTTATGTTAATACTGCTCAAGTATTCCAAGAGCTACCTCAACGTGAAATCGTACTGCAAAAATTGCAAGAAGAGTTCAAAGATAAAGCGGCTGAACTACAAGCGATTCAAGCTGAAGCAGCAACAAAAATTGAAAAACTTAAGCGTGATGGTGAGCTACTAGGTCCAGACGAAGTTGAAAAACTACGTATTGAAATTGGCCAACTTCAGAGCAACTACAAAATCAAAGGACAAGCTTTAGAGAAGGCGAGTCAACGTCGCGAAGCTCAAGAGAAGCAAAAACTATTTAAGCAAATTCAAGCAGCAGTAAAAGCGGTTGCTGAAAAAGAAGGTTACGATCTGATCGTTGATATTCAAGCTATGCAATATGGTAAGCCTGAATTTAATGTGTCAGAACTGGTTATTAAGCAATTAAAATAAGAACGTTATGCCACAACTCACTTTAGCCGAATTGGCCGTAATTACCGGGGGAGAGCTCTACGGTGAAGGTGATCAAATCATCTCATCGGTTGCTCCTATGGATAAAGCAAAACAAGGAGAAATCACTTTTCTTTCGAATGCAAAATACAGCAAGCATTTAGCTGATTGCTGTGCATCTGCCATTATGGTTAAGGCGGCGGAAAGAGAACTTTGTCAGACAAATGTTATTGTTGTGGATGACCCCTATGTTGCTTTTGCTAAAGTTGCTCAAGCTTTAGATTTAACACCTGCAGCGGCTGAAGGTATTGCACTTTCTGCCGTTGTTGCTAGCGATGCCATTATTGGTAAAAACGTCTCTATTGGTGCGAATGCTGTGATTGAATCTGGAGCTGAACTCGGCGATGGTGCTGTTATCGGTGCAGGTTGCTTTATTGGTCAAAAAGCCAAAATCGGTGCTAACACTCAGTTATGGTCGAATGTAAGTATCTATCATGATGTTGAGCTTGGAAGCGATTGTTTAGTTCAAGCAAATACAGTGATTGGCTCTGATGGTTTTGGTTATGCGAATGAGAAAGGCGAGTGGATCAAAATTCCTCAAGTCGGCTCTGTTCGTATTGGTAACCGTGTTGAAATCGGCTCTTGTACGACGATCGATCGCGGTGCATTAGACGATACCATTGTGGAAGATAATGTAATTTTGGATAACCAACTCCAAATTGCCCATAATGTTCACATCGGATATGGTTCAGCTCTTGCTGGTGGTACTATTATCGCAGGCAGCACTAGTATTGGTAAATACTGTATTATTGGTGGTGGTTGTGTGATTAATGGTCACATTGAAATCGTCGATGGAGTAACGATCACCGGTATGGGTATGGTCATGCGCTCAATCAAAGAGAAAGGCATGTACTCTTCTGGTATCCCATTGCAAACCAATAAAGAGTGGCGTAAAACAGCGACTCGCGTACATCGAATTGACGATATGAATAAGCGATTAAAAGCTGTCGAGAAGTTAATCGATGGAAATGTGGAATCGTAATACCATATTTATTGAAGAAGGCTCGCGATGTGCGGGTCTTTTTCGTCTATAATCGCAAATAATTAATTAAGTATTAGAATAGGAATATGACTTTGACTACTGAAAAGAAAACGATGAATATCACTGAAATTCAGGAGCTTTTACCTCATCGCTACCCATTTTTGTTGATCGATCGTGTTGTTGACTTTGAAGAAGCGAAGCACCTAACGGCAATTAAAAATGTTTCCGTTAATGAACCACAGTTTACGGGTCATTTTCCTCAGCTTCCGGTATTCCCTGGTGTTTTAATTCTTGAAGCCATGGCTCAAGCGACAGGTTTACTAGCCTTTAAATCATTTGGTGCACCATCTGAGAATGAGCTTTATTACTTTGCTAGTGTAGATAAAGCGAAGTTCCGTAAACCGGTTGTCCCAGGTGATCAAATGATCATTGAAGTAGAATTCATTAAAGAACGTCGTGGTATTGCTCAATTTAATGGTGTCGCTCGTGTAGATGGCGACGTTGTTTGTTCCGCTGAACTTAAGTGTGCACGTAGAGAGTTTTAATATGATTCATGAAACCGCTCAAATCCACCCTTCTGCTGTCGTTGAAGAGGGTGCCAAAATCGGCGCTAATGTTACAGTAGGACCTTTCACCTATATTACAGGCAACGTAGAAATTGGCGATGGGACAGAAGTTATGTCTCACGTAGTGATCAAGGGACCTACAGTTATTGGCAAAGATAACCGTATTTTCCCATTCGCGGTTGTTGGTGAAGAGTGTCAAGATAAAAAGTATCAAGGCGAAGATACACGTCTAATTGTAGGCGATAGAAATATCATTCGTGAAAGCGTACAGATGCATCGTGGTACTGTTCAAGATAAAGGTGTGACTACCGTTGGTAGTGATAACTTATTTTGTGTCAATGTCCACATCGCTCATGACTGTGTTGTCGGTGATAACATCATCATGGGTAATAATGCAACTCTTGCGGGACATGTAACCGTTGAAGATTACGCGATTGTTTCTGCCTTATCTCCTGTACACCAATTCTGTACCGTTGGCGCTCATAGCTTTATTGGTGGTGCATCGGTTGTGGTTCAAGATGTCCCTCCATACGTGATGGCTCAAGGTAACCATGCAAAACCATTTGGTATCAATATCGAAGGGTTAAAGCGTCGCGGATTTGAAAAGAAAGAGATCCACGCGATTCGCCGTGCTTATAAAGCACTCTACCGCAATGGCAATACCTTAGAAGAAGCAAAAGTCGAGATTAACCGCGAACTTGCAGAGTTCCCTGTGTTACAAGGATTTCTTGATATCTTTGAAAAATCAACGCGTGGCATTATTCGCTAAGTACTATTCTATTCTTTCTTCAGTACCATTAATTACCAAGTACTGTGATTGAGTATTCAGTTGCTATTGTTGTCAATAAAGATCGCTGTTTTCAGCGGTCTTTTTGTGTTTTTAGATTGGTATGATTTATGCCACAGTTATTGGGATAAGTGACATGTTAAACGCAAAAAAACCACTACGCATCGGAATCGTCGCTGGAGAACTTTCTGGTGATACCTTAGGTGAAGGTTTTATTAAATCGATTAAACAGCAATATCCGGATGCTGAATTCGTGGGTATTGGTGGCCCTAAGATGATCGCTTCAGGCTGCGAATCTCTGTTTGATATGGAAGAATTGGCAGTCATGGGGCTTGTTGAAGTCCTAGGTCGATTACCAAGGTTATTGAAAGTAAAGCATCAACTAGTTGAGTATTTTACGCAAAATCCACCGGATGTTTTTATCGGTATTGATGCGCCTGATTTTAATCTTCGATTAGAAAAAACGCTCAAAGATGCAGGAATAAAAACCGTGCATTATGTCAGCCCTTCTGTGTGGGCATGGCGACCAAAGCGCATATTTAAAATTGATGCCGCGACGGATTTAGTGTTGGCATTTCTGCCATTCGAGAAAGCTTTCTATGATAAATATAATGTAGCTTGTGAATTTATCGGCCACACTCTTGCTGATGCGATCCCATTAGTAAGTGATCAACGCGCGGCTCGTGAACTGCTGAATTTAGAGCAAGATCGTCAATGGCTTGCAGTGCTACCAGGGAGTCGTGGAGGAGAGGTAGCATTGATTGCTAAACCTTTCATCGAGACTTGCCAGCGTATTCATGCTAAGCACCCTGAGATGGGGTTTGTTGTTGCTGCTGTGAACAAAAAACGCCGAGAGCAATTTGAATCAATCTGGAAAGAGACTGCACCTGAGCTGGATTTCGTTATCATTGAAGATACCGCAAGAAATGTTATGACTGCTTCCGATGCGGTTTTACTTGCATCTGGTACCGTTGCGCTTGAATGTATGTTGGTGAAGCGACCAATGGTTGTTGGTTATCAAGTCAATAAACTCACTGGCTGGATTGCACAAAAGCTATCGATTACTGAATTTGTATCATTGCCAAATGTGCTTGCGGGTAAAGAGTTGGTTAAAGAGTTCATTCAAGAAGAGTGCCATCCTGATTTCCTTTATCCCGCAATGGAAGAAGTACTGGCTAATGATAACGTTGAATTGATTCAATCATTTACTGAAATGCATCAGTGGATACGTAAGGATGCGGATACACAAGCCGCAAATGCAGTGCTCAATTTGATTGGTTTACAAACAGATTAATATGACAGATAAAAAATCGATGAAAAAAACCGTAAAAGAGAAACAAGAACTGCCTGAATTTGAATATCCTACGGGGTATTCCCTTGTTGCGGGTATTGATGAAGTAGGCCGCGGTCCACTGGTTGGCGATGTGGTGACAGCGGCTGTGATTCTCGATCCGAATAATCCAATTGAAGGGCTAACGGACTCAAAGAAACTATCAGAAAAAAAACGCCTCGCACTTTACCCTGAGATTAAAGAAAAAGCCCTAGCATGGGCGGTGGGGCGCTGCTCTCCAGAAGAGATCGATCAATTTAATATTTTGCAAGCGACGATGGTTGCGATGCAGCGTGCAATCGAAGGGTTAGCTATTCAGCCAGATCTTGCTCTTATTGATGGAAACCGAGTGCCGACGTTATCAATGGACGCCATTGCTGTAGTGAAAGGCGACCTTCGAGTTCAAGAGATCAGTGCGGCCTCTATCATCGCTAAAGTGGTTCGTGATCAAGAGATGGAAGATCTGGATAAACTTCATCCTGAATTTGGTTTTGCGCAGCACAAAGGGTATCCAACCAAAGCCCATTTTGCTGCTATCGAACAACATGGTGTCATCGACCAGCACCGTAAGAGTTTCAAGCCAGTTAAAAGAGCTCTGGGTATCGAATAAAAGCTGCTATACAATGCTTCTCTACGTAAATAAGTCAATTCAGTGCTTATTTACGGCCATATTCTGGTTAATTCAGGTTCCATATCCACTGAATTAACAATTGATTAGATTATTTAGAACTCAAATTATTTATGTCAGACCCTAAGTTTATACATTTACGTGTTCACAGTGATTTCTCGATGATCGACGGCCTGTCGAAAGTGCCACCGTTGGTCAAAAAGGTCGCAGAAATGGGCATGCCAGCGCTTGCATTAACCGATTTTACTAACCTATGTGGTTTGGTGAAATTTTATGGGACAGCACACAATTGTGGTATCAAGCCGATCATTGGTGCTGATTTCATGATGCAGTCGCCGGAGTTTGGTGATGAGCTGACAAAGTTGACTATTCTTGCTTCCGATAATGTTGGATATAACAACTTAACACTATTGATTTCAGAAGCTTATCAACGTGGGCATGTTCAGCATATCCCCGTGATTGATAAAGAGTGGCTCGTTAATCACAAGCAAGGTCTGATTATCCTATCTGGCGCGAAAAGTGGTGAGATTGGAAAAGCATTGTTGAAGGGGAATGCCGAAATTGTCGGACAGTGTGTCGAATTCTACAAAACGCACTTTCCAGACCGCTTTTATTTGGAGCTGATTCGAACAGGCAGACCAGATGAAGAAGCCTATCTGCATTTCGCTTTAGAGCTCTCAGAGCAAACCGATTTGCCTGTCGTAGCAACCAATGAAGTTGTCTTCCTGACTGAAGACCTGTTTGACGCCCATGAAATTCGCGTGGCGATCCATGATGGCTTTACAATGGTCGATCCTCGTCGCCCTAAGAACTACAGCGCACAGCAATACTTACGTACTGAAGAAGAGATGTGCGAGTTGTTCTCGGACATTCCTGAAGCACTAGCCAACTCAGTCGAGATTGCTAAGCGTTGTAATGTGACAGTGCGTCTTGGGGAGTATTTCCTACCTAATTTCCCAACCGAAGGTCTTAAGATCGAAGACTATCTGATTAAAAAATCAGAAGAAGGGTTAGAAAGACGATTGGCATTCTTGTTTCCAGACGAGAAAGTGCGTGAGGAGAGAAGGCCTGAGTACGATGAGCGTCTAAAAATTGAGCTAGAAGTAGTCAATAACATGGGTTTCCCAGGCTACTTTTTGATTGTAATGGAGTTCATTCAGTGGTCAAAAGACAATGATGTTCCTGTAGGTCCTGGCCGAGGCTCTGGTGCCGGTTCACTCGTGGCTTATGCGCTTGATATTACCGACTTAGACCCACTAGAGTACGATCTTCTATTTGAACGTTTCTTGAACCCTGAACGTGTCTCTATGCCCGATTTCGATATCGACTTTTGTATGGATAAACGTGACCAAGTGATTGATCACGTAGCGGAAATGTATGGTCGAGATGCGGTATCTCAGATTATCACCTTTGGAACCATGGCAGCAAAAGCGGTTATTCGTGATGTTGGACGTGTTCTCGGTCACCCGTTTGGCTTTGTCGATCGTATCTCAAAAATGATCCCGCCAGATCCGGGAATGACGTTAGAAAAAGCGTTCAAAGCGGAACCTTCGCTGCCTGAATTGTATGATGCCGATGAAGAAGTTCGAGAACTTATTGATAAGTGCCGAATTCTAGAAGGTTGTACCCGAAATGCAGGTAAACACGCGGGTGGGGTTGTAATATCGCCAACGACGATCACCGATTTTGCTCCTATTTATTGTGATGCCGACGGTAACTTCCCGGTTACACAGTTTGATAAAAATGACGTTGAAACCGCCGGTCTGGTTAAGTTCGACTTCTTAGGTTTAAGAACATTAACCATCATCGATTGGGCGTTGGGGTTAGTGAATCCTCGCTTAGAAAAAGAGGGTAAAGAGCGGGTTCGTATCGATTCTATTCCGTTGGATGATCCTGCTTCATTCAGGTTGCTGCAAAACTCAGAAACCACGGCGGTATTCCAATTAGAATCTCGCGGAATGAAAGATCTGATCAAGCGTCTGCAACCCGACTGTTTTGAAGATATTATCGCATTGGTTGCACTGTTCCGTCCGGGACCGCTGCAATCGGGCATGGTAGATAACTTTATCGACCGTAAACATGGTCGTGAAGCGGTATCTTATCCCGATGAAAAGTGGCAACACGACTCACTGAAAGAGACGCTTGAGCCCACTTACGGCATTATCTTGTATCAAGAACAAGTTATGCAAATCGCCCAAATTCTTGCTGGATATACGCTAGGTGGCGCAGATATGCTGCGTCGTGCGATGGGTAAGAAAAAGCCAGAAGAGATGGCGAAACAGCGTGGGACGTTCAAAGAAGGTGCGATAGCCAACGGTGTTGATGGCGAGTTGTCGATGAAAATCTTCGACTTGGTAGAAAAGTTCGCAGGTTATGGCTTCAACAAATCTCACTCAGCCGCATACGCACTGGTTTCATATCAAACCTTATGGCTAAAAACACATTACCCTGCTGAATTTATGGCGGCGGTAATGACAGCGGATATGGACAACACAGAGAAAGTTATCGGCTTAGTCGATGAATGTCTGCGTATGAAATTGAAGTTACTGCCACCGGATATTAACTCGGGACTTTATCGGTTTAATGTCGATGAAAATGGTGCCATCGTTTATGGTATTGGCGCGATAAAAGGGGTGGGTGAAGGCCCAATCGAAGTGATCATCGCGGCACGAGAAAAGGGAGGTCACTTTAAAGATCTCTTTGATTTTTGTGCGCGAATTGATTTGAAAAAAGTCAATAAACGAGTGATAGAGAAGCTGATCTACTCTGGTGCTCTTGATCGTCTCGGGCCGCACCGAGCTGCTATGATGGCGTCATTGAATGATGCAGTAAAAGCGGCGAGCCAACACCATCAAGCAGAAGCGTTTGGTCAGGCTGATATGTTCGGTGTATTAACCGATGCCCCAGAAGAAGTTGAGCAAAAGTATACTCAAGTACCAGCATGGCCTGAAAAAGTCTGGCTGGAAGGTGAGCGCGAAACTTTAGGGCTTTATTTGACCGGACACCCAATTAATGCGTATATAAAGGAACTTGCTAAGTACACCAGTTGTCGACTAACTGATGCGACCCCGACAAGACGGGATCAATCGGTGACTATTGCGGGCTTGGTGATCGCTGCTCGAGTGATGACGACCAAGCGAGGTACCCGAATAGGATTGATGACCATTGATGACCGATCGGGTCGAATGGAAGTGATGCTATTCTCGGATGCCTTAGAAAGGTATGCTGAATTACTAGAAAAAGACAAAATATTAGTCATTTCTGGACAGGTCAGCTTTGATGACTTCAATGGTGGGCTTAAAATGTCCGCGCGCGAAGTTATGGATCTTGGAGAAGCACGAGAAAAATACGCTCGTGGTTTGTCTATTTCTATTGAACAATCACAAGTCGATGAGAAATTTTTTGAGCGCTTTAGTCAAATCTTAGAGCCTCACCGAGCGGGAACTGTTCCCGTCAATGTATACTACCAACGTTCCGACGCAAGAGCGCGGTTATCTCTTGGTGCAGAGTGGAGAGTGACTCCTTCTGATACATTACTAGATGAATTAAAACTGCTACTTGGAAATGGCCAAGTGGAACTCGAATTTAACTAAAATTTAGCTCCAACTTTCGGAGAGCTGAGTAAAAAAGGATTCATAGATGAGCCTAAACTTTCTAGAATTTGAAAAGCCTATCGCTGAACTAGAAGCAAAAATTGAAGCTTTACGTGATGTATCTCGCCATGGTGGCGACGCAGCGGTCGATCTAGACAAAGAAATTGAACAACTAGAGAAAAAAAGCTTAGAGCTTAAAAAGAAAATCTTTAGTGACCTTGGTGCATGGCAAGTAGCGCAACTCGCTCGTCATCCACAGCGTCCTTACACGCTTGACTATTTAGAGCATGCCTTTACCGAGTTTGAAGAACTGGCAGGTGATCGTGCGTTTGCTGATGATAAAGCGATTGTTGGTGGTATGGCTCGTTTAGACGGCCGTCCAGTGATGGTTATTGGTCACCAGAAAGGTCGTGAGACCAAAGAAAAAGTGATCCGCAACTTTGGTATGCCAAAGCCTGAAGGTTACCGTAAAGCATTACGCTTAATGGAAATGGCAGAGCGTTTTAACATGCCAATTATCACTTTCATTGATACCGCTGGAGCCTACCCAGGTGTTGGTGCTGAAGAGCGTGGTCAATCAGAAGCTATTGCTAAAAACTTAAAAGTTATGGCAGGTCTAACTGTGCCTGTTATTTGTAACGTTGTTGGTGAAGGTGGTTCTGGTGGTGCATTGGCGATCGGTGTCGGCGATTACGTTAACATGCTGCAATACTCGACGTATTCCGTGATCTCTCCTGAAGGTTGTGCTTCAATTCTATGGCGCGATTCAGATAAAGCGCCACAAGCTGCTGAAGCGATGGGGCTTGTTGCTCCTCGCCTTAAAGAGCTTGAGTTGATTGATGATATTATCGATGAACCACTAGGTGGCGCACATCGTGACCCAATCCAAATGGCTGCGAATATGAAAGCAACATTGGTTAAACAACTGGCTGAATTAGAGCAATTTGATCAAGATACGCTGCTTGAACGTCGCTACCAACGATTAATGAGCTACGGTTACTGTTAATCGCTCGTAAGACATATTGATATTGGAAAGGCTAGATGGTTATCTAGCCTTTTTTTGTGGATGCAGTTTCACCATCTATCTTATATTGATTATCCACTTGTCGCAGGCTAGGATACTTTCGTCTATTTGATACGGATTGTTGTTAGTCATCCTGATTCTGTTCAATAGCACGGATTATCCATACTCTTGGCACTCTACTTAGGCTCTCTATGTGTTCATCTATGTTCGACACTTTTACTCAATCAATTAATCAATATCGCCAACCGGAATCCAAAATTATTCTAGGGTTAAGCGGCGGAATGGACTCTAGGGTTATGCTGGATTTATTGGCTCAATTTCAACGAGACAATCGAGATGTTGAGTGCTTGGCAGTCCATGTTCATCATGGTTTGAGTGAACATGCTGATGAGTGGGCAAAAAAGTGTGTAACGTGGTGTGGTGATAACAATATTCCAGTTGTGGTCGAAAAAGTACAACTTGATCTGAATGATGGCGACAGTATTGAGAAGCAAGCGAGAGATGCTCGTTATGCGGTACTGAGTACGCATATGTCAAAGCATGACCTTCTGCTTACCGGTCAGCATGCCGATGATCAACTTGAAACCTTTCTGCTAGCTTTAAAGCGAGGAAGTGGGCCGAGAGGACTGTCCTGTATGGCTGAGTCGATGCC
Organism: Vibrio genomosp. F6; assembly: GCF_005146325.1. Taxonomy (NCBI): domain Bacteria; kingdom Pseudomonadati; phylum Pseudomonadota; class Gammaproteobacteria; order Vibrionales; family Vibrionaceae; genus Vibrio; species Vibrio genomosp. F6. The sequence continues at coordinate 47,908 of NZ_SYUT01000031.1, read as the reverse complement.
ATTTAGCCAAGGACAATTATTACGCCCTCTGTTACAAGTTCCACGTTCGGTGATTGAATCGTACATTCGAACCAAGGAGCTTGATTGGGTAGAAGATGAAAGCAATCAAGACACTCGTTATGATCGCAATTTCATTCGCCATCAAATTGCTCCGAGTTTACTTCAGCGTTGGCCTGAATTAAGGGCGACGGTTCATCGTAGTGCTCAACTGTGTGCGGAGCAAGAGTCATTACTGGATGAATTACTGGTAGACCGGTACTCAAGTCTTGTCGATGAGTTCATGGGTTTAGATATCAAGCAGCTTGGTAAACAGAGTGATCGTGTTCGTTCCCGATTGATTCGCATGTGGTTTGAAAATATGCAGCAGGTGATGCCTAGTCGTCACCACCTTGAACTGATTTGGAAACAAGTCGCCAATGCCCAGCAAGATGCTAACCCTATACTAAACTTACCTCACGGGCAGGTTCGTCGTTATCAGAATAAGCTTTTCTTTGTTGAGCATGTTCAAGATGTGAGTGATTGGCAGCATGCTCTTGAACTTGATAAGTCGTTGTTTTTACCAGATGGGTTAGGTGAAGTGTCCTTAATTGCATCTCGTTCGACTCAGTTGAATGATCGTGAAAGTTTAACTGAGCCACCGAATTTATCGTTTGAGAAAACGGTAGGCATTACAATGCAATTCACCCTACCAAAAGGGCAGGAATCTAGCTGTTATGTGCACTTCGCTCCGGAAGGGTTGATTGCTCACCCTGAGGGAAGAGGGCATAGCCGGAAATTGAAAAAACTGTTTCAAGAATATGGTGTGCCGAGTTGGCAGCGTAGGCGGATCCCTATTTTGATGTTGGATGATCAGGTTGTCGCCGTACTCGGCCTATTTGTGGATAAACACTTTTCTGGTCAAGATTGTGAACTCGTCTGGGACAAGTAGGTTAATTTCATGCCACAATTGTATATATATTCATATAAATAATAACAAAGATAGGTAAAGCAATGAAAAAAGTCGTGATTGGATTGATGTTAGGTCTTGGCCTTTTAAGTAGCAATGTTATGGCTGGTGATATCGCAGCAGGTAAGACAAAAGCCGCTATTTGCGCAGCTTGTCACGGCCCAGATGGCGTTGCTATGATCCCTGGTTACCCGAATCTTAAAGGTCAGAATGAGCAGTATATTGTATCGTCACTAAATGCATATAAAGCAAAACAGCGTAATGGTGGCCTTGCGGTTGTCATGCAGGCTCAAGCAGCAATGCTGAATGATGCTGATATTGCTAACTTAGCGGCGTACTACGCAAGTCTTAAGTAATTCAATTACCAAGGTTTTCATGAATAAGAATCTAAGCCAGAGCTTGTTAGCTCTGGCTTTTTTTAGATTGAATGTTTTGTATAGCTATCCGATAATAGCGAAATTAATAAAGTTAAGGGATGAACATGAAAAAGATTGAAGCCATCATTAAGCCGTTTAAATTGGACGATGTACGTGAAGCTCTAGCGGATGTAGGGATCACGGGAATGACAGTATCTGAAGTGAAGGGTTTTGGCCGTCAGAAAGGGCATACAGAACTTTATCGTGGTGCTGAATACATGGTTGATTTTTTACCTAAGGTAAAACTGGAAATTGTGGTCACTGACGATGTCGCTGATCAATGTGTTGATACCATTATTGAAACGGCACAAACGGGTAAAATAGGTGATGGTAAAATATTCATCACTGAAGTTGAACGCGTGGTTCGAATTCGAACTGGTGAAGAAGACGAAGAAGCCGTCTAAGAATATCAAAAGGAGCCGTAAGGCTCCTTTTTTGATTGCACAAATTTCCCCTATAACGGTGTTAGCGCCTCTGTTTTAAAGTGGTAGAAGCACGCTCTCAGCCTTATTTGATGAGACCTCGAAGCGAACCGTGTTGAGTCGATATTATTTTAAATAGGATAGGTAATGAAAAAAGTACTGGTGAGTGTTTTGTTTCTCGTAACCTTGGTTTTTCTTGGGTTTTCTATGCTTTTTTCTGTACCGCCGACACCAGAAGTGATCTCCTCTGCTGCTGGTTCAAATCAAAAGTCATTACAGTGTTTTGATAATCCATCACCAGAAGCTATTGACCAAAATGGCGAGCTAAATGTATTAGTTTGGAATATCTACAAACAGCAACGTTCCAATTGGCGTGAAGAGTTGGAATCGCTAAGTGAGTATCGCCAACTGATGTTGTTGCAAGAAGCGAGCATGACAGATGAGTTAAAAGGTTGGATTGCGGAACAGTCTTGGGGAAGTAATCAAGTCAATGCATTTGAAGTTTTTAATGTGGGTGCCGGGGTATTAAACCTAGCGACAAACCTACCAATTCAGGCGTGTGCTTATACGGACCTTGAGCCTTGGTTGCGATTACCTAAATCGGCATTGAGAGCTTATTATCAACTCTCTGATGGTAGTACTTTAGGTGTGATTAACGTGCATGCAGTGAATTTTACTTTTGGAACACAAGAGTACCAGCAGCAGTTGAACAAACTCGAAAAATCCATTCGAGATCATAAAGGACCATTGATTGTCGCTGGAGATTTCAATAGTTGGAGTGATGCTCGCGTTCAAGCCATGAAGGATTCATTGAGAGAGCTCGGGGTACAGGAAGTGCATTTTAATCCGGATAATCGAACTCAGTTTGTAACGGGGCTCACTTTGGATCATATCTTTTATCGAGGGTTAGAGCTAAAAAACGCAAAAGCGCCCATGACGGACGCTTCGGATCATAACCCTTTGCTGGTTAACTTTAAATTAGTGGAAGCAGACTAACCAAGCAGAGACATGATAAGAATGTAGAACGCCCAGATCACGTAGTAACCAACCCAAGGAAGGGCGGAAATGACGAGCGCTTGCCCACGCTCAAATTCAGTCCAAGTCAATACCGCGGCATAACCAAGAACAATATACCAAGGCATAAGCAGTGGCAGTGAGCTCGCAAACTGTGACCATTCATGAGTTAATGGCAGTTTAAGTAAACCATTCAGGCTATTTAAATCCGCTGCATAAATCATGACTTGGCCATGCTTCAGTAACAAACTCACGTAGCTTGCAAAGTCACCAATTACTGCTGGGAACATGATCACAGACGCAGCTGCAAACCAACGCCAAAAACTGTGCTTATGCTGGCTAGGTTTAGTGGCTAAATTAAACCAGAAAGCGAGCATGAGAATCGACATAGTACGGCCTGCGACATCACTGATGATCTCACTTGCAAGTAAAGTATTACTGTCTAACAGTTTTAACTGTGCAGGATTCACAATTGCCAGTTGAGTTGAAAGTGCAGCACTTAACCATTCAAAATTGACGTTTGCAAAGTATGCGCCCCAAAATAAAAACGGACTTAGAATCAGGATAATATAAGGTTGCCAGCCCCAAGCGCCTCGTTGATACAAAGCGAGGAAGCAAGACGTTGGCGATCGAAAAATATCGATCAACATGATTAAAGGGTTACTTGAAGGGGTCATACACTTACCTTGGTTACATCAACATATAATTTGAGTTTTTGACCTGGTTGTAGATATTTTTTGCCAACCAGCCCATTCCATTTCGCAATGTCGTTACTTTTTACTTTGAATTTACTTGCGATGCCACTTAACGTATCACCAGAACGCACGCTATAAAAAACGGTGCGAATAATGGCTCCCTCGCTGCCGTTTTTCCAGATGACAAGCTCTTGACCAATACGAAGCGTATCTCTAGGGCCCATGCCATTCCACTTTGCTAGCGATTGGTGTGACACTTTATTTGCACGTGCAATTGTCCATAAACTGTCACCCGATTTAACTTTGTGGGTAAGCTTGTACTTACCGCGAGACGTTGCCTGAGTTTTCGCTAAGCGGTTAGAAGCACTAAGCGCATAGGCTTTATCGTCTTTGGTTGAGGTTGGGATCATCAGAAACTTACCAACACGAATGCTATTGTTGCTCATGCCGTTGGCTGAACGAATAACCTTGGTGGTGGTATTGTATTTTTTTGCTAGAACACTGAGGCTATCGCCTGATTTGATTTTATACCTAACTAATTTCATTCCCTTACCGCGGTTCGCAGCAACCTGTTGATTGAAATTGGCAACATTCTCTATGGGTAGTAAAAACTGATATGGTCCATCCGGCGCAGTTGCCCACTGGTTATAGGCTGGGTTATAGCTTTGTAACTCTTTTACACTCATGCCTGCGTATTTAGCGGCAATGGCCAGGTCAAGCTGTTCATTTGGATCTACGAGCTGTAGCACTGGAGTGTTAGATATTGCAGGAAGTTTCAAACCGTATTTATCTTTGTTTGCGATAACATCTGCTAGCGCAAGCAATTTAGGTACATATCCACTGGTCTCTTTAGGAAGATCTAAAGAGAAGAAATCAATCGGTTTTCCCGCTTTTCTATTTTTTCGAATGGCACTTGATACTCGACCACCGCCACTGTTATAAGCGGCAATCGCATGGTTCCAATTACCATCAAAGCGCTTATTTAAATAGGTTAGATAATCAAGAGCGGCATCGGTAGCGGCATCGACATCGCGGCGGCCATCATACCAAAAGTTCTGTTTTAAGCCGTACATCTTCCCAGTGCCGGGAACAAATTGCCACAATCCGGCAGCACTGCCGTGAGAATACGCAAAAGCATCAAATGAACTCTCAACAACAGGAAGCAGGGCTAACTCAAGGGGGAGTCCTCTTGCTTCGATTTTTTCAGTGATGAGATATAGAAAAGGAGTCGCACGTTGAGAAACGGTTTTCAAATGATTTGGGTGTTTTAAGTACCAAGTTCGGTAGTAGTCGACACTTTTATGATTTGGAACATCAAGCTCAAGCTGCATCGCGATACGTTGCCAAACATCGTCTTGGCTTTGTGGTGTCGCTTTTACAGGAGTGGAGGTTAATTCTGTAGTTAGCGTTGGCTGTTGCGTCGCTGAGCTATCAGTATCCATGGCAGATGCATTTTGTTGTGTTTGAGTTGCCTCATCAACGACATTTGATTCATCTTGAGATGTATTGTTATTCGACTGAGTTAATTGGCAACCCGATAGTAGTAATGCCAAAACCCAGCTGTACTTAGCTCGCATTGATACAGCCTTTTTAATTTACGGCTGCTGATAATACTTGTCACTTCATACCAGTGACAAGTATCAAATCGTTAAAATTCGTTTTTCCACTCACGTAATGCAGTAAAAATTGACAGAGGATCGGTTTGTTGAGTTCTGGTTGATACTGATTTCATAATGCTTGGCTGTGTGTAGCGCAAGAATGGATTGATCCACTTTTCTTGGCGTAACGTCGTAGGAATGGTGGAGAGGTTTTGTGCTCTTAAGCGGTTGACCTGCTCTCTATATTGATGAAGTAGATCGTTGTCTGGTTCTACCGCTAATGCAAATGCGAGGTTACTGGCGGTATATTCATGCGCACAGTAAATTTCAGTCTCTTGCGGAAGTGAGAGAATTTTATTGAGTGAATCAAACATCTGTTGTGGTGTGCCTTCAAATATACGACCACAACCTGCCGAGAACAGAACGTCCCCACAGAAGAGTTTTCCATCACCCACATAGCCAATGTGACCTTTAGTATGCCCTGGTAGGCCAAGCACTAAGAATACTTCGCCAAATAGCTCCAACTGATCGCCATCTTCCATTGGGTGGGTAAGGGTAGGAATGGGTTCATGTTTAGGCCCAACAACATCAATGCTTGGGTACTGTCTAACGAGCTCGGGCACTCCTCCAATATGATCATTGTGATGGTGAGTGATAATAATGGCATCGAGAGTGAGATCGTGCTCTTTTATGTAGGCTAAAACCGGTTTTGAGTCACCAGGATCGACAACAGCGCAACGTCGATCGCTATTTTGAATTAGCCAGATGTAATTGTCATTAAATGCGGGTATGCTTTTGATATGTAACATTGTCGATTCTCCAGCCTCTAAATGTGAGACAGGTTATTAATGAAGCCAGCACGTAGCCCGAAAAAGCTTGAAAAGCCCTATTCATGGTCGGAAATAAAAAACGGCCAGTGGGTATGTGAATCTATCCAAACTCGGCTTGATGAGTGGTGCCCTAAACTATTTGGCTATCATATGCTAAAACTTGGCGGGCTGAGTTGTGAGCTTGCCAGTTGCACCTGTAATATTCAACATCAAGTTAACTTAGATTTGAAAAATCCGCTGCACAATGTGATAGCGGATGCGAATCACCTTCCTTTTTTGGAAAAAAGCTTTGATACAGTAGTGCTCGCGCATCAGTTAGATTACGCCAACGATCCACATCGAATATTACGCGAAGTTGATCGGGTAATGATGGATGACGGGTATTTGATCATCACTGGCTATAACCCTTTTAGTTTTACCGGGCTGGCAAGCTTGTTTCCATGGCGGAAGAATAATTTTCCGTGGAGTGGTCGAATGTACACGCCGAATCGAATCAAAGATTGGTTGGGTGTGCTTAATTATCAAGTGGTGCATTGTGATACCTATGCGCTGTTTCCGATGCAAAGATATCAAACGATGTGGACTTGGCTTGAGAATAGCTTGGGTGATTGGGCATCCCCGATGGGCAGCATGTACTTTATCGTCGCCAGAAAAAGAACCTACCCACTCAAACCGCTTAAACCTCATTGGAAGCTTAAGCGTCGTTTATCGCCATTAGGGGTAAATTATAGCGTGGGTAAAGATAAGCCATAGACTTAACTGGTCGGTTGGTAGCCGACATCCTCTTCCGTTGGCGCTTCGGCCGCGGCTCTGGCGATATCATCACAAATTTCGTTTTCACGATGGCCTGCATGACCTTTTACCCATTTCCATTCAACTTGGTGCCTTGCTGTTTCTGTACCAAGTGCTTTCCAGAGATCTGAATTTTTTACAGGTTTTTTGTCTGATGTCATCCAGTTGCGTTTTTTCCAATTATGGATCCACTGAGTGATCCCCTGTCTTACATATTGGCTATCCGTAGTAAGTACAACTTGGCAGGGCTCTTTTAACGTTTGCAACGCCACCACTGCGGCAAGCATTTCCATGCGATTGTTGGTGGTTAAGGTATACCCTTTGGAGAGCGTTTTTTCGGTCTGTTTATAACGCAATACGATCCCATATCCACCGGGTCCAGGATTACCTAAACAGGAACCATCTGTGAAAATTTCAACTTGTTTAGCCATGATTTGATACTATTAGCAGAAGCACATAATTCACATAGTCTGACATACATATCATTATGAATACCAGTAACAATTCTGAACAGAAACGTATCATCGTATTAGATACGGAAACCACAGGTATGAATACCGAAGGTGGTCCACATTACCTTGGTCACCGCATTATCGAGATTGGCGCGGTGGAGATCATTAACCGTAAATTGACCGGTCGTCATTTTCATGTGTATGTGAAAGCCGATCGAGAGATCCAAGCGGAAGCGGTTGAAGTTCACGGCATCACCGATGAATTCTTGATCGATAAGCCCTTTTATCAAGATGTGCATGAAGAGTTCCTTGAGTTTATTAAAGGTGCTGAGCTGGTGGCCCATAACGCTCCCTTCGATACGGGCTTTATGGATTACGAGTTTGAAAAACTTGATCCTGCAATAGGTAAGACGGCTGACTACTGCAAAGTGACAGATACGTTAGCCATGGCGAAGAAGATCTTCCCGGGCAAGCGTAATAACCTTGATATTCTTTGTGATCGATACGGCATAGATAACTCTCACCGAACCCTCCACGGCGCATTGCTCGATGCGGAGATATTGGCTGATGTTTACCTGTTGATGACGGGTGGTCAAACGACGTTACAGTTTAACGCAGGCCAGCAAGGTGGTGTCGACGTCATAAAACGAGCGGATTCTGGACGGAAAGCATTAAAGGTTTTACATGCAACGGCCGATGAACTAGATGCACATCAGTCCCGTTTAGATATCGTTGAAGAGAACGGAAGTTGCCTCTGGCGCATTTAGGAGAATATATGTTGAGGATTTTTGCTACTTTCAGTTTGTTATTGGTCACTTTGAGCGCATGGGCGACACCTGAATCCTCAATGTCGCTACTCGATAATCGATTTCGAGTTGATCCAACGATCGAGCAGATAACATTTGTCATTTATAGAGCTAAAGATTCTCAACCTGTTGTGTTAGTGCGCCCTGATGGTAAAAAATATTACTCATGGCGATCGCCTGATAGCGTCCGTTGGTATCAAGAATCATCGATGGATATTATCTCTATTGATAAACCTATGGCGGGCCCGTGGCAGGCGGTAGGGCAAGTGTCACCCAAGAATAATATTAAATTATTGTCACACCTCACTTTGGGGACAGACCGATTTCCAAATCGCCTGTATAAAACTGAATTCTTAAAGTTTACCGCTCAGCTCAAAACAGGTGATAAACCATTGGTGCTACGTGACTTCTTAGATCGCGTGAAACTAAAGGTGACGTTTACTAAGTTTGTTGAGAATGAAGATGAGTTGGTGAAAGAGGCTCGTCCAATCCCCATTGTGGTTGGTGAATTTCTTGATGACGGTAAACAGTTAGATGAAAAAGCGGGCGATGGTGTGTTTACGGTAGGCTTACCGATAGAAGTTGAGCCAGGTAAATACCGGGTTCGAGTCACGTCAGGTAACGGTGTCTTTTTAAGAGCTCAAGAGAGTACGGTATTAGTGTACCCTTCACCGATTTCCACCACGTTTATTCAGTCTAGAAAAGAGGGTGTGGACCATAATATTGTGATCTCAGGAGAGCAAGGGATGATTGCTCCGGGAACGATCGCGGCTCATATTGAACAGCTGACACCGACTGATCTTATCAACTATGTTGAAGGCCAAGCGGAGAAAGAGGCGTTTAAAGTCTCATTGATGCTAGAGAACCACCTTGAACTAGGAAAGTACTCTTGGAATGGGCGCATATTCGCGACAGACGCCGCCACACAGCGCGGCTTGGTTTTTCCAATAAGTGAGCAGACTTATAGTGTCGTAAAAGATGTTGATATAGAAGAGTCGAGGCGTCTTCAAGAAGAGGCGCTTGCCGCGCAGAAAAAGATAGAAATGGAGCAGCAGATGCTTGCAGCCCGTGAAGCGGCAAGGCAGAAAAGTATGATGGTTATTGCGATAGGGAATGTCGTGGTGATCATTCTAGGACTATTAGTGTGGTTCGTGATTGGCAAGATCAGAGCGAAAAAGGCGGCATTACCAGAGATGCAACTTGCTGCTCCAAAGAAATAAGTAAATCGCGGAATTAAGAAGGGACCTCTATTTAATAGAAGTCCCTTTTTGTTACTCACATCTTATATTTAAAGCGTTGTCCCAATTCTACGCATCAATATTCTACGCATCAATTAAGCGACATTATCCATGCTTGGGATTTGGGGCTTTGCCGCGAGCTCTTCCGGCTCAAACTCATCAACATTGATTGTGTACAAACGATGGATTTCAGCCTGTCTCAGAAGTGAGGCTTCCTGTTCGTTGATCAAACCTCGCTCTAAACCTATGTCGGCAATCAGATCAAGACGTAAGAATGGTCGACGTTCGTTTATCGCTTTACATACTTTCGTAAACACCGGCTCTGCTTCTAAAATAATCTCAAGTGCCAGTTCAATTCTTCCTACAGGGTTATTCTCCGTTGGTTCCAAGTATTGTCCACGACCGATACGTGAGCGTGACGCTGACGGTGTTTGTAGGATCTGTGCAACTTGGCTATCCAACTTATCATTTGGCGCTGAACGAACGCGTCCATATGGAAGTAGAATAAAGCGTAAACAACCACCAATCACTCGGTTCGGGAAGTTAGCTAAGAAGTCATCAATGGCTTTTTCTGTTTGTTTTAAGCTGTCTTGTAGGCCCCAATGTACAAGTGGCAAATCTTCGACCTGACGTCCATCATCTTCAAAGCGCTTTAACGTTGCTGAGCTTAAATATAGCTGACTTAGAATATCGCCTAAACGAGCAGATAAACGCTCTTTACGCTTGAGTGAACCCCCAAGTACAACCATTGACACATCTGAAAGTAAAGCAAGATTTGCACTGTAACGATTCAGTTGTTGGTAGTATCGCTTAGTTGCATCAGAGGTTGGTGAGTGTGAGCCGATGCCGTCAGTCAAACCGAACCAGAAGCTACGGATCAAATTACTGATTGTGAAACAAGTGTGACCTGCAAGAGCAGCATCAAATTTTTCAACAGCATCAGAACTCTCTGAGTAAGCCGCATTCATTTCAGTGAGCACGTATGGATGGCAACGAATCGCCCCTTGACCGTAAATAATCATCGAACGGGTAAGAATGTTGGCACCTTCCACAGTGACAGCGATAGGAGCGCCTTGGTAGCTACGAGCAAGGAAGTTCGATGGGCCTAAACATATCCCTTTACCACCAGCGATATCCATTGCATCAATAACACTTCGTTGGCCACGGTGAGTACAGTGATATTTTACTATCGCTGAAATAACCGATGGTTTTTCACCGAGGTCGATCCCGGCGACGGTTAAATTACTTGCCGCATCCATTACATAGGCGTTGCCTGCAATACGCGCTAGTGGCTCTTCGATGCCTTCCATTTTGCCTATAGGCTGTTTGAATTGACGACGAATTCTCGCGTAAGCTCCAGTGGCTAGTGCTGCTGTTTTTAAACCACCTGTTGCATTTGACGGTAGCGTAATGCCTCGACCGACAGATAAGCATTCCACCAGCATTTTCCAGCCTTGGCCTGCCATCTTAGAACCGCCAATAATGAAGCTCAAAGGTACAAAAATATCATTAGCGCGAGTTGGCCCGTTGTGGAATGGCACATTAAGTGGAAAGTGTCGTGTACCAATCTCAATCCCTTTGAGATGAGTCGGTATGAGTGCACAAGTGATGCCTAGATCTTCGTTATCACCGAGTAACGCATCTGGATCGCGAAGCTTAAATGCAAGCCCAAGAACAGTCGCTACAGGTGCTAAAGTGATGTAGCGTTTATTCCACGTCAGGCGCATACCAAGAACTTCTTCGCCTTCCCATTCCCCTTTACATACCACACCAAAATCAGGGATAGAACCAGCATCAGAACCCGCTTCTGGACTCGTCAATGCAAAACATGGGATCTCTTTACCTTCTGCAAGTCGAGGTAGGTAGTAATCACATTGATCTTTAGTTCCATAGTGTTGCAGTAATTCACCAGGGCCAAGAGAGTTTGGAACACCTACGGTAGAAGATAAAACACCAGAAACCCCGGTAAGTTTTTGTAGAACTAAGGACTGCGCATAGGCTGAAAATTCTAATCCGCCATACTTCTTCTTGATGATCATAGCGAAAAATTTGTGGTCTTTTAGATATTGCCAAACTTCTGGGGAGAGGTCTGCCGACTCGTGAGTGACTTGGTAATCATTGACCATGGCACATACTTCATTAACAGGACCATCTAAAAAGGCTTGCTCTTCTTTTGAAAGCGTAGGTGGCGTTATATTGTGAAGTTTGTCCCACTGAGGTTTACCTTTAAATAGCTCTGCTTCCCACCAAACGGTACCTGCATCTAAGGCTTCTTTCTCCGTTTGTGACATAGCTGGAAGGACTGTTTTGAAGATTTTCAGAGCTTTTCGACTGATAAGGCTTTGACGAATACTAGGGACGGAGAAAACGGCGACAGATAAAGCATAAGTACACCAACCTATAAGCCCCGCATAACCAAAGGCGGTAAGTGCAAGCATGGTGGCGGTAAGTAATAACAGTGACCGAGTGAGTGATGTGCGGTGGTAGAAGCACAGTCCTAACACGACCGTAAATCCTAATATAGAGAGCAAGATATCCATAAATATGTCCTTATCAAACGCGTTTCTCGTGTGCACGTTTGTCTGTTTTAAAATCCCTGACCTAACAGGAGAGGTCTAACCAGTTATAAGTGTAAATGAAATATTAACAAAATGTAAAATATCTAACTGTATAAAAAGTGATCTAAGTAGAGTAAACGTTCTAAAATTGCGATCTTGGTGCTGATTAACTGAACAAATAGAGTGATGGAGTGGAATAAAACTTGGTTTCTTGAAGCTTAACTATCGACACTCTGAAATGTTTGTGGGTAAACTCAAAGTAATAAACGGCTCTCATTCCTAATTGAGTTAATTTGTTTGCAGTTGGTTTTTGTAAGGCATTTTTGCGCGACAAGAATGCTGCATAACAATAATGTTGCAAAATCATAAAGAGACACGCTATGTATCAAGATCTAATTAAAAATGAGCTAACAGAAGCGGCTGACGTATTAAATGCATTTTTATCTGATGACCATAATATTGCCCAAATTGAAGCGGCAGCTAAAATGATTGCTGACTCGTTTAAACAGGGTGGCAAAGTGTTATCTTGTGGTAACGGTGGCTCACACTGTGATGCTATGCATTTTGCTGAAGAACTAACCGGGCGTTATCGTGAGGATCGTCCTGGCTATCCTGGTATTGCGATTTCAGACCCAAGCCACCTTTCATGTGTAAGTAATGACTTTGGTTATAACTTTGTGTTCTCGCGTTACTTAGAAGCCGTGGGCAGTAAGGGCGATGTATTGTTTGGACTTTCCACTTCTGGAAACTCAGCAAACATTCTTAATGCGATTGATGCCGCTAAAGCGAAAGGCATGAAGAGCATTGCTTTGACGGGCAAAGATGGAGGCAAAATGGCGGGTTGTGCTGATATTGAAATTCGCGTGCCGCATTTTGGATATGCTGATCGTATCCAAGAGATCCATATCAAAATTATTCATATCATTATCCAACTCATTGAAAAAGAGATGGAATAAGCAACATACCATTGATTCAACATTGGCGCGAAAGTGAGCGCCAATGATGGTTTATATATTAGGGAGTAAGTTAAGCCATGTGTGAATTGCTTGGAATGAGCGCTAATGTTCCAACTGATATCTGTTTTAGTTTTACCGGTTTGATGCAACGTGGTGGAAATACTGGACCTCATCGTGATGGCTGGGGGATTACTTTTTATGAAGGTAAAGGTTTTCGTACCTTTAAGGATCCTAACCCGAGCTGTGAGTCTAAAATTGCTGAATTAGTTCAGAATTATCCGATCAAAAGTCGAGCTGTCATTAGCCATATCAGGCAAGCGAACCGTGGTGGCGTTAATTTAGAGAATACTCATCCTTTCACCCGTGAGCTATGGGGACGTTACTGGACTTTTGCTCATAATGGGCAGTTGACTGAGTACCAAGAGCTCAATTCAGGGCGCTTCCGTCCCGTGGGCGAAACCGATAGTGAAATGGCTTTTTGCTGGCTCGTTAAACAGTTAGAAGAGCGATACCCTGAGCCTCCACAAGATATGGAAGGCATGTTTCGCTATGTTGCTCAGTGCTGTGAGAAGCTAAAAGAGAAAGGTGTATTTAATATGTTGCTCAGTGATGGTGAATACGTCATGACATATTGTACCAATCATCTTTACTGGATCACTCGCCGAGCGCCTTTTGGTAAAGCGAGCTTGATTGATGAAGACGTTGAAATTAACTTTCAAGAAGAGACGACACCCAATGATGTTGTATCCGTCATTGCGACTCAACCTTTAACGGATAATGAACAGTGGCACCGAATGAAGCCGAATGAATTCGCGTTATTCCACTTTGGTGAACTGATCGATGGGAATGCGGAAGCGTTAGTGGATGTGGCTTATGCGCCTGCTAAAGTTGCCAGCCAAGCTCCGACTCAGTCGTTAGAGTAATTTATTGTTCGTCACACAAACATTTGTCTAAGTTCGGCTTTTCGGTCATCAACTGTGATGGCGTCAATACCGAACTTAGAACATGTTTACGGGTTTATTTCTTAAGTGGGTTACTCTTCTGCGTAGCCATGCTCACCAAGTATCTCGCCATCTAAATGCGCTTTTCCATCTATCATGGCTAATCGGCCTTCAATAAACCATTTAGTCACCAGAGGGTAAATTTGGTGCTCTTGAGTTAATACTCGCTCGGCAAGATCTTCAGCACTATCGTCAGGAAATACGGGGACTTTGGCTTGTAAAACAACAGGCCCACCATCTAACTCTTCTGTCACAAAGTGAACACTCGTTCCGTGTTCTTTATCTTGTGCGTCAATGGCGCGTTGATGAGTATGTAAGCCTGGGTATTTAGGAAGCAGGGAAGGGTGGATGTTCAGCATCTTTCCTACGTAGCGCTGGACAAACTCGCGGCTCAGAATTCGCATATACCCCGCGAGAATGATCAGATCCGGTTGGTAAGCGTCAATTTGGCACATTAACTCATGATCAAACTCTTTTCTTGAATCATGGTTGAGAGGGTCAACGAAATGCGCACTTACGCCCGATTTTTTTGCTCGCTGTAAACCATAAGCATCTTGCTTGTTGGAAAATACCGCACACACTTTTGCATCGGTGATTGAAGATTCGCAAGCATCTAATATTGCTTGTAGATTACTACCACTACCAGAAATTAAAACGACAATATTTTTCATGCTGTTGGCTCAACGTTAGAATGTCAGATAGACAATGTACTTAGAAATTATAGGGTTTTCTATAGGCTAGATAGCAGAATGAGGACTCAAGAGCCCTCATTCATTAAACTAAGTTATGATTTGAAATGAATCAATTGATCTCAACTTGTTCTTCATTTTCAGCGGCAATGGCAATCTCACCGATAACCCAAGCATTCTCACCTTCCGTTTTGAGAAGTTCCACAGCGGCATCGGCTTGATCTTTAGGTAGAGCAACCACAAGACCTACGCCACAGTTGAACGTGCGGTACATCTCAAATGTGTCCACATTGCCTTTCTCTTGTAGCCAGCTAAAAATTACAGGCCATTCCCAGCTTTTACCATCGATGACAGCTTTCGTGCCTTCAGGTAGTACGCGAGGGATATTTTCCCAAAAACCGCCGCCAGTAATGTGTGAGATAGCGTGAATATCATGTTCAGCAATCATTTTTAGTGCTGACTTAATGTAAATCTTTGTTGGCTCAAGAAGGTGTTCGCCAATTGTACGACCTTCTAGCTCTTCATTCTTATCAGCACCAGAGACTTCAAGCACTTTACGAATTAAAGAGTACCCATTGGAGTGAGGGCCGCTAGAGCCGACAGCGATAAGCGCATCACCAGCGGCAACCTTAGTGCCATCGATAATGTCTTCTTTTTCTACTACGCCAACGCAGAAGCCTGCAACGTCGTAGTCTTCGCCTTCATACATGCCTGGCATTTCAGCGGTTTCACCACCAATTAGAGCACAGCCAGCTTGGACACAACCTTCCGCGATACCAGACACAACATCAGCTGCCGTATCAACGTCCAGTTTTCCAGTTGCGTAGTAATCTAGGAAGAAAAGAGGCTCACCACCTTGAACGATAAGATCGTTCACACACATCGCCACTAGATCAATACCAATGGTGTCATGTTTTTTCATATCCAAAGCAAGGCGGAGTTTAGTTCCAACGCCATCGGTACCAGAAACTAGTACGGGTTCTTTGTATTTAGTTGGAAGTTGACAAAGGGCACCAAAGCCACCAATGCCACCCATCACTTCTGGGCGACGAGTGCGTTTTACGGCACCTTTAATACGGTCAACTAGTGCATTACCTGCATCGATATCTACGCCTGCGTCTTTGTAGCTTAAAGAAGAGTTATTACCGCTCACGGGACAGTCCTCGGTCTTAAGTTAGATGTGAAAACGGCGCTATTCTACCAGTGCTTAAACTCAAAGAGCAAACGTTTGCGCAAGTTTTTTTATTTGTCATTTCCGTTGAAACTGTTCACCTATTGATCTATCAAGGTATGAGCTCAAAAGACCGAAGTATTTTCACTCTTTTATGAAACACAGAATAAGTTATTAGCCTTTTGTAAATTCATAATTGACACAGTTTTGCTGGGGATTTTCTCTGAAACTTTGCATGGAAAGATGTATAATCTGAAGGTTTATTTAAATATTGCCTAAAAACCGGAGATGGAAATGAAAGTTGTTGAAGTAAAACACCCGCTAGTTAAGCATAAAATTGGCCTAATGCGCGAAGGTGACATTAGTACTAAGCGTTTCCGCGAGCTAGCAACTGAAGTGGGTAGCCTACTGACTTACGAAGCAACCTCAGATTTTGAGACAGAGCGTGTGACAATTGAAGGTTGGAATGGTCCTGTTGAAGTGGATCAAATTAAAGGTAAAAAAGTGACGGTTGTTCCTATTCTTCGTGCTGGTCTTGGCATGATGGATGGTGTGTTAGAGCATATGCCAAGTGCTCGTATTAGTGTTGTTGGTATCTATCGTGATGAAGAAACACTAGAACCAGTACCGTACTTCAACAAGCTAGCATCAAACATTGATGAGCGTATTGCATTAGTTGTTGATCCAATGTTAGCGACTGGCGGTTCTATGATTGCAACCTTAGATCTACTGAAAGAACAAGGCTGTAAGGTATTTAAAGTGCTAGTACTTGTCGCGGCTCCTGAAGGCATTGAAGCGCTTAAAAAAGCACACCCAGATGTAGAGCTTTACACTGCTGCAATCGATGAAAAATTGAATGATAAAGGTTACATCGTTCCTGGTTTAGGTGATGCAGGCGATAAGATCTTCGGTACTAAATAATCTCTACCTTGGTAGGATTTAAAATCGATTAGAAAATAAAAAGCCATACCGATTAAGGTATGGCTTTTTTTGTGTGCTCGATTTTTTACTTGATTGTCAGCGAAAACTAACGCTCACTCTCTTCCATTTGAGCATTATCGACAATATGGTTTTCACCCATCTCATGAGGCAAAATTAAGTTAAGTAGGATTGCGACAATGCCACATAAACTTACGCCTTGTAGGCTAAAGTCACCGACACCCAGAGCCATACCACCAATACCAAAGACTAGCGTTACAGCAACGATGACTAAGTTGCGAGACTTGTGCAGATCCACATTGTTCTTGATTAGAGTATTAAGGCCAACCGTTGCAATTGAACCGAATAGCAGAATCATAATACCACCCATAACAGGCACAGGAATGGTCTGTAATAGCGCGCCAAGTTTGCCAACAAGTGCAAGAACAATCGCGGTAATCGCCGCCCAAGTCATAATGACAGGGTTAAATGCTTTGGTTAGCATTACTGCACCAGTGACTTCACTGTAAGTTGTATTCGGTGGCGCTCCAACCATAGAGGCTGCAATTGTCGCAATTCCGTCGCCAGCAATGGTTCTGTGTAGACCTGGTTTTTTAAGGTAATTTTTACCTGTTACGTTAGAGATTGCGAGCATATCACCTACGTGTTCAACTGCTGGTGCAATTGCGACAGGGATCATGAATAAAATCGCGTTGATGTTGAATTCAGGGAACGTAAAGTTTGGCATTGAAAGCCAAGATGCTTGTGCAACAGGAGTGAAATCAACCACGCCATAGAATAGGCTTAAGACATAACCCGCCAAGATACCGCCAGCAATTGGCAGCAATCGAAGAAAGCCTTTCCCAATAGTGCTGATTGCAATAGTCGTGAACAGCGACACACTCGAAATCCATAATGCCGCGCTACCATCGATAAGTTGAATTGCGCCATCGCCACTCTTACCTAGCGCCATGTTTACCGCTGTTGGTGCAAGACCTAAACCAATCACCATAATCACTGGGCCAACCACAACTGGTGGAAGAATCTTATGAATGATCTCTACGCCTTTCACCTTGATTAAAGCACCCATCAATACATACACAACCCCAGCGGCCATTAAGCCACCCATGGTTGCGCCAATTCCCCAAGTTTGAATGCCGAACATGATTGGTGCAATAAACGCAAAAGAAGAAGCTAAGAAAATTGGGACTGTACGTTTGGTGATAAATTGAAATAAAAGTGTACCAACGCCTGCGCCAAATAGAGCAACGCTTGGATCTAACCCTGTTAATAATGGAACAAGAACTAATGCGCCGAAGGCGACAAATAGCATTTGTGCACCTTGAATTGCATTTTTCATATTTGGTATCCCTGTAAGTCTGAAAATAAAATTTGCAGGATTCTATCACTCTGCAAACGATTGCTTTAGTGTTTTGATCAAAAAAAACTGGCAAATAGCAAAAAAAGTTAATGTTTGTTGAGATAATCGACAATAAAGGTGCAAATTTTCACCTAGCGCTGAAGTTGTTGTCTTGCTCCTGCATTCATAGTTGCTTATCATCAACGCTTAAGTACTAATTTTTAGGATTACTATGCGCAACTTCGCTCTACTGTTTATGGGATTACTATCCTTGCCAACTTATGCATTGACTCAAGTGGATCTGTATCGTTCTGAAATCGTTATTAATAATGAAGAGAAGGATGCGGAAACAGTGGCTCGTGTTCAAGGCTTGCAACAAGTTATTGTAAGAGCGACAGGTTCGACGGTGGCACTTGAAAATGAAGTGGTTCGTAAAGCCCTAAGGCAGAGTGCGCAGTATTTAACTCAAATGGGGTATGGCGAACTTGATCAGCAACAAACGCTAAAAATGTCATTTAATGGTCCACAATTACGCGCATTATTAACTCAGGCTCAGTTGCCTTATTGGCCAGAGAGTCGTGCCAATATTTTGGTGTGGTTGGTAGAAGAGCAAAATTATGACCGAATCATTAGCTGGGAGCATTCACCTTCTGCATTGATTACGTCTATACGAGAACAAGCGGATGCTCGTGGCCTACCTATTACTGTTCCTGTTGGGGATTTTGATGATATTACTGGTATCGCGGTTTCTGACCTGTGGGGCGGTTTTGTTTCACCAATCAGTTTAGCCAGCCAACGTTATCCTGTTGATGCGGTCTTAGTACTGCGCGCTCAAGGGAATTCATTGCGCTGGACTCTGTATGACCAGCAACCTGAAGCGATCTCTTCTTCTCCTCGTTCACCTGTCTTTGGTCAGGAAAACGGTTCAGTATCTGAAATTAGTGCTCAGTTGATTGATCAGGTGAGTCAGTACTACGCGACAAAAAGTGCTGTGAATGTTGCAAGTGAATCTTCTGAATCTGTTTTAGCGCAATTCATCAATATTAAGAGTGCGGTCAGTTTCTTTCATCTAGAGAACCAATTGAAGTCTTTAAACTCAGTAGCTTCTATCGATATCCTTAAGATTCAAGGCGATGAAGTGACATTTCGTGTTCACCTATTAACATCGAAAAGTGAATTTCAGCAAGAGATGACTAACATTAAGCAAGTTGCGGCATTTACGTCAGAGTCTGACGTGGTGGAGACTGCGCCTGTTCTAACTCAGGAAACGACGGATCAAAGCACTAGCCTTGCGCAAGAAACGCTTCCTCAAACCGCGGTTGTTGAACCAGCAGTAGTAGCCACTAATGACAACGAAGCCTTTATAGCTGATCAAGTTAGCTTAACCGAAGATGTTCAGCCAAGTGAGCCTGTTATCGTATTCGAATGGATAGATAGATAGTGTTATCCCACTCTCTTCTGCTATGAATAAGAGATGGTCATGAAAAGAGCCCGCTAGCGATGTTAGCGGGCTCTTTTTTTATCGATGTCTCTATATTTGAGTCAATCTGCGAGTTTTTACTAGTCAGTGGGCTTTAACTTATGAGAGTTAGTCCTGGTTAAATTTCGCTTTTTCTTGCTTTTCTACTTCAGAAAGACGGTTTAGCTTTAAGCCCATCTCCTTGCCTCTTGCGCGAGCAAATAGAATATTCCCAGCAAAACATAGCATGGTGAGTACTAATTCGATCAGCGCTAGCCATCGCTCACCGCCATCAACATATAAGATGGTTAAAGCATGCAGGAAATACAGCATGAGAATGAAATTTGCCCATGCGTGGGTGTAAGCTTTTCCAGCCAGAATGCCAGGAAGAGGAAGTAGCAGCGGAATACTCCACGCAATGGCTAGAGTTGTGTTCGACAGACCTGGATGCGGGGAAATGAAGAGCTGCCACAATGCGACCCAAGCAAGTAGAAAGAGGTTACTAAATAGAGCTAAATACCGATATTGTCGTGTTCTGGATGACATCTCCGACATTATACAATCTCCTTTTGTTTGCGAGCGACGTTAGCTAGGCGTTTTCCAAGGTATTGGGCGAGTTCTATCTCTTCTTTCGTTAATGACGAGTTACTGGAGACAGAACTCGCACCATAAGGGGTACCACCGCTTTGAGTCGTGTGTAGAGATGGCTCAGAGTAGGGGATCCCCAAAATCAGCATACCATGATGCAGCAAAGGTAATAGCATGCTTTGCTGAGTCGTTTCTTGCCCACCATGCATCGAGGATGAGGACGTAAAAACGCATGCTGGTTTATCGATGAGATCGCCGCTGATCCATAGTGGTGTTGTGCTGTCCCAAAAGTGTTTCATTGAGCCCGCCATGTTTCCGAACCAAACTGGGCTGCCCAATGCTAAGCCATCGCATTGACGAAGTTCATCAAGGGAGGCTATCGGGTCATTGGCTTGTTGCACATCATCGCTAAGATCGGCCACTGTGCGTAGAACGGCTTCGCAATCGGGAACCGATTCAACGCCTCGTGCGATTTGTCTCGCGAGCGATAACGTGCTGCCGTGGCGGCTATAGTATAAAACGAGAATTTTAATATTCATTTTTAGTAAATCTTAAATAATCTCAAGGACTTGTTCTGGTGGGCGTCCGATTTTTGCTTGGTTATTCGCAACCACGACTGGACGTTCAAATAGCTTTGGATTTTTCACCATGGATTCAAACAGATCGTCATCGGATAGAGATTCATCACCTAGGTTTAACTCTTTATATAGCGCCTCTTTTGTACGCATCATTTCACGAACCGATGCAAAGCCGAGTTGTGAATAGAGTGTTTTTAAATCATCAATGGTAAATGACGTTTCTAAATATTTTACCACTTCAGGTTGAATGCCTTGCTCTTCTAATAGAGCGAGTGTTTGACGGCTTTTTGAGCATTTGGGGTTGTGGTAAATGACGACTGGCATGTTTTTCTCCTAGTTTTATTATTATCGTACTTATTCATAACAGCTTAGTCATTGAATAAGTGCATGTTATTTGTATAAATTATTTATTTTACAATGCAATGAAGCGATCTCGCTGAATCATCAACTGATCAATTCGTGCATCGTACCTTGCTTGTTTTAAACTGCCTAATTCTGCCAGTTGACTCGCTTGACTATAATATTGAATCGCCTTATTCCAATTAGCTTTGAGTGCCAGTATTTCCGCGCGTGCCGCAAGATCTTCATCGCTACTGCCAATTCGAATATTCGCCTCTGAAAGTAAGCCCCATCCGTTGACGTCATCTGGGTTGTCATGGGTGTAGCGTTGTAAAATTCGGATGGCCTCTTGGTATTGCTCTTTCTTTAAAAGTGCATTCGCAAGATTAATTGTGAGCACTGAATTACTTGGTTTTGCTTTCAGTGACTTTTCTAATAAGGTGATTGCTTTTTCTGGTTGTTTTTGTGCGATGTAAAGATCGGACACGGCATCAAGATAGAAATTATTTTCTGGATCACTTTTGAGCAGCTTAAGTAAAATAGGCTCGGCTAAATCTAGCTTTTTGGTATCTAGGTAGACCAGCGCTTTGCCATATTCAAATGATGGGTTCAGCTCACTTGGTGCCTTTTTGGCTGTTCGTTCAAACCAGTCTAGAGCTGAGTCATTTTCAATACCCGCATATCTCGCCACAATACGAGCACGAGTTAAATGATAATCAAGAGAAGGGAGCACGCGCATTGAAGGGTAGCTTTGTGCGCGCGCTCTGCTGTCTGTGATTCTATCTTCTGGTAATGGGTGAGTAAGCAACATTGGCGGCGGTTTACTTGCGTATCGGTATTCATCAGCCAATCGACCAAAGAATCGTGGCATTGCTTTGGCCTCGAAGCCTGCCTTTGCTAGGGTATTAATCCCAAAGCGATCGGCTTCTTTCTCATTGCTACGAGTATAATTAATGGTGCCTTGCATTGAACCTGCCGTTGTTGCCGTCAATGCGGCGATTCCAGCTTCTGGTGCTGCGATTGCTAATAAAAGCGAGCCTGCGAGCGCTGCAATAGTGGCTGGTGAACGTCGGGCTTGGTCTTCCATACTTCTGGCTAAATGACGTTGAGTTACGTGAGCAATTTCGTGTGCTACGACAGAAGCTAGCTCGCTTTCACTGCGAGCATGTAGAAATAGCCCAGAGTGCAATGCGACGTGGCCACCAAAAAATGCGAAAGCGTTAATATTACGATCTCGAATCATGAAAAATTTAAATGGTGTTTTAACATCATTTGCGTTTGCGACAAGACGATGCCCTAAGCTATCTATGTACTCATTTAAAACGGGATCATTGATGATGGGTTGGCTGCTTCTTAGCATTCGCATGTAAGCATCCCCATAAATGATCTCTTGATCTATCGTTAACGTACCACTAGCGGCTGTCCCAATATCGGGCAAGTTAGCATTACTCGCTAAATTTGAATTAGCATAGCTAGGCAGTGGCGAACCTAAAGCGGTGGCCACACAGAGGCAAACAAGTGAGCGAGTGCGTGTAAACATATTAGTCAGTGGTACTCCGTAGTCATCTGACATTGAGACAATAAAGTCTTAATTTGGTTTCTTCAGTTTATTGCTGATATTGAATTTACTTGTTATTGATAGATTGTCTAGAGCAAATAACGTAAAGAATAGAAAAGCTGGTATGGGGCTAAAAAGCGATTACAATACGTACCTTATAATATGCATAGAGTCTGAGAATGGAACCTAATATTCTTGATTTACGTGAAGAACGTTGCCCAATGGCACTATTACTTGCTAAACGGCGTGCAATTTTGCTTCAAGAGGGCGAGTCGTTGTCCATTCAGATTTCAGATACTAGCTCTATGCAGGATATCGTGAGCTTTTTGCGCCTCAAACAATTTGATATTGTGAGTGTTGCTCATCGTAGTTCCTACACTATTACCGTTTTAAAACAGGGATAATTGTCACATGCTTGAAATGATCAGTCGTTGGTATAAACGACGTTTTTCAGATCCACATGCAGTAAGTTTGGTCGCCATTTTATTCTTTGGTTTCATTACCATTTATTTCTTCGGCCATTTGATTGCACCGCTGCTTGTGGCAATAGTATTGGCATATCTTCTTGAATGGCCCATTGCTCAATTGTGCCGTGTGGGGATACCAAGAACCCTGTCCGTTGTGCTTGTTATTATGGTTTTCTTCAGTTTAACGTTGTTGGCTCTGTTTGGTTTGGTTCCAACGATTTGGCATCAAGTGGGGAACCTCATCAATGATATTCCTAACATGTACAATGAACTGCAAAAATTCATTATTGCCATTCCAGAACGTTTCCCTGAGCTCGCCAACTTGCAGATTGTCGAGTCGATTGCCTCTAATGCAAAAAACAAAGTATTAGGCATGGGGGAGAGCGTTGTAAAAGGATCTCTGGCTTCTCTTATCAGTATCGCAACGCTAGGGGTTTATCTCATCCTTGTGCCTCTGCTTATCTTCTTCTTGTTAAAAGACAAAGAAGAGATGGTTAGAATGGCGAGTGGAGTACTGCCTAAGAATCGTCGTTTAGCGACGAAAGTATGGCGTGAAATGAATCAACAGATTTCTAACTATATCCGAGGAAAGGTGTTGGAAATTCTGATCGTTGGTGGTGTGAGCTATATTACTTTTGCCATTTTAGATTTGCGCTATTCAGTGCTACTGGCGGTTGCCGTTGGTTTGTCGGTTTTGATTCCATATATTGGTGCGGCTGCGGTCACGGTTCCTGTGGCCATTGTTGGTCTGTTTCAGTGGGGGTTAGACACTCCATTTTACTGGTTGATGATCGCGTACGGCATTATTCAAGCCTTGGACGGCAATGTGATAGTCCCGATTCTATTCTCTGAAGCTGTGAATTTGCATCCAGTGGCAATCATCGTTGCTGTACTGGTGTTTGGTGGGTTATGGGGATTCTGGGGCGTGTTCTTTGCGATTCCTTTAGCCACATTAGTCAAAGCGGTATGGAACGCCCTGCCAAGCACTGAGATTGAATCTGACGTTGCGGAATCGTGATTATTGTTTGCCTAAGCATGATGGTGTAGTCATAAACCTTTTTGCTCAATAACGAAAAAGCCCTAAGTTCATACTCAGGGCTTTTTTTGTAGAAGGTGTTGCCTAGATGATGTGATCCAGTCTTATTTATCGTTTAAGTAATCAAGAACCACTTCATGATGAGTCTTCGTTTTGAACTTGTTGAAAACGTGCTCAATGATCCCCTCTTCATTAATTAAAAAGCTGATACGGTGCAAACCATCATAGGTACGGCCCATAAATTTCTTTTCTCCCCACACACCAAATTGCTCTGCGCATTGGTGATCTTCATCGGAAAGAAGTGAAAAATTTAAGTTGTCACGCTCAATAAATTTACCTAAGCGTTTAACAGGGTCAATACTGACACCAAGCACCACAACATTATGCTCATCCAGCTCTTTTTTCGTGTCTCTTAAGCCTTGAGCTTGAACTGTGCAACCTGGAGTCATTGCTTTCGGGTAAAAATAAAAAAGTACTTTCTTACCTGCAAAATCAGCAAGCGTTATTGTTTTTCCATCTTGATCGAGTAGAGAAAAGGCTGGAGCAGGAGTGCCAGCAGTCAGCGTATTCATCGATTTTCCTTTCTATTGACTGTTTTTTATAAAGTTGAGCGAGCCTTGAACCGAAAGCTCAGCACATAGCGCATCAAAATCTTCTTGTAGTTGCATCAGGTTGAAATCTGAACTGATAGAAGCGGTGATCGCAATATGGAACTGGTCACTATCAAGTTGCACTTTGGATTTATTGATGGTTTTTGCGCTGAGTGAGTCTAAACCAATGTTTTGATCGGCAAAGAATTGAGTAAATTTCTCTGTCAGTCCTAGTTTGTCATCTGACTCGACAAAGACTTCGACAGTATAGCTATTATCTAAATATTCGTGAGGAGAGGTGCGCTTCATTATGGTGATGAGATCATGATCTTGCCCTAGTAGAGGGAGCGTCGTTTCAACTCGTGTAATCGTATTGGTTGTGCCAGATAGCAGCATGATCAATGTGAATTCGTTCCCAAAGAGAGCGATTCGGCTATCAATAATATTACAGCCAGATTGAGTTACTAAATGTACGACTTGATTACACACCCCTGGGCGATCAGCGCCAACAGCTGTGATTACTAGATGTTGAGTCATAATATCACTTATTTTTTATTCCATTATTGGTTGCATGTTAGCACAGTTATCGGGGCGGGATGAGAGATGAGGAGGCTTTTTAAAGGCACTAAATGAAATATCACCATTACATGACACCGAGTAAGTGTGTCACTTTATACTAAGTTTAAATTCATTGAATATACGAATCGGTTGTGTGGATTTAGATAAAACTCTAACAACTGATAATTATTCACTAACTTGTACTAAGTAAGCGGGTTATTCCCTTGTGTTTATCAATCGCATTACAGTACCATGCAAAAAGAATCAAATAAGGGAGATAGATATGTTTTCAGGAAGTATCGTTGCGTTAGTTACACCTTTTAACTCAGATGGCGAAGTCGATTTTGATAGCTTGAAGAAACTAGTAGAGCATCACATTGCTGCTGGTACCGATGGCATCGTCGCGGTAGGAACTACAGGTGAGTCTGCGACCTTAACAATAGAAGAGCATGTTAAGGTGGTAACTAAGGTGGTCGAGTTTGCTGAGGGACGTATCCCTGTGATTGCAGGCACGGGAGCAAACGCTACACATGAATCGGTGACTTTTAGTCGTCTATTAAATGGATCTGGAATTGTGGGATGCTTGAGTGTGACGCCGTACTACAATAAGCCGACTCAAGAAGGGTTATATCAACACTACAAAGCGATTGCTGAAGTAAGTGACGTGCCTCAAATTTTGTATAATGTACCAGGAAGAACTGCAGTCGATCTGTTACCTGAAACCGTTGCTCGTCTATCAAAAATTGATAATATTGTGGCGCTAAAAGATGCAACGGGTGATTTAGAAAGAATTTCAATTCACCGTGAACTTTGTGGCGAAGATTTTATCTTACTAAGTGGTGATGATTTAACGGGGCTAGAATTCGTTAAGCGTGGTGGGCAAGGTGTTATTTCGGTGTCCAATAATGTCGCGGCTGCGGATATGGCGAAGATGTTCCGTCTTGCAAAAGAGGGGAACTTTGAAGAAGCAGAAGCCATCAACGAACGTTTGATTCCTTTGCATAAAAACTTGTTTGTTGAATCTAATCCTATCCCCGTAAAATGGGCTGTGCATAAATTGGGATTAATTGCCGAAGGTGGATTACGTCTACCTTTAACTGAATTATCAGAATCAGCTCGTCCACTTGTTGCTCAAGCAATGACAGAAGCTTGTATTTATTAAATTGAACACACAATGCCGAATGTAGTTTCTCGGCATTTTAGGAGCCTAAATGAAATTTTCTCATCAGCTAGTGGTTGGTTCACTGGCTGTTCTTGTTCTTAGCGCCTGCTCTGGAGGTGCTGATCGACGTCGTCAAGCGAAAGATGATTTTGAATATCTAAATACACCTGAACTGACCCAGCTGAATTTACCAGAAGATGCAACGCCTCAGTTCTACCCAAACTTTGATATCCCGATGGGTGATTTCGAAGGTGGAGTTGGACAAAACGTTGATATTCGTCCGCCACAGCAAGTTCTCGAGTTGATTCCAGGAGCAAGAGCAGAGCGCCAAAATGGTGAAGTCACCTTATGGCTGTTAACTGAAGGCGAAATGGATAAAGTTTGGCAAACTGCAATCGATATGCTGAATGCTCGAAACATTGCGTTGCTTGAAAATAGCTCGGATCGTGTTGAAACCGATTGGGTTAGCTGGATTTCAGAAGATGAAGAGACTGAAATTGGCAGTCGTTACGAAATCACTCGTTTTAAAGCGAACAATCGTTTTGCGTTTAAAGTTAACTTGATTGATTGGCGAGAGGGTTCGACGGTAAAACCAGTGACCCAGACCAATAAAGAGCGTTATAACGCATTTATGACCAATCTAGTCACCGTTAAGTACGATCAAAACTTGCGTGATGAAGCCGCAATTCGAGCACAAGAGTTAGTAAAACAAATTCCTATCAGTATGGGGGTTGACCGTAGTGGCTTCCCAGTGATTATTGCTCGTACGCCATATAATATTTTGTGGCAGCGCCTTCCAAGCTTACTGCCTGAGTTAGGGTTTAGCCTTGAAGGACGCAATCAATCTCAAGGTACAATGAAAGCGAAATATGCGGCTCCTGATGATGAATTCTGGGAGTCCATTGGAACTAAGCCGATTGAACTTAATGGTGGTACTTACACCTTCTTGTTTGGTGATTTAGGCAACCGTACTTCAATTAACGTGACTGATGCTGGTGGTAAACCAGTAGAAGAGGCGTTACTTAAGTCGCTCGCTCCAGTATTGTCTGCGATGTTTGAACAAGAGTAATCTGGTTCATATTGTTAGTAAGATATAAAAAGGGATCATTTGATCCCTTTTTCACTTTGTTCGTTTTACTTATCTATTTCTGTCTTTTGAGCTTGTTTGATTTGATCAAGTTCATTGAGCTTATCTAAATCACTCTTCTCTCTTTTGGATGGATCTAACGGCCCAAACTTCATGTTTGCAGTGTATTTTAACGCAGCAATATTTCCAACCACCACGCTCACCACAATGATGCTAATCACCCACGGGTTAGTTAAAAACTCCATGAATTTATCCTCTCGCTCTAGGAACCAAACTTGTCCCCATTGGCTTTGTTGGGCTCAGTAACGTTAAGAACGGATGTTAGTAACATATTGAGTATAGATGGTAGAAAGGTTCTGTAGCACCTGTTCCTGCCCCAAAATCGGCAATGTTTTTATTTGGCTGGCTAATTGATCTTGCGTCAATTGCTCTAAGCAAGATGCTGCGGTTAAACGGTGGCTAATATGCCAAGGCTCAACCGCGACGCCGCCTAGATCTTGAGAATAAGGGATGAAAAAACCAAACGTTCCAAGGTTCGCTTTTAGCCAAATAGAGAACTCCGCTTGATGACCAGTATCATATTCCCAAGTTTCTAATTGAAGCTTTGTATTTTCAGGAAGTCGGTCTGCAGCAAAGAGATCAAAATCAGTCCCCCAATGATGACGACTGGCTCCGGGCAGTGCCGACCAGCGCAAAATCGCAAATATTCTCTGCTCTTCGGTCATAGAGTCAAAAGGAATAGCTTGGTTGTGCGTATCGTTAATGGTGCTATGCCCTGAGAATTTATTATCCCAAATGGCTTTTTGCCGAGCGTAGTCTCGAAACCCGCTGGCAATGTGCATTTGAAATCCAGCTTGCTGAGCAGCAGCAGATAATGCCAATAAATCGTTCTGTACATTAGGATGAATTAAAAACTCTTTTTGCCCAATGGTGACCGGAACTAAATGATCGTTTGTTTGACCTGTTAGCTGCTCAGGAGTCATGGTTCGCCCTTATTTATTAGCGAAAAGATATTGCAATGTATGTTGGTACATGTCGGCAAGAAGCTCTAGGTCTTCCACTTTGACACACTCATTGACCTTATGAATTGTGGCATTCACCGGGCCTAGTTCAACAACTTGACCGCCCATACGAGCGATAAATCGGCCATCAGATGTTCCACCTGTCGTAAGAAGTTCAGGCTTGTGTTGGTTAACGGTATTTACACCAAAAACAACCGCATCGAGTAGATCGCCAGTGTCCGTCAAGAATGGGTCGCCATTGAATGTCCACTTGAGCTCATAGTCGAGATCGTGTTTATCTAAAATGGCGCGGATACGCTCTACGATGACATCGTTACAAAGCTCGGTGCTAAAACGCAGATTAAACTGAACATTTAACTCACCAGGAACAACGTTTGATGCTCCTGTTCCGGCGTGAATGTTGGGGATTTGGAAGCTGGTGGGAGGGAAGTACGCGTTACCATCATCCCACTTTGTTGTTGATAGCTCATTAAGAGCCAGCAGTGATTGATGAACAGGGTTACGTGCTAGGTGGGGGTAGGCGACATGCCCTTGTATCCCTTTGACACATAAATCGCCAGTGATCGAGCCACGACGGCCATTTTTAACTACATCGCCAACGGAATTGGTGCTTGATGGTTCCCCAACGATACACATATCAATATTTTCACCGCGTGCCATTAGTGCTTCAACAACACGAACCGTACCATTAATGAATGGTCCTTCTTCATCAGATGTGATGAGGAAGCCAATCGAGCCTTTGTGATCAGGATGCTCAGCGATGAAACGCTCAACGGCGACGATCATGCTGGCAAGTGAGCCTTTCATATCCGCAGCACCACGACCGTGAAGGTAGCCATCAATAATCGTCGGTTCAAATGGTGGAGTGTCCCACTTTTCTAATGGTCCAGCGGGCACGACATCAGTATGCCCTGCGAAGGCAAACAGTGGCGCTTCGGTTCCTCGGCGAGCCCAAAAATTGGTGGTATCTTCAAAGATCATCTCTTCAATAGTAAAACCGAGTGCTTTTAAGCGATCAATCATGAGTTTTTGACATCCCGCATCTTCGGGAGTCACTGACTGGCGACCAATTAAATCTTTTGCTAAGGCCAGTACTGGGCTATCTGTCATCCTTGAAAATCCTTTTATTTGAAAATTGAAACGTATGAATCCGCTTTGAAGCCAACATGATACTGCTCGCCAATATAAATGATAGGGCGCTTGATCATTGCAGGTTGCTCCACAAGTAGAGATATTACGTTGTCGCTATCTAAGTTATCTTTCTGTTCTTGAGGTAGCTGACGGTAAGTCGTTCCACGCTTATTTAATACGTTTTCCCAACCAAGTTGCTGGCAAAATTCGTTCACTAACGCTTCCGTTATTCCCTG
The DNA here is from genome assembly GCF_005146325.1 of Vibrio genomosp. F6. Taxonomy (NCBI): domain Bacteria; kingdom Pseudomonadati; phylum Pseudomonadota; class Gammaproteobacteria; order Vibrionales; family Vibrionaceae; genus Vibrio; species Vibrio genomosp. F6. The sequence goes on along the minus strand of NZ_SYUT01000031.1, from coordinate 18,235 downwards.
CTTTCGATAGTCGTGGAACGTAAATTCAATCTCTTCGGCTTGAAGCCACTTTTTTGCTTTTTTGATGGTATCGCAATTTGGGATGCCGTACATGATGGCTGTCATTTCTCTTCCTTTCTAAACGCAGTTGGTGATTTTTAGCGTAGTTAACGAATTGAGTTGCTCAATGAGTCAATTATTACGCGGTTCACCAAGTAAGTTTGCAACTTTATTATTGTGTTTAAATCCTAACAGGAAGCGTCGAGACACACAAAATAGAGCGATAAATAATTTGTTGACCAAAAAAAAGCGCACAAACCATGCCAATTGGAGAGTTATTGATCAATCTCAACACACACAAACCGAAAAAAGAAATAATACTGTTGCACAGTAATGGAGGTGTCAATGGAACTGAGTCCTGTTTTTGCAAGGCGACTGTATTTAGCTTTGTTAGTGGAAAGCCTTGAAAGGCCAAATGTACCGAAACTCATTGAGAAGACGGGCTGGCCTCGCCGTACTATCCAAGATGTATTGAAAGCATTGCCGGGTATTGGTATTGAGTTGATGTTTGTTCAAGATGGACGACGTCACAATGACGGCTATTATCAATTATCGGATTGGGGACCATTTGATAGTCAGTGGGTAACCGAGCGAGAAGATGATATCGCAACGAGTTTAGGCTTTACCGCTTAAACTTGGAAAACGAAGCCAGCATCATGCTGGCTTTTTTAGATCTATGCATCGCTCATTAGTATTCCTTTCGAGTCAATAATCGTTATTTCAAATTACTGAGCTGAAGTTGAGACTATGGACGGCTTCCTGCTGTTGTATGATGTTTCCTATTGTTGCGTAATATAGAGCGCAAAACCGATCCAGCTTATGACGAGTAATAGCCAAGGCAGTAATGAGGTTTTGGACTGCTGAACCTCTGACGATGAAGAGTCTGATATCTCGTCTTGTGATTTGATTTGTTGTTGCTTTGATTTTTGCTCTTTTTTCTTCGCTTTATCCGCTTGACGACTTTTCTCTTTCTGCTGTTTTTTATACAGAGTTATCCCTTTCTCAATACCTGCTGCAACGAGCTTTGTTTGCTCTTTGGTCTGGTTAGGCTTTTGAATAGATTTTGCGACTTTCATGGCTTCTTGTTGCGTTTCCAGTGAGGTGTTGTTTTTCGTTTTCATGTTCTTAGTCAACTTAGGTCAAAGAGCAATGCTGAAGTGAGCACGACACTTAAATAATATCTTCTTTATTCACTATAACTTTTACGAAGAATTAAGTTAAAGTGATTTTTTCATTTTTGTAATTTGAGACAGTGAAGTGCGCTACGCTTTTGAACAGTATGACCAGCATGGGTTCTTAAAAGCCCCATTACTGGTATGGTTAAGTTGGCTTTTTCTCGCTAAGGCATGGGTTGTCTTTGTTGTGGCAGGCGCGAGCAGGGACAGTGGTGCCAAAATATTAGAGATCGTCTATCCAGATCATGCCATGCTCTACCTTGGGTTGGTGGTTGGAGTACCTAGCATTATTTATATGTGGTTGATTAACCTACGTAGCCCCGATAGAAAATGGATTAATTCAATAAGTAGTCAGGGACGTTGGGTGACGCTGTGTGTGGTGTTATTACAAGTTGTTCAAACGGCTTATCATGTCTATTTGAGTAACGGGCTTTTTAGCTGGCCGAATGGTATTACACTATTGCTACTTCTTTGGGCTGCAATCTATTTATATAAAAGTCGAACCGTAAAAGATTGTTTTAAAATTCCTGATTTTAGTTCAGAGGCTTAGTGATCAGAATCAAGATATACCGCAAGAAAAATATTACACTGAGCAAAAAATAAGAGAGGATTTCTCATGGTACAACCGCAATCTGCAATATTGCCTGAAGCTGGCCCATTTGCACTTTATGCTCAACTAAAAGTGACAAGCAATGCCGCTGATGTATTAACTCAACTTCAAGGCTTACCTGCATTAGTAGAAGAACTCAATCAAGCGCAACCTGGATCTGATCTCACGGTCTCCGTTGCGTTTTCTCATGCCTTTTGGAAGAACTTTAGCCAAGCTGCGCCTTCAGAATTAATTGAATTCCCAGAGCTTGGTGAAGGCGATATTACTGCACCTAGTACAAATGTCGATGTGTTGATTCACTGCCACTCTAATCGCCACGACCTGCATTTCTATGTGGTACGCAAATTATTGGCTGAGATCGCAGATGATGTCGCTGTCGTCGATGAAACGTATGGTTACCGTTATCTTGATTCAAGAGATATGACGGATTTCGTGGATGGTACAGAGAATCCTAAAGCTGAGCAGCGTAAAGAGGTGGCACTGGTCGCAGAAGGGGATTTTGCTGGTGGCAGTTATGTCATGGTTCAACGTTTTTTGCATGACCTGCCAGCTTGGAACCGCTTAGGTGTTTCAGCTCAAGAGAAGGTCATTGGAAGAACGAAACCAGACTCTATTGAATTAGATGATGTTCCTGCTGCATCTCATGTAGGTCGTGTTGATATTAAAGAGGAAGGTAAGGGATTGAAAATAGTTCGTCATAGCCTTCCATACGGTAGCGCAAGTGGCGATCATGGCCTGCTGTTTATCGCTTACTGTAATAACGTGCATAACTTTACGGCAATGCTTGAAAGTATGTATGGCGTAACAGATGGTAAAACCGATCAGCTATTACGATTTACACATGCGGTCACTGGCGCGTATTTCTTCGCACCTTCTCAAGAGATGTTGCTAACACTATCTATGGCCTAGTCATTAGTTCAATACCTGTAAAGGGAAGCGAATGGCTTCCCTTTTATTTTACTAAAGTTGCCTCAATTTTCGCCGATAAGAGAACAGACCCTAATTTTTGGTGAATTGCAGAGCGAATGTCTATTACCGTTAATACCAATGTATCAGCACTAGTTGCCCAGAGAAATCTGACGAACGCAACAGATATGCTGAACCAATCTCTGGAGCGTTTAGCTTCGGGGAGGCGTATTAATAGTGCAAAAGATGATGCTGCTGGTTTACAAATTTCCAATCGTATCGAATCTCAAATGCGAGGTTTAGACGTTGCGGTTCGTAACGCTAATGATGGTATTTCAATCATGCAAACCGCTGAGGGTGCCATGAATGAGACGACAAACATTATGCAGCGCATGCGAGATCTCTCGTTACAATCTTCGAATGGCTCTAACAGCAAGGCTGAAAGAGTTGCCTTACAGGAGGAGATGACGGCTCTTAATGACGAGTTAAATCGAATCGCAGAGACAACATCATTTGGTGGAAAGAAGCTACTGAATGGTCAGTTTGGGAAGGCTTCATTTCAAATTGGTGCCAGTTCGGGTGAAGCGGTTCAAGTTAGCCTGAATAATATGAGAACCGATGGCATTGATATGGGCGGCTTTAGTTATGCATCAATGAATGCGATGGACTCCAGTTGGCAAGTGTCACCGGGTAATCGCCAGTTCTCAATGACATTTACGGACGCTAAGGGTCAGCCACAAACCATCGATATTAAGGCGAAAGCTGGTGATGACATCGAGGAGTTAGCGACTTACATCAATGGTAAAACGGATCAGGTGTCAGCATCGGTTAATGATGAGGGGCAACTGCAAGTTTTTATGGCGGGTGAAAAGACGGCAGGTACCATTCAGTTTAGTGGGAGCTTGGCGGATGAGTTGTCGATGAGCTCTGGCGCTTATGAAACCGTGAATGATATTGATATCACCAATGTAGGCGGCGCGCAAAGGGCCGTATCCGTTTTAGATACGGCGATGAAATATGTAGATAGCCACCGTGCGGAACTCGGCGCATTGCAAAATCGCTTCGATCACGCGATCAATAATCTCGATAACGTTCATGAGAATTTAGCCGCATCCAATAGTCGAATTGTGGATACTGATTACGCAAAAGAGACGACACAAATGATCAAACAACAAATCCTGCAACAAGTGAGCACCTCAATTCTTGCTCAAGCCAAACAGACGCCCAATTTAGCGTTAACTTTATTGAATTAGTACAATAAACCTATCTACAAATTGGCGTTCTAGTCTCCTATATTATAAATCCTACATTCAGCCAAAAATCATAACCTGCCAGCTCTACAGGCATATATTGTTTTCCTTTTTCTAAAATCAAAGCACCCTAAGCATCTAAGCATCTAAGCATCTAAGCATCTAAGCATCTAAGCATACGTAGTAAAAGTGAGTAACAGTGGAATAGCTCGTGCGCCCATCGACCGCATCGATTGATACTTGAGTACTTTTTTCAGTTATTTGCTCTTTTTTCCTACTTCATCACCTTTTTAGGTATAACTGCCTTTTTTATAAGAAAACCTTAAAAAAAAGTTAAAGAATTTCCAATTAGCGCCGTTATTAAAAGTAACTTTGAGAGAACTACTTGGTTTTTCGAGACGTCGAAAACCGCTACAACGAAAAATCAATTGGAGAAATTACCATGGCAGTTAATGTAAATACTAACGTATCAGCGATGACAGCACAGCGTCACCTTAATAATTCGACAAGTGCTCAGCAAACCTCAATGGAACGCCTATCATCAGGCTTCAAAATTAACAGTGCGAAAGACGACGCAGCGGGTCTACAAATTTCGAACCGTTTAAACGTACAAAGCCGTGGTCTTGATGTTGCAGTACGTAACGCAAATGACGGTATTTCAATTGCACAAACAGCAGAAGGTGCAATGAATGAAACAACCAACATCCTTCAACGTATGCGTGACTTGTCACTACAATCTTCAAACGGCTCAAACTCAAAAGCTGAGCGTGTAGCGATTCAAGAAGAAGTAACGGCGCTTAACGATGAACTAAACCGTATTGCAGAAACCACATCATTTGGTGGCAATAAGCTACTTAATGGCACTCACGGCACGAAATCATTCCAAATTGGTGCTGATAACGGTGAAGCGGTCATGCTTTCTCTACGCGATATGCGTTCAGATAACTCAAAAATGGGTGGCACAGGTTACCAAGCTGGCGAAGCAAAAGATAAAGATTGGGCGGTTAAATCAGACGCTAACGACCTTACGATTAAGCTGACTGATACAGCAGGCCAAGAACAAGAAATCAACATTAGCGCGAAAGCGGGTGATGATATCGAAGAACTTGCTACTTACATTAATGGTCAAACAGATTTAGTAAAAGCATCAGTTACAGAAGATGGCGCACTTCAAATGTTTGCGGGTAGCAACAAAGTATCGGGCGACGTTGAATTCTCTGGCGGTCTTGCTGGTGAGCTAGACATGCAAGCGGGTCGTAAAGAAACGGTTGATACTATTGATGTAAGAACGGTTGGCGGTTCACAAGAATCTGTTGCTGTTATTGATGCAGCACTTAAATATGTCGATAGCCACCGTGCAGAATTGGGTGCTTTCCAAAACCGTTTCGAACATGCAATCAACAACTTAGATAACATTAACGAAAATGTTAATGCATCGAAGAGCCGTATCAAAGATACCGATTTCGCGAAAGAAACGACGCAAATGACGAAGACACAAATTCTTGGTCAGGCATCAAGCTCAATTCTTGCACAAGCGAAGCAAGCGCCTAACTCAGCATTAAGCTTGCTAGGCTAAATGCTAGGCTAAATGTTAGGCTAAATGTTAGGTTAAAGCTTAACGATAAAATAGAAGCCAAGTAATGTTACTTGGCTTTTTGCTTATCTGGATTTATTCATAGCAACTCTTATTACCTATGGTGTGTCTAGATTGACACTCCATAGGTAATAACGTTGGTATTTCTAGTGGGTTAACTACAGGTGTACAGGAGAAAGGTATCGGTTAGATGATTTCACTCAATACTAATACATCTGCGATGATCACTCAGCGGTATTTTAGCGACGCTGCTTCTGAAACATCTGACACGCAGCGAAAATTGAATTCAGGCTATCGGATAAACTCTGCGAGTGACGATGCCGCAGGAATGCAAATATCAAATACCTTAAGTACACAAACTCGGGGTATTGATGTTTCGTTGAGCAATGCCGCCAATGCCTACTCGGTTGCTCAAACGGCAGAGAGTGCGCTTCAAGAAAGCAGTGACATGCTGCAACGATTACGGTCTTTATCGCTACAATCATCCAACGGTTCAAACTCTCAAGATGATCGTGATGGGATCCAGCATGAGGCCAGTGCATTAAAAGATGAACTAAACAGAATTGCTCAAACGACCACTTTTGCAGGTAAAAATCTGTTTAATGGCTCATTTGGTTCCCAGAGCTTCAACATTAGCCCAAATGCTGACTCTATATCACTTCATTTAAAAAATATGAGTACCAACCTTCCAGAGACGGGAGGGCATTATTACATTGCAAATGAAAGTGTTGATGAAACTTGGCAAGTTCCTAAAAGCAATCTCTCATTGAATGTGAAGTATGATGATGTGAGTGGGGAGAAACAAAATCAACAGATTCGACTGAAGGCCGGTGATAGTATTAATGAGGTCGCGACTTACATTAATTCTCAACAAGATATTGTGAACGCATCTGTTACCGAAGATAGGAAGCTTCAATTGTTTATGGGGGCGTTGAGTGCTCCCAAGGGTTTTGATGTTTCGGGTAGTTTGAATGAACAGCTTGATTTTGAAGGCGGTGATTTACTCACGCTTGATGATTTAGACTTAAGTTCGCTAGGGCAGTCACAGTTGGGCGTATCGCTTGTCGATACGGCGATGAAATATGTCGATTCACACCGCAGTGAAATTGGTAGTTTTCAAAATCGAGTAGAAGTCACCATTGATAACCTGCATAGCATAAATCAGAACATGACCGCGTCTAAAAGCCGAATTAAAGATGCCGACTTTGCCAGAGAATCTGTTAATCAGTTTAAATCTCAAGCCTTACAACAAGCGACATCGACTTTATTGGTTCAAGCTAAACAGATCCCTAGTGCAGCATTAGGCTTATTATCTTAGTTTATTTCCTTAGTTGACTAGATTGGTTTTACTGGAATAAAAAAAATGCTGCCATTAGGCAGCATTTTTACGTTTTAGGGTAGCTAATTCTAATTACTTAGTTACGCGCAGTACTGGTGTTTCACCAACAACAACAGAACCAGCAAGTTTGTTCAACTCTTTGATTTCGTCCATGTTAGAGATAACAACTGGAGTCAGTGTTGATTTTGCTTTCTCTTCAAGAAGCGCAAGATCAAATTCGATAACCGTGTCACCAGCTTTAACTGATTGGCCTTCTTCAGCGATACGCTTGAAGCCTTCGCCTTTTAGTTCAACAGTATCGATACCGAAGTGAACAAAAAGCTCAACGCCATCATCAGACTCAATAGAGAATGCGTGGTTAGTTTCGAAGATTTTACCGATAGTACCGTTTACTGGAGCTACCATTTTGTCGCCAGTAGGTTTGATCGCGATACCGTCACCAACGATTTTTTCAGCGAAAACTACGTCTGGCACATCTTCAATGTTTACGATCTCACCAGATAGAGGTGCGATAATTTCGATTGCACCCGCGTCAGCGCTATCGTCAGATACTAGTTTCTTAAGTTTGTCAAACAGACCCATGTCTTGCTCCTAAAGAATATTTTTGAATCAACCAATTATATTAGTTGTTTGTCTTTTCTGCGATAAATTTTTCAACGCAAGCTTGAATTTCTGCCGCTGTAGGCAGAGAAAGTGCTTCTTCAGCCATCGCTTTTACTTCAGAGAAGTTTGAGTTACGGATAACTTTCTTCACTTTAGGGATAGATATTCCGCTCATACTGAACTCATCTAGACCCATACCAAGTAGAAGTAGAGTAGCACGTTCGTCGCCAGCAAGCTCGCCACACATACCAGTCCATTTACCTTCTTTATGAGATGCATCAATAACTTGTTTAATAACAGTTAAAACAGCTGGAGAAAGTGGGTTGTAAAGATGAGAAATCATCTCGTTACCACGGTCTACTGCAAGAGTATATTGAGTTAAGTCATTTGTGCCAATAGAGAAGAAACTAACTTCTTTCGCTAGGTGATGAGCAATCGCAGCTGCTGCTGGAGTTTCAACCATAACACCAATTTCGATCTCTTCATCGAAGGCCAAACCTTCAGCTCGAAGTTCAACTTTATATTCTTCAATCGCTTTTTTCAGTTCACGGATTTCTTCAACAGAGATAATCATTGGGAACATGATACGTAGTTTTCCGTGTGCAGAAGCACGCAGGATGCCACGTAGTTGGTCACGTAAAATTTCACGACGATCTAGACTGATACGAACAGCGCGCCAGCCTAGGAACGGGTTCATTTCTTGTGGAAGATCCATATAAGGTAGATCTTTATCACCACCGATATCCATAGTACGGATAATCACTGATTCACCATGCATTGCTTCCGCTACTTCTTTATAAGCAACGTACTGCTCTTCCTCAGTAGGAAGGGCATCGCGATCCATGAATAAGAATTCTGTACGGTACAGACCAACGCCCTCACCACCGTTACGGATGATGCCATCGCAATCTTTTACTGTACCGATGTTACCGCAAACTTCTACTTGATGATCATCAAGAGTGATTGCTGGTAAATCTTTAAGTTTAGCTAGTTCAGCTGCTTCTGCTTCAAAATCGGCTTTGATTTTTTGAGCTTCTGCTAATTCAGCGTCTGATGGGTTTACGATGATTTTATTGTTCATCGCATCTAGCACAAGCATGTCGCCATTCTTGATTTGCTTCGTAATATCGTTAGTACCAACGATAGCTGGAAGTTCAAGTGAACGAGCCATGATTGAAGTATGAGAAGTACGACCACCGATGTCACAAGCGAAACCAAGAACGTAATCTAGGTTGATTTGTGCAGTTTCTGACGGTGTTAGATCGTAAGCGACTAGGATCACTTCTTCATTGATATCACTGATAGATACAATGTTGATGCCTAGTGCATTTTTAACAAAGCGCGTGCCGATATCACGGATATCTGTTGCACGTTCTTTTAGGTATTCGTCATCAAGAGATTCAAGAGCGACAGCTTGTTCTTCGATCACGGTATGGATCGCGTTGTCTGCATGCATCTTGTCTTTTTTGATAAGGGCTAAAATTTCTTCTTCTAGCTCTTCATCTTCCAGCAACATGATGTGGCCTTCAAAGATTGCTTCTTTTTCTTCGCCAAATGTTTCAAGTGCTTTTTGTCTAACGATTTCTAATTGTTGAGAAGATTTGTTACGAGCATCAAAAAAGCGTTGAACTTCTGCTTCTACTTGATCGTCAGAGATAGAGTGAGTATTTAGGACAATTTCATCTTCTTGAAGTAGTAGTGCTTTACCAAAAGCAATACCTGGAGATGCTAGGATGCCTGAAATCATAGCTTTACCTTAAGTTGGTCAACTGTAAACGGGAGAATGAGTGCTATTTGCTAACGTTAATTATAGCGCCAATGATCGGTTATATTTAATAAAGCCACTTCGCAATAGCAAAATGGCTTTTAAATATAAATCAATTATTAGTGTAGTTGGTCCATAAGAGCAACTAGGTGATCAACTGCAGGTTGAGCTTGTGGGCCTTCTGCTGAAATAGTCACTACAGTGCCTTTTACTAGGCCAAGAGTTTGCAGTTTGAAAAGGCTTTTCGCGCTAGCGCTTTTGCCGTTAGAAGTTACAGTGATGTCTGCGTCAAATGCTTTAGCTTCTTTAACAAACTGTGCAGCAGGACGTGTGTGAAGACCATTTTCTGCTGTAATTTCTACTTGCTTCTCGTACATGTGATATACCCCAATTAATTTATTTTTGTATGATTATTAACCATTTCAGCTTAACCGTTTTAACCTGTTCCGGCTAGGGAAGAAGTTTCTCAATCGTATTAGAACTGATACTAGTTTAATTTTTTTCAATCGCCAATTTGATTAAACCAAACCTGCGATCAATGAAAATGTGTATTTTGCTTCTTTTATTTTGAAGCTTAAAATAATACAGGGCTGATATTACCAAAGGTGGAGTCAGGATCAACAAAAAAGCCCCATAAAGGGGCTTTTTTAAATTAAAAATTGATTTGACCACATATTATTGTTGGTTCTCTTTCTCGGTAAAAACACCTGAAAACAGAGCCGTGCTGAGGTAACGCTCACCAGAGCTTGGTAAGATGGTTACAATAGTTTTCCCTTCAAATTCAGGTAGTTCAGCTAATCTGTTGGCCGCAACAACCGCTGCTCCAGAAGAGATTCCCGCAAGAATTCCTTCCTCTTCCATTAGGCGTTGAGCCATCTCAATCGCTTCATCTGAAGTAACGGCTTCTACACGGTCAATTAGCTCTAAATCGAGGTTTCCAGGAATAAATCCGGCACCAATACCTTGAATCTTATGTGGCGCAGGTGTGATTTCTTGCCCTGCGAGAGCTTGGGCGATCACTGGAGATTCAGCTGGTTCTACAGCGACAGAGACAATGGCTTTGCCTTTTTCACCTTTAATGTAACGACTTGTTCCCGTTAATGTACCACCTGTACCCACACCAGAAACGAATACATCAATCTCGCCATCAGTCGCGTCCCAAATTTCAGGGCCTGTCGTTTTTTCGTGAATCTGCGGGTTAGCTGGGTTGTTGAATTGTTGTAACAGTAAGAACTTACTTGGGTCGCTTGCCACAATCTCTTCTGCTTTTGCGATAGCGCCTTTCATGCCTTTTGGTGCTTCAGTAAGAACTAAGTTAGCCCCAAGAGCCTTGAGAAGTTTACGACGCTCTAAACTCATTGATTCAGGCATTGTCAGAGTTAACTTATAGCCACGAGCTGCCGCAACAAAAGCTAAAGCAATACCAGTATTACCACTTGTTGGTTCTACGAGTTCAATTCCCTGCTTTAAAGTACCCGCTTTTTCAGCTTCCCAAATCATATTGGCACCGATACGGCATTTCACACTGAAGCTTGGATTACGTGCTTCGATTTTAGCGAGTACTTTGCCTTTACTTACTTTGTTTAAACGCACAAGGGGAGTGTTACCAATAGTTAGGCTGTTATCTTCGTAAATTTTGCTCATTATGATGTTCCTTCATGTATGTTCTAAACAACTGGGTATCTTAGATGGTCGCCAATTGTTGGGTAGCGTTTGGAGTCGTACTGAGAGCTTATGTTAGAACAAAAAAATGGAGAAGGATTAAAAAGTTATATCTTATGGGAGGTTGGTAGATTAATGGGAGAACCACGAGAGAGTTCTCCTCATTTTGCAGGAATTCAGTGGTTTATTTGTGGAAATCTTTATATTCGGCAACCCAAAGAGCTGTCGCACCACAAACGGCAATTGGCATAACAAATAGATTCAGCACTGGTATGGTGGTGAACACTGACACTAAAGCACCAAAGCTATAAGCTTTCGTCTGTTTTTGTTTCAAATTGTTTCTCATGGTAGAGAAATCGATTTTATGGTTATCGAAAGGATAATCACAGTATTGAATCGCTAACATCCAAGCCGTGAATAAAAACCACAATATAGGACCTACTGTTTGGCCAAGAGCGGGAATGAGCAATATTAAAAAGAGTCCAATAGCTTTTGGTAAGACATAACGTAATTTGCGCCATTCGCGAGCAAGGATGCGTGGCGTATCTTTTAGCACGTCCATCAGGCCATCATCATTGACTTTCTGACCAGATAGCTTCATCTCTACTTTTTCAGCTAATAGACCATTAAATGGAGCCGCTATAAAATTGGCTAGCGTACTGAAGAAGTAAGAGAAAGTAGCCAGAATAGTTAATACAAGAAGCGGCCACAAAAGATAACTTAACCATGAAAGAAATTCAGGAAGTTGCCCCATCCAGTTGGTTATCCAAGCATCAAGGTTTGAAAATAGGAAAAACAACGCCCCGCCGACTAGTACGATATTTGCGAGAAGTGGAAGTAATACATATTGGCGAATGCCCGGTGTTAGGGCTAACTCTAATCCATAAAAGAAATAGCCAAAACCTGATCTTTGTTTGTTCTCTGAGTTCATAATGTTTTATATTTTACCGTAAATGACTTTTTGTATTGTACTTAACCAAATTTAGAAGAAAAGCATGATGAAAATCTCAGCATGTGGGGAACTTCTCACATTAAGTTGTTCTAAAATAGCATAGAGATTTGATAGAGTAGCGGTATAAGCCGATTTAACCCACCTTAGTGACGTTGATTTAGAGTGTTTTTATTAAGATGATTAAAATAACACCATTTAAATGCTATCACTAAGAAGCAGAGAGTAAACAATGCAGGAATTGCGATTCGTACTCATAATTGTTGGCGCGCTAGCGATCGCCGCATTATTGTTTCATGGTCTTTGGACTAGTAAGAAAGAAGGGAAATCTAAGTTTGGGAATAAGCCACTCGGTAAACTAGATTTAGATGATTCTGATGAGAAAGAAGAGGCGCCTGTTCGCTCATTTGCTCCTGAGGATGATTTTGAAATCATTCGTAAAGTGAGAAAAGAACCTGATTTTGGTCATAATGATGAACCTGAATTTGTCGATCCCTTGATTGATCATGCTCAAGATGAACTTGAATTGAGCGTTTCTAAAGAATCGAAAGCAGAAGAATTCGTTCCTTTTACGGCAGATGAACAAGGGAACGATGACGTTATCGTAAATGAGGAAGAGCTTAGTGGATTTGATAGAGTCGACTCTTTTTCTGCGATTGAAGATGATGATAACTCTGCACTTTCGCAAAGCTCACTTTCGGATAATCAAAATTCAGAGGCTATTAAAGAGCAACCTGAACCTGAAATGCAAGTGATTGTGCTGAATGTACATTGCTCAGGTGAAGAACCATTTGTAGGCACTAAACTATTTGATAGCATGCAGCAAAATGGATTGATTTATGGTGAAATGGCGATTTTCCATCGACATTCAGATTTGTCTGGAACTGGAAAAGTGCTATTTAGCGTTGCGAATATGATGCAACCTGGGACTTTAGAACATAGCGATCCTGCTGATTTTTCTACAAAAGGGATTTCGTTCTTCATGACGCTGCCTTGCTATGGCGATGCAGAACAGAATTTCAAGTTAATGTTGAAAACGGCTCAGCAGATTGCTGATGACATGTCAGGTAACGTATTAGACGAAGCTCGTAATCTGATTACGCCAGATAGAATTGCAGCTTGTCGCCGTCAAATACAAGAATTTAAAGCCGCGCAAAGTGCCAAATAAACCGTATTAATACTGATTAAACATTAATGCAGTGAGAAATGAAGGCTCCTTTGAGGGGCCTTTTTTATTGCAATATGTTTTAGGAAAGTAAGTAGAGAAACTCATGCCCCTATTAAGCTCAGAACAAATGAATGATATTCAAATTAAATTAGATCAACTTCGTGAAACCTTACATCATCACGCCATTTTGTACTATGTAGAAGATAACCCGGTAATTCCCGATGCTGAATATGATCGTTTAATGCGTGAGTTACTTGAGTTGGAAGAGTTACACCCCGATTTGATCACTATTGACTCTCCTAGTCAGCGCGTTGGAGGTAAACCGTTAGACGGGTTTACTCAGGTTAGCCATGAAATTCCAATGTTGTCGCTAGATAATGCGTTTGATGATCAAGAGTTAGACAGTTTTTATAAGCGAATGAAAGATCGTGCTCCATCAGCGAACCTCGATCTTTTCTGTTGTGAACCAAAGCTGGATGGTTTAGCGGTGAGTCTTCTTTATGAGAATGGCATCTTAGTTCAAGCTGCAACGCGTGGTGATGGTAGTACGGGTGAGAATATCACTGAAAACGTACGTACAATCAGTGCGATCCCTCTCAAACTCCAAGGTGAAGGGTGGCCACAGCGTATTGAAGTTCGTGGTGAAGTTTTTATGCCCAAAGCGGGTTTTGAGAAACTTAATGAACTAGCGCTGAAAAAAGGCGATAAAGTTTTTGTTAACCCAAGAAATGCCGCGGCAGGGAGCTTACGTCAACTAGATTCTAGAATTACCGCAAAACGGCCTTTAAGTTTTTATGCGTACAGTGTGGGTGTAGTGGAAGGCATTGAGCTAAAGAACAGCCATTACGATAGATTTGTGCAACTGAAAGCGTGGGGGCTGCCTATGTGCCCTGAAACGCGTCAATTAACATCTCTTGATGACGTGAAGGCGTATTACCAAGAGATAATGCAACGCCGTGATGCGCTTTCTTACGAGATCGATGGCGTGGTCATTAAAGTCGATGATATTGATGCTCAAATCCAATTAGGTTTCGTTGCACGAGCACCCCGCTGGGCCATTGCTTATAAATTTCCAGCGCAAGAAGAGATCACCTTGTTAAATGATGTTGAATTTCAAGTTGGGCGAACGGGGGCGATAACGCCAGTAGCCAAACTGGAACCAATATTCGTCGGTGGCGTAACTGTCAGTAACGCGACTTTGCATAATGCTGATGAAATTGAAAGATTAGGCGTGAAAATTGGCGATAGTGTTATTATTCGCCGTGCTGGTGATGTCATACCGCAAATTGTATCAGCTGTGTTGGAACGTCGCCCTGAAAACGCAACAGACATCGTTTTCCCACAAACTTGCCCCGTCTGTGACTCTCAGATCGAACGCATTGAGGGAGAGGCAGTCGCGCGCTGTACGGGAGGACTTGTGTGTCAGGCGCAGCGTTCAGAGGCCATAAAGCATTTTGTTTCTCGTAAGGCTCTGGATGTTGATGGGCTAGGTGTAAAAGTTATCGAGCAGCTTGTTGAGCGTGAGATGGTGGGTACGCCTGCGGACTTGTTTAAGTTAAGTGCAGGTGTATTGACCGTTTTAGATCGTATGGGGCCTAAGTCGGCACAAAATGTTGTCGCGGCACTGGAAAAATCAAAACAAACAACCCTGCCTAGATTTCTTTATTCGTTAGGTATTAGAGAAGTGGGTGAAGCGACCGCTGCAAATTTGGCACAGCATTTTTGCTCTTTAGAAGCCGTTATCGCCGCAGATCATGAAGCATTAGTTAAAGTTTCTGATATAGGCGATATTGTTGCGCGACATATTGTCACTTTTTTCTCTCAAGAAACTAATATGAACGTAGTTAATAAACTTATTGAGAATGGTGTGGTTTGGGATGATGTAGTGGCTGCAAGTGAAGATACTCCTCAGCCATTAGCTGGAAAAACCGTGGTGCTCACAGGAAGTCTCTCTCAATTAGGTCGGAGTGAAGCGAAAGCTGCATTGCAGGCTTTAGGAGCTAAGGTGACAGGTAGTGTCTCTAAGAAAACCGATATTCTATTTGCTGGCGAAAATGCAGGTTCAAAATTAGCCAAGGCACAAGATTTAGGCGTGGAAATCAAATCCGAACAAGACCTCATTTCTTTAATGTCTTAGTTCATAAATAGCTAAAAATTTCTAAAAGGCGCTGGTTTTTACCAGCGCCTTTTTTTGTCTGTGAACACTAGGGAGTCTCTTTATTTTATGTTTTTAAAAAAGTTCATATACGAACCACACTTTTTTGTTTGTGAGAGTGCTCTCTTATGTAGAAAAAGCAGTTCTTTCCTTATCTTTATGCGAGGTACTTCAATTTTTTGCACTCTTCTCCGTTGTTAAGTTGTTGTTTTTATTTGGTTTGGTTTCTTGTTGGTTCTGTGTGTGAAAAAATAAGATCAAGATCACTAAGTTGATGAAAGTTAGTTATCGGTCATATTTTTTTAGATAAAAATTAAGTTATGATTGATGTTTTTTGCTGCGAAGTTAGTCTTATAGCCATGGGTACACACGGTGTATGCAGGAAACACAAAAACCGTGATTAGGAATAATTAGGTTTTTAATAGGAAATCACTTCTCCCTTCGGCGGCCAACTTAAGGTGAGAAAAATAAAAATACAGCTATATCCATTTTTTAGGAGTTTTTCCATGGACAAATTTTTTAAAGTATCTGCTATTACGGCGGCAATGGTAGGGGCTCTTGCAGCAGCTCCAGCGTTTGCAAATGACCCAGTAGGTCCTGAGTATACGGGTGAAGTGTCGGAGTTTTTCTCTGAGTCAACAATTAGCGGTAATCTAAATTTCTGGATGCGAGCTCGTGACCGTGCAGGTACTGATGCAGATGGTAATGATACTAAGAAAGAAACGAACCTAAACCACGGTAGTATTTTTGTGAACCTTGGTTTTAATTCTGGTTATGTGAATGATGTAGTAGGTGCTGATTTTGTTATCTACAGTACATGGGATATGTGGAATGATTCTGTGGGTGCTGGTCATGAAATGAACTTCCTAGATTGTGATGGACCAAATTCTTCGGGCTGTTGGGGTCAACTAGAAAAAGGTGGCGTTTCATTCGCAACTGCAGCGGCTAAGTTTAAGTTTGGCGAAAATATTAAAGCTAAACTTGGTTACTTCCAACCGTCAGTAGCAAGTGGCTTGGGTGTTAACTGGTCATTTGCTCCAGGTACATACCGTGGTGGTGAAATTGGCGGTACATTTGGTGCTCTAGATCTTGGCTTCGTTATTGCTGATGAATATAAAGCTCCATGGTATAAAGAAACTGATGCATTCATTGGTGTTGATGGTGATGACGAAATCTTATTTTCTGTTGGTGCTCGCTATAAATTAGATAATGGTATTGCTTTAGACGGTGCTTTTTCTAAGTTAGATGAACGTACAACGGCACACTTTAAAGTGAAAGGGACAACTGAAGGTGGAATCTACTGGTCACCTCAACTGTATTATGTCAACGATGATAATCAATATGATGATGGTGATACTGGGTATCAATTAGCCTTCCTATCTAGCTACTCTTCTGGTCCATATTCGTACCGAGCAGAAGCGACATACACAATGGCTGAAGAAGATGGTAACTGGTTTGCGTATCGCCCAACAGCTGGCTATGGCGGTTCAAATGGTGCGTACGATATCTGGTGGAACAACCGTTCTGATTTCAACCACCATGAAGAGTTAGCTGTGTTTGGTTCAGTTAGTCGTGATTTCGCTGATATAGGTGGCACTGGTTTCAGCGCTGGTGTTAGTGGAGCATATGGCGGTGGTTCTTCAGTAGATGGCTATGATGACCTTACTGAGTACTCTTACAGTGCATTTGCAAACTATGCAATTCAAGCTGGCGCTCTTAAAGATGCAACTGTTGCCTTCCATTACACTCAGTACTTTAACGATACTGACGCTCCAAGCTGGAATGGCTATGCTAACTTGTTCCAAGATGAAACAGACTTTAAGTTGATTTTAGCAATCCCATTTAATGTAAAATAACTTAAATAGTAATGAGAAAAAGCTGAGCATTGTATGCTCAGCTTTTTTATATTAGAGGCTTTTTATGAAGAAACTTATACTTTGTACTTGTTTTATAATGACCATGACTGCATGTGCAAAAAATGTACAGACGGATGATGAGTTTTGGTTTAGTCAAGGTGAAAGGCTAGGGCGGAGTGGCTATGGTGTTGAATCTGATATACTGGATAGAATAAAAGCGAAAGTACCTTTTCAAATAACACCATATTCATTAGGTTATCAAAAGGGGCTCTTAGAATATTGCAATCCTTATAATGCTTTTGCAAAGGGTATCAGTGGTATACGCTATAATGGACAGTGTGAGGATCATGAGCAAGCCGTCATGATAAAGGTTGAGTGGCAGCGTGGTTGGGATGCATTTATCGGAGCTGATTTTTATAAACGCTAATTTAGGTATAAAAGATGAATATAAGTGAAGTTGCAAAAATTACAGGGTTGTCATCTAAATCAGTGCGTTTATACGAAGACAAAGGATTGATTTCTCCTCCATTGAGAGCAGACAATGGATACCGTGTTTATACTAAAAAGCATGCAGAACAACTTATGGTTGTTGCTCGCTCAAGAAGAGTAGGCTTCACTCTAGAAGAGTGTAAAGGTTTAGTTCAGCTGGCGAATAACCCTGAAGCGACAAGTGCTGAAGTTAAAGAAAAAGCACTAACTAAACTTGATGAAGTAAACAGCAAACTAAATGAATTGATGATTATCAAGTCGCAATTAGAGCTCTGGATCAACAAATGTCCAGGCAACAATGATCATGCATGCCCTATTCTTGAAGATTTAGTCAGACAAAATGAATGAGCTAGAGATCGTATTTTTATCTACTGATCTCTAGCCTCTTGCGTGATGTTAATTTGTTTTTCCGCCATAAACTTTACAGAGTTCTCTTGGGAGCATTTCAACGGCCCCTGAATTAAATGTACATTTCATAGCGCTACCAAAGGATTTTCCTCCATTTTGACTCGCATTACTCGTTGATGGGATA
This sequence comes from Vibrio genomosp. F6, assembly GCF_005146325.1. Lineage (NCBI taxonomy): Bacteria > Pseudomonadati > Pseudomonadota > Gammaproteobacteria > Vibrionales > Vibrionaceae > Vibrio > Vibrio genomosp. F6. The sequence continues at coordinate 143 of NZ_SYUT01000031.1, read as the reverse complement.
ATAAATAGTGATAATAACGTAATTAAAAAAGCATGTTTCATTAGATCCTCACTTATTGATTATAATTATTTAAATGTCTGTACGTGAAAATAATAGATGCATTATTCGTAAAAGGTCAAAAAAAATTAATATAATCCATATTT